>JBJEUH010000164.1:0-14253 GCA_051883735.1 Candidatus Ventricola sp.
AGGAGCGCACCTGGGACTGCGCCTGCCACGGTTCCCGCTTTTCGGAGACGGGAAAGCTTCTGGACAACCCGGCTTTGGGCGATCTGCCCACGGCTCCGCCGCAGAAAAAAGACATGCCGCAGGCATAAGGCTTGCGGCATGTGCAAAAAAGTCTGATGTCCGGCTCCATGCAAGCCAACATTCCTCACCGTCAGGTAACGCTTCGCTCCCTGACTGCTTCTTTTGATGGCTTCGCCATATTAGGATACGTTAGGGCTGCTGACCCGGGAACCCGGCATAGTCGCGCAAGCGCTCCTTGCCGTTTCCGACACTCCGCCTGCCTGCTTCCGCCACTGGCGGCGGCAGGTTCCGGTCCCTGAACCTGCTTGGGGATTTCATCCCCAAACCCCTTCTTCGCTTCGCGCGTATGAAAGCAGCTGAAATGGCATCCATTTTACAGCCTGACGACGCCCAGCGACTGCAGCAGCAGGAACACCAGCAGCACCGGCGCGACCACCTTGACCATCGCGACATAGAGCTTCTCGCGGCCAAAGCGCTCGCCGTTGCGCGTGACCTCCTCAATGGTGCTCCTGGGGCCCAGCACCCAGCCGACCAGCACGCAGGTCGCCACGGAGACGACCGGCATCAGCACAAAGTTGCTGATGTAGTCGAGCACGTCGAGCACCTGGCCCACGCTGTCGTTGGGCAGGCGCAGCTCGAAGTAGAACACGTTGTAGCCCAGGCACACGGCCAGGCCGATGACCAGCGCCACGGCGGTCACGCCCAGCGTCGCCTTCGTGCGGCCGGCATGCAGCCTGTCCTGCACGCAGGAGACGACCGCCTCCATGATGGACACCGACGAGGTCAGCGCCGCGAAGGCGACCATCAGAAAGAACACCATGCCGACCACCGCGCCCACGGGGCCCATCGCCTCAAAGATCCTGGGCAGGGAGATGAACATCAAACTCGGGCCGGCGCTCATGCCCTCCGTGCCCATGAACGTGTACACCGCGGGCACGATCATCAGGCCCGCCAGGAACGCGACCAGCGTATCGAAAATCTCGATCTGGTTGACCGCCTTCACGATGTTGGTTTCCTTCTTCACATAGGAGCCGTAGGTGATCATGATGCCCATCGCCACGCTGACGGAGAAAAACAGCTGGCCCAGCGCGTCCATGAGCACGACCAGAAAGCGTCCCAGCGTCATGCCGGAGAAATCGGGAATCACATAGACCCGCATGCCCTCAAGGCCCGTGCGCGTCACGCCCGCCGCGTCCGTGTGCTCAAGCGTCAGCGAGAAGCAGGCGATGGCGACAATCAGCAGCAGCAGAACCGGCATCAGGATGCGCGAGAGCTTCTCGATCCCCTTGTCCACGCCCTTGTACACGACGAACCACGTCGCCGCCAGGAACACAAGGAACCAGAGGATCGGGCTGCCGACGCCGGTGATGAAGCCGGCGAAGTACCCGTCCGCCGCAGCGGCAGCGCCCGCGCCCGTCAGGAAATCCGCCAGATACTTGAGCACCCAGCCGCCAATCACGCAGTAGTACGGCAGAATCAGCGACGGCACCAGGGAGGCCAGCGCGCCCAGCCAGCCGAATTTTTCATGCATCGCGCGATAGGCCGTCAGCGGGCTCTTGCCGGTCTTCCGGCCGATGGCAATCTCCGTCGTCAGCAGCGTAAAGCCAAAGGTGAGCGCCAGCACCAGATAGCACAGCAGGAAGACGCCGCCGCCGTCCTTGGCCGCCAGATACGGGAAGCGCCAGATGTTTCCAAGGCCCACCGCGCTGCCCGCCGCCGCGAGCACGAAGCCGATGGAGCCGGAAAAGGTGCTTCTCTTTTCTTTGCTTTCCATGTCGTCCCTCCAAATGTATTTCTGTGATCGCATCACGTTCTACTATACTATCCAATTCCGTTTCCCGCAACCCCTTTCACGAAAATTGCGCCGGCTGCGCAGGACAGCCGGCGCTCCGCCATTTTGGGCCGCGGGATTGCTTGACTTACATGCCGCCCTGTGCTATACTTTGGATGATTATCGGGCCGTATCGGCGCTGAGCGCGGAGGCGGCAAACAATCAAATCTATTTGAGAAGTGGAGATAGCGGTTATGGAGAGAATCAAGACGCTTGAGACCCGCGACATGTGCGAGAGCGCGAAGAACGGCGGCTGCGGCGAGTGCCAGACCTCTTGCCAGTCCGCCTGCAAGACCAGCTGCGGCGTGGCCAATCAGCAGTGCGAGAACAAGTAACTCAAAAAAGCTTGCCGCCTTCGGGCGGCACTTTTTATGTTCATCTCCCGGCATGGATCGGTTGATTCACTTCATGATCTTTGGAGGAAAGTATGCTTCATCAGTACAAGCTCAACGGCTACAACATCGTGCTGGACACCTGCTCCGGCTCCGTGCACTCCGTGGACGACGTGGCCTACGACATCATCGCGATGTTTGAAAATGCGACGGAGGACGAGATCGTCGCGGCCATGATGGACAAGTACGGCGAACGCGAGGATGTGACCGAGGAGGAGATCCGCCTGTGCATCGGCGACGTGGCGGCGCTCAAGGCGCGGGGCAAGCTCTTCACCCCGGACACCTTCGCGCCGATGGCCGGCGCCCTCAAGGAGCGCTCCGGCGACGTGGTCAAGGCGCTGTGCCTGCACGTCGCCCACACCTGCAACCTCAACTGCTCCTACTGCTTCGCCAGCCAGGGCAAGTACCACGGCGACCGCGCGCTGATGAGCTTTGAGGTCGGCAAGCGCGCGCTCGACTTCCTCATCGAGCACTCCGGCACGCGCCGCAACCTGGAGGTCGACTTCTTCGGCGGCGAGCCGCTGATGAACTGGGACGTGGTCAAGCAGCTGGTGCAGTATGCGCGCAGCGTGGAAAAGCAGCACGGCAAGCGCTTCCGCTTCACCCTGACCACCAACGGCATGCTGATTGACGACGACGTGATCGAGTTCTCCAACCGGGAGATGAGCAACGTCGTGCTCAGCCTCGACGGCCGAAAGGAGATTCACGATCGCCTGCGCGTCGATTACGCGGGCAACGGCAGCTACGACCGCATCGTGCCCAAGTTCAAGCGGTTTGTGCAGGCGCGCGGCAACAGGAACTACTACATGCGCGGCACGTTCACGCACGCCAACCCGGACTTTACAAAGGACGTCTTCCACATGGCGGACATGGGCTTCACCGAGCTGAGCATGGAGCCGGTGGTCTGCGCCGAGGGCGACCCGGCCGCTCTGACGAAAGAGGACATCGAAACCGTCAAGGACCAGTACGAGATTCTGGCGAAGGAAATGCTTCATCGCCAGCAGGAGGGCCGTCCCTTCACCTTCTATCACTACATGCTCGACCTCACCGAGGGCCCGTGCATCTACAAGCGCATCTCCGGCTGCGGCTCCGGCACGGAGTACATGGCCGTCACCCCGTGGGGCGATCTGTACCCCTGCCATCAGTTCGTGGGCGAGGAGCGCTACAAGCTGGGCAACCTCTGGGACGGCGTGACCAACACGGCGCTTCGCGAGGAATTCCGCGCGTGCAACGCCTATGCCCGTCCCGAGTGCGCGGACTGCTGGGCCAAGCTCTACTGCTCCGGCGGCTGCTCGGCCAACGCCTACCACGCCACCGGCAGCATCCGCGGCGTATACAAGCCGGGCTGCGAGCTGTTCAAAAAGCGCATCGAGTGCGCGATCATGATGCGCGTGGCCGAGGACGCGGAGAGGAACAGGTAAATGAACACGCCCATCGCGGACTTTGTGCGGCGCTACGCCGCATCCGGCACGGCGCGTCTGCACATGCCCGGTCACAAAGGCCGGGCATTTCTCGGCTGCGAGGCGCTGGACATCACGGAGATCGCCGGGGCCGACAGCCTGTACGAGGCGGACGGCATCATCCGGGAGAGCGAGGAAAACGCCTCGCATCTCTTCGGCTCCGCGCGCACGATTCTTTCCACCGAGGGCTCCAGCCAGTGCATCCGCGCGATGCTGTTCCTCTGCCTGACCTGCCGCGCGCCCGGCGTCAGGCCGGTCGTCGTTGCCGCGCGCAACGTGCACAAGGCGTTCGTCTTCGCCGCGGCGCTGCTGGACATCGACGTCGTCTGGCTCTGGCCGGAAAGCATGACCTCGCTGTGCGCCTGCGAGGTGACGCCCCAGCGCCTGGAGCGCACGCTCTGTGCCATGGATGCGCCGCCCGCGGCGGTCTACATCACCAGCCCGGATTACCTCGGCGGGCAGGCGGACGTCGCCGCACTCGCCCGGATCTGCCATGCGCATGGCACGGTGCTGGCCGTGGACAACGCACACGGCGCGTACCTGCGCTTCCTCTCCCCCAGCCGGCATCCGCTCGACCTCGGCGCGGACATCTGCTGCGATTCCGCGCACAAGACGCTGCCCGTGCTCACCGGCGGCGCGTACCTGCACATTGCCAAATCCGCACCCGCCGCCTTTGCGCAGCAGGCCAAACAGGCCATGGCGCTCTTTGGCTCCACCAGCCCTTCCTACCTGACGCTCACGTCGCTGGACCTGTGCAACGCCTACCTGGCCAGCGGGTATGCGCGGGCGCTGTCTGAAACCGTCGGGCGCATCGGCGCGCTGCGCGTCCGCCTCGCGGAAAACGGCTGGCAGGCGCTCCCGTCCGATCCGCTGAAGCTGACGCTGGATGCGTGCGCGGCGGGGACGACCGGCACGGCGCTGGCCCAGCGCCTGCGCGAGCGCGGCGTGGAATGCGAGTTCGCCGACCCGGAGACGATCGTCTTCATGCTCACGCCTGAAACCCCGCAGGCGGACATGGATCGCCTGGCCGAAGCGCTGGGTGCCTGTCAGGGGAGTGCGCGGCCGCGTCCCGTCCTGCCCATGGCCAAAGGCGAGCGCGTCTGCTCTATCCGCGAGGCGGTGTTTGCCCCGCACGACACGGTTCCCGCCGGAGAAGCGCTGGGCCGCGTCTGCGGCGCGCCGACCGTCGCCTGCCCGCCCGCGATTCCGATCGCGGTGTCCGGCGAGGTGATCACGAGGGAGGCGATCGCGCTGCTTGCGCACTACGGGATAGAGAATGTGGATGTGCTCAAGCTGCGCTGATACGCGCGAAGCGAAAAAGGGAGTCTGAGGGATAAGATCCCTCAGGCGGGGTTTGGGGCCCGCGGCCCCAACGTCCCCTTATATCATTCAAAAAAGTAGTCTCAGAGCAGGCTGCGCAGCAGCCTACGATTGAGACGGGTCTGATCCGCAAAGCCGGAATTCAAGCCCAGAACTCAAGCCCCGATTCAAGTTCAAAACGCAGGGAGCTTTCCAGCACATCCGCCGGAAAGCTCCCTGTTTATGCGCTCTTTGCTTCAAGCCTGTTTGAAGCCGTGTTGCCGGAATCGCAATAGTCGCCTTCGGCTCCGCTGCGATTCTTGCCTTTGAGGCTTCGCCTATGGGGAACGATGGGGGCCTTGCCCCCATACCCCTGCCTGAGGGATTTCATCCCTCAGACTCCCTTCTTCGCTTCGCGCGGCGCAAAGCCACGTTTTTTATCTGCCGGTAATCCGATTCCACAGATCGCCGAAGTCATCGGCCAGCTCGTCAAGGCCGGTCGCGTTTGCGAGGCGTTCGCCCAGGCCCTTGACCTGGCCATAGAGTGTATCGTCGTCGGTGATCTCGATGTCCTTAAGACCGTCGTCCACCTTCTGCACCGCCTGGACGATCATCTGCTTCATGCGGTCGTCCAGGCCCGCCTGATACTGATCCTCAAACTCGACGGCCACCAGCACGCGGGAATTGCTGTCGATGACGACCTCCGCATCGTCGATCTCGCTGATGCGCTCAACCGCATCGGCGATCTTCTCCGCCAGCCGGTCGGCCTGCGCCGGGGTCATCGCCGTCGCGTTGCCGGTCACATCCGTGCCGTTCGCCGCGCCCGCCGTCGTGCCGGTCTGCGCGCCCACCGCTGCGCCGTTGTTCATGTCCGGGGACATCTCCGGCGAGACCGTCGCGCCGCTTTCCGGGGCGTTCGTCGTCGCCATCGGGCTGTTGGTCATGATCGGGGCCGCCGTCGCTGTCGTGCCGCTGGCCGTGCGCGCCGCGCAGCCGCTGAGCACCATGCCTGCCATGACGATGCACAGCAGGGCCAAAATACCTTTTTTCACTGGATTCGCCTCCTCGCCGCTATTGTGCGCCGGGGCGCGGAAAAGTATCAGCGTTTTGCGAGGAAAAATTTGCCGTGTCATTCGCCGTAGAACGTGCATCCGCCGATGAACTCGCGCAGGATCGACGTCGGCGGGATCTCATTTTCCTCCTCCATGTCCTTGAAGTAGTGCAGGAATTTGCACAGCCGCCGCGCGCGGACATAATACGGGCTGTCCTCGCCGATCTCGCAGAGCAGCGGATACGCGTACTTTTTGAGCACGGCGATCTCGTAGAGCAGCGACGTGTTGAACATCACGTCCGCCCTCTCCTGGAACGGGAAGATGTACTTCTCCTCGCCCGCGCGCACCTTGTCCCACATCTGCATCGTCTCCAGCGCGTTGGTCGCGCGGGTGCGGTGGTCGCGCACCATGCGGCGCATGAGCCGCACGTCCGTCGTCCGGATGCGATTATGGCAGTCGAGGTTCAGCTGCGTGAGCGCGCTGACGTACACGCGGAACTTGAGCTCGCTGGGGATATCGCAGCTCAGCGCGTCGTTGAGGCCGTGGATGCCCTCGACGATGAGGATATCCTCCCCGGAAATCGAGAGCTTCACGCCCTTTTCCTCGCGGCGCTTGGTGTAGAACGAGTAGCGCGGCAGCTCCACCTCGCGCCCGGCCAGCAGATCGATGAGCTGCTCGTTGAACAGCGGCACGTCGATCGCCTCCAGGCACTCGAGATCCGGCGAGCCGTCCGGATTTTTGGGCACGTCTTCCCGGTTCAGGTAGTAATCGTCCAGCGAGATGGCCACCGGATGCTTGCCGCTCACCCGCAGCTGCACGGACAGCCGGTTGGCGAACGTCGTCTTGCCGCTCGAGGACGGCCCGGCGATGAACACCACGCGCGCGCCGCGCGCCACGATGCGCTCGGCGATGCCCGCGATGACGCGCTCCTGCAGGGCCTCGCTCACGCGGATGAACGTGCGGCCCTCGCCCCGGGCGATGAGGTCGTTGAGGTCCGCCGCCGTCTCGCAGCGCAGGATGCGGGAGTGCTCGTTCGCCTCCGCATAGGTGCGCATGAGCTGCGGGCGCTCCACAAACGGCGCGGGCGGGCCGGACAGGTCGTCGCCCGGCAGCAGCAGCACCATGCCCGGATAGTAAAACCGCAGCGCAAACCGGTCGATCTCGCCGGTCAACTTCGCCATATCGCCGTAGAAATACTCGCTCAGGCCGTCGCAGGTGTACACGTCAAAGTAATCAAACGGGCGGTATCCGAGCAGGCGCACGGTGTCCATCTGTCCCTGCGAGGCGAAGTAGGCGATCGCCTGCTCGCGCGTCCAGCGGGACTTGACGATCGGCAGGTTCCGCGCAGAAATCTCGTGCATCTTCGCCTCGATCCTGCGCACCAGCGCCGCCGTCAGACTCACCCCGGATACGTTCATGTACACGCCCTGTCCGATGCTGTGCTCCACGCGCAGCTGTGCGCCCGGACACACGTCGCGCAGGGCCAGCAGCAGAATCAGCCGGGCGCTGCGCTCATAGATTCTTCGTTTTTCCTCGTATTGCAGCATGCGGTTACCTCCTTTTTGGGGCTCTGCCCCAAACCCCGCAAGGGACATTGTCCCTTGACCCTTCTTCGCTTCGCGCTGGATAAAGTGTTTTAGATAAAGGAAGCCCTCCCGGCTCGCAGGGAGGACTTTTCTTTAAGCTTCTGTAACGTATGCCGCCGCACTCCTGCCTGCCAGCGCGCCCGTGGAAAAGGCGATCTGCAGGTTGAAGCCGCCGGTGTGCGCGTCCACGTCCAGCACCTCGCCGGCAAAGAACAGGCCCGGCGCGAGCTTGCTCATCATGGTGCCCGGATTGACCTCCCGGACCTCCACGCCGCCGCGCGTGACGATCGCCTCCTCGATCGGCCGCGTGCCGGTCACAGGAAGCGGCAGCGCCTTGAGGTTCCTCGCGATTGCCGCGCGCTGCTCGCGCGTGATCTGGTTGATCGGCTGCTCGGGCGACAGGCCGCACAGCTGCGCGAACACCGGGCCCATGCGCGCGGGCATCAGCGTCACCAGCACGGAGGACAGCTGCCTGCGCACGTTTTCCGCGAATTCGCGCTGAAGCCGCAGGTCCACCTGCTCGGGCGTCAGCCCCGGCTTCATGTCCAGCGTCACCCGGACGGCGGACACATCCTCCGGCAGGTGGCTGCTCAGCTCGATGATCAGCGGGCCGCTCACGCCGAAGTGCGTAAAGAGCATCTCGCCCAGCTCGTCGTAGATTTTCTTCTTGCCCAGCTGCGCGCAGACGCGCACGTTCTTGAGCGACAGCCCCATCAGCAGCCTGGGCCACTTTTCCTCGATCGTCAGGCCCACCAGCGAGCCGGAGAGCGGCGTGATGGTGTGCCCGTTTTCCCTGGCGAACGCGTAGCCGTCGCCGGTGGAGCCGGTGGAGGGATAGGACAGGCCGCCGGTGGCGATCACAACCGCCCTCGCGTGCAGCGTGCCGCCGCCGTCAAGCGCCACGCAGAAGCCGCCGTCCTCCCGGCGCACGCCGGAAACCGCCGTATTCAGCTCCACCTGCACGCCCGCGTCCCTCATGCCCCGGGCAAAGGCCCGCGTCACGTCGCTCGCCTTGTCGCTCACGGGGAAGACGCGGTTGCCGCGCTCCACCTTCGTCTCCGTGCCCAGCATGGACAAAAGAGAGGTCACGTCCTCATGACCGAACTGCCGCACGGCCGCGTTGAGGAACTTGCCGTTGCGCGGCACCTGGCGGAAGAAGTCCTCGGCGTCGCAGGCGTTCGTCACGTTGCAGCGGCCCTTGCCGGTGATGTAGATCTTCTTGCCCAGCTTTTCGTTCTTTTCCAGCAGCGTCACCCGCGCGCTCGCCCAGGCGGCCTGCAGCGCGGCCATCATGCCCGCCGCGCCGCCGCCGATGACGATGACGTCAAGCCTTGTCTTTTCCAACATAGACCCTGTATTCATCCCAGATTCCTTCCATCAGACGGAAATGCTCGCTGAGCTCCTCCTTGCGGCGCAGGCCCAGCGCGACGATCAGCGCGTTGATGACCGACAGCGGAGCCGCCATGGAATCCACGAACGAAGCCATGTCCGTGCGGGCGGTGAGGCACACGGTGCTCGCCGCACAGATCGGGGACATCGGGCCGTCGGTCAGGCCGACGACCTGCGCGCCGCGCGCCTTGGCGAAGCTCATCGCCTCCAGGGTACGCGTCGAATAGCGCGGGAAGCTGATGCCAAAGAGCAGGTCGGTCTCGTTGATGCGGCTGATCTGCTCGAACACGTCGCCGCTCGCCTCGGAGACGATGCGGACGTTGTCGAAGATGAAGTTGAGGTAATAGGCCAGGAACTGCGCAATCGGTGCCGCAGAGCGAAGGCCCATCACATAGATATGGCGCGCGCCGATGATCTTGTCGACCACCTCATCGAACGCCTGCGCGTCGATCTCCTCGGTGGTGGTGCGGATGTTCTGCATATCGGCATGCAGAACGGTGCGCAGCACCTCGCTCTGGTCGATGTCGGTGGCCATTTCAAAGCGCTGCACGGCGGTCAGCCAATGACGGACAAGCTCCTGCAGGGCGCGCTGAAGCTGCGGATAGCCCTCGTAGCCCATCGCCGAGGCAAAGCGCACGACGGTGCTCTCGCTGACGCCCACCTTCTCGCCCAGCTTGGACGCGGTCATGAAGACCGCCTTGTCGTAATGCTCCACGATGTATTCGGCAATCTTTCGGTGGCCCTTGCTCAGGCGCTTTCCGGACTGATTGAGCCGGCGCATCATGTCCTGCATATCCTGCATATCGGTTTCGACCTCCTGAAGAAGACAGTCTGCATAGTTGTGCCCCCATTTTATCAAAACTACGAAAAAAATGCAAGAAGTTTTCCCCTTCTTGCATCGTTTTCTTGAATTCTCCGTCAAATCAGCGCATCCCAGGCATTTGTGGCGGCGCAGTCCGTCATATCTGCCCGGATGACCGTCACGGTCGCGTAGCCCTGTGTCAGCTTGGTGTAGTCCTCGCTCTGCCGTCTCTGGGCGTCCACCTCGCCGCTGAGCACATAGCTCATGCTCCCCGGCGCTTCGGGCACATAGGACTCCGTGTAGTGCAGCTGCTCCAGCCTGGCCGTCACAAGGCCGCGAATCTCGTCGCACTCGGGATAGTTGAGGCTGAGCACGCTCAGCGGCTCCAGCGGATGCGCCCGCATCGTCTCAAACACCTGCACGGCCAGCGCAGCCGCCCTTGCATAGTCCTTGCGCGCCGCCATCTGGGAGACGGCCATCGCGGGCCTGCCGCAGATCGCGCCCTCCATCGCCGCGGCCACCGTGCCGGAATACAGCACGTCCGTGCCGACGTTGAGGCCATGGTTGACGCCGGAGACGACCGCCTCCGCCTCGGGGCACAGCACCGTCAGGCCCAGCTTCACGCAGTCCGCCGGCGTGCCGCTGATGGCATACGCCCTGGCCGCGCCATGAAGCGCCGTCTCCTTCACGTCGATCCGCCGGCCGATGGTCAGGCTGTGGCTGGCCGCGGAGCGCTGGCTGTCCGGCGCGCAGACGATCACCTCGTAGCCCGCCCCGGCAAACGCCTGCACCAGCGCGGCGATGCCCGGCGCGAAGACGCCGTCATCATTGGAAATCAAAATCTTCATCCGCATTCATCCTCATTTGTCCTCATAATCGCGGAACAGGAACGCCGTCATCACGCCGTCCAGGCTCTCAAACTCGATGCGCAGCGCATACGGCAGCACATTGCGCACGATCAGGTCGCTGTTGGTGCCCACGGTCGCGTCAAAGCCTGCCGGCAGGTAGCTCACGCCGCCCTGCGAATGCCAGTTCATCTCCTCGATGACCATCGGCACGCGCAGCACGATGTTGTAAAACGTGGAGCACACCTGGCACACGCCGCCGCCGTAGCCCATCTCGCTCTCGCCCGAGAGAATCGGTGCGGAGCGATAGCCGTTTTCCTTGGTATACGGGCCGCATACGGCGTTGAAGGAGAACGTCTCGCCCGCCTCCACGCGGATGCCCGTCAGGCGCTGGGTCGCCAGGGCGATGTTGTACAGCCTGCCGGCGTTGCCCTCCTTGTTCAGGCTCGTCGTGTAGAACGTCGTGAACGCGTAGAGCAGGTCGCCCGGCTGCGCCTCGTCCCACGGCACAAAATCGTATATCCTGAGATTCTCGGTCTTGACGCTCACGCTGTCCGGCTCGCGCCTGTACGGGAAGTACGCGCGTTCGTCTTCAATCCGCTCGATGGAGAGCCAGGAGCCCTCGCTCACCTCGATGGGATACCGGTATCCCTCCGGCTTGAAGGAGATATCCTTGAGCACATAGCCGACCGCGACGTGCCGGCTCGTGCCCGGCATCGGTCCGGCAAACGGGTCCTTGCGCTGCACCATCTCGACGAACTTGGTCTGCACATAGCCCTGCCGCCCGTCAAAGTCGATGCGCGTCCAGGTGCGCCCCTTCGCGTAGACGTCCACCACGCGGCCCGCCTCGATGGTGCCCAGCACCGCCGCCTTCTCGTCGCCCCAGCGGTACACGGTCATCTTCTTGCCGATGGTGCCGTAGAAGAGCGCCTCTTCCTGCTCCTCCTCGCCCATGCCGGCCGCCGCAGAGATCGCCAGCAGCAGCATGAGCGCCAGCAGCAAGGCGGCCGCCCGCATCATCCCGTGCATCAGCTTGCCCTGTACACGAGCACGGTCAGCACGCCGTCCACCGCCTGCAGCACGAAGCGCACGTCGTAGGGCAGCGTGTTGCGCAGGCGCAGGTCGATGTTGCCGTTGCCGACCGCCGCGTCAAAGTCGAGCGGCGCGTACTCGATGCCGTAGGAGGAGTGCACCTGCTGCTTGATGACCTCGATGGGGATCTGCAAAATGGCGTTGTACAGCGTGGTGGACACCTGGCAGATGCCGCCGCCGTAGCCCAGCTTGTCGCTGGAGACGTAGTTGATGATCGGGCCCTCCTGATAGCCGTTGGCCGCCGTATACGGCGCGCAGTAATCGTTGAAGTAGAACTTCTCGCCCGCCGGCACGATCACGTCGTTCAGGCGCTGCACGCCCTGCATGATGTTGTGCAGGCGGCCAACCTGCGCCTGCGTCGTCTGCACAGGATCATAGTAGGTCGAGAACACCGCGATCAGGTCGCCGTCCTCCGCCTCCGGCCACAGCGCAACCGGCTCAAACTCCAGGTTGCCCGTCGCCAGGATGCGGCCCGTGGTGCGGTCGTACGGCAGCGTCACGGCCATGGCTTCATCCAATGCGCTCACCGCCATGATGGACCCCTTGGTCACGGTGCGAAGCTCCTCGCCCGTCTCCTCGTCAAAGATGGTCGTGTCCTTCAGGACATGCGCCGCGTACGGATACCAGACCGCGCCCGGGATCAGCGGGCCGTAGGGATCGTAGCGCTTGAAGTAGCGCAGGTGATCCGCGCGGACATAGCCCTCCGCGTCGTCCTTGCGCACATGCGCCCATTGGCCGTCCGTGCTCATCACATCGACATACTCGTTCTTGTACACCGTGCCCATCAGACGGGAATTCTCGTCCTTGTCGCGGCGGATGGAGAGGTTCACGTCCGCCATCGCGGAGTACACGGCCTCAAAGGCCGGCGCGGAGATGAACTGCTCGGGCACCTCGATGCCCTCGTGCGCTCCCTCCAGGCCGGTGATCGGGTCGGAGAGCACATAGCCCTGCACGCCGTTTTTGACCACCTTGTGCCATTCCTTGCCCAATTCCAGGATATAGACCGTCTCGCCCTCGTCAAGCGTCTGCATCTTCAGCGCGGACTTGCTCTGCTTCTCGCGGACGGTCAGCTCCTTCGTCGCCACGCCCAGGTACTGCGCGTCCGCCGCGTCATTGTAGCCCGCAGCCAGCGCCAGGTCGGTCACGTTTTTGGTGAGCACATAGCCCGTCTTTCCGTTCTTCTCGATCTTGGTCCACTGCTCGCCGTAATCGATGATGCTGATGAATTCGCCCGCCTCCACGCTGTCCAGCTTCTTGGCGGACGTGGATTTCTTCTCCCGCAGGGTCATCGCCTTGGTGACCATGCCAGTATACAGGATATCCTCCGCCAGCGCCGGCAGCGAAGCCGCCAGCGCAAGCGCAAGAATCAGAAAAGAAAGAATCTTCTTCATGGTTCCGTCATCCTCGATTGCCGTTCATAAAAAGGGGGCTGAGCGGAAGATGCGCGTGATGGCGCGTCGTCCACATCAGTCCCCCTCATGACTCGTACTTTACCCCCCGACGATTACTCGTCGTCGTCCTCGTCATTCTCGTCCTCTTCAAATACCTTGCGGTTGCAGTTCGGACACAGATGCTCCTGCTCCATGTCAAAGGCTTCCTCGTCAAAGAAGATCACGGTGCCGCAATGCGGGCACTCGTACTCGATGAGGCCCTCCTCATCGTCGTCCTCGTCCTCTTCCTCGTCGTCGTCTTCGTCGTCCTCAGCCTCGCTGAGCAGCGCCTCCTCCAGATCGCCGACGTCGCTGTCAAGCTCGTCGACGACCTCCTGAAGCTCATGAAGCGCCTCTTCGGTCTCCTCGGCTTGCTCGGCGAAAGCCTCCAGCGTATCGATCATGGCCAGCATCAGTTTGCCCTTTTCGGTCTCGGCCGTCACGCCGAGTCCCTCCGCCAGGCCCTTCAGGTATGCCACTTTCTCGCCCATCTTGCTCATGGTCAGGCCGCCTTTCTGATGGATTCCCGATTACGCGCGGGCCATGTAGGAGCCGTCGCGGGTATCCACGCGGATCTTGTCGCCGATGTTGATGAACAGCGGAACAGCGATCTTGTAGCCGGTCTCCAGGGTCGCCGGCTTGGTGGTGTTGCTGGTGGTGTCGCCCTTGAAGCCCGGCTCGGTGTCGGTGACCTCGAGCACGACGAAGTTCGGGGCCTCCACGGAGAACGCCTTGCCCTTGAAGAAGCGGATGGTCGCCATGGTCTCTTCCTTCATGAACTGGATCGCGTCCTCGACCTGATCCTGGGTCAGCGGGATCTGCTCGAAGCTCTCCGGGTCCATGAAGTAGTAGAATTCGCCGTCGGTGTAGACGTACTGCATCTCCTTGGTCTCGATGGTCGCGCGCGGCTGCTTGTCGGTCGGGTTAAAGGAACGCTCGACCACGGCGCCGGTCATGACATTCTTGAGCTTGGTGCGCACAAACGCAGCGCCCTTGCCCGGCTTCACGTGCTGGA
>JBJEUH010000165.1:0-14122 GCA_051883735.1 Candidatus Ventricola sp.
TGAATGTTGGGGTTGGTCATGGACATAAACAAGTTCCTCCTCTTTCTCACTCAAAAGCAGCGCAGGCGAATCATTCCTGCTGCGTTTCCTTCAGATAAATGCCGCGCAGCTGCTGATAGGCAGCCTCCACGTCCTCTCCGTTGACAATCCGGTAGCGATACTTGTCCGCAAAGGTCAGCTCATGCCTCGCCGTCGCCAGGCGCTGCGCGATCTTTTCCTCCGTTTCGGTGCCGCGTCCGCGCAGGCGGTGCTCCAGCTCCTCATAGCTCGGCGGCAGTACGAAGATGCTCACGCACTCGGGCATGCGCTCCATCACCTGCATCGCGCCCTGCACCTCGATCTCCAGCAGGACGTTTTTGCCCTGCTCGAGCAGGCTCATGACGTAGGGCCGGGGTGTGCCGTAGCAATTCCCGGCGAACTGCGCATATTCCAGAAAGTCATTATTCGCGATGCGGTTTTCAAATTCCTGCCTGCTGATGAAAAAGTAGTGCTTTCCATCGATCTCGCCCTCTCGCGGCGCGCGCGTGGTGGCGGACACGGAAAACGCGATCTGATCGCCGAACTCGGCGATCAGCTTGGCGTTCAGCGTGCCCTTGCCCACGCCGGACGGGCCGGAGAAGACGAACAGCGTGCCCCTCTTTTGCTGCTGCATCAGGGTTCTTCCTCCTCCACAATCGTGGTGTTGTCCTTCACGTCGAAGCGATGGGCGATGGTCTCCGGCTGAACCGCCGAGAGAATCACGTGATCGCTGTCGGAAATGATGACGGCGCGGGTGCGGCGGCCGTACGTCGCGTCGATCAGGCGGCGCTCCTCCTTCGCCTCCTGAATGATGCGCTTGACCGGCGCGGAATCCGGGCCGATGATCGCGATGATGCGGCTGGACGAAATGAAGTTGCCGTAGCCGACGTTAATCAGTTTGATATCCACCTTGTTCCTCCACTGGGGTTACGCCGGTTATTCGACGTTCTGCACCTGCTCGCGCAGCTTCTCGATCTCGCCCTTGGCGGCGACGACGGCCTGCGCAATCGCGGTGTCGGACGCCTTGGAGCCGATGGTGTTCACCTCACGGTTGAGCTCCTGCACCAGGAAGTCGAGCTTGCGGCCCACAGGCTCCCTGAGCGCCGCCGTCTCGCGGATCGCCTCGGCATGGCTCCTCAGGCGCACCAGCTCCTCATCGATCGCCGCGCGGTCAGCAAAGATCGCCACCTCGGTCATCAGCCTCGCCTCGTCGATCTCGCCCTCCGTCAGCGCCGCGATGCGCTGGGTGAGCTTGTCCCGGTATTCGCACACGACCAGCGGCGCGCGCTCGGCAATGCCGTCGCGCAGGCGCTCGATGTTGGCGATCTTCTCCAGGATATCCTCGCGCATGCGCTCGCCCTCCTGCTCGCGCATGAGAATCAGGCCGTTGAGCGCTTCATCCAGCGCGCGCTCAAACAGCTCGCGCACCGCCTGCTGATCCTCCTCCTTCTCCTGCACGGTCAGCACATCCGGCAGACGGGTGTAGTCGGCAAGCGGAATGTCCGATTCCTTGTCCACGGCCGCGGCCAGCTCGCCCAGCGCCTGCCGGTATGCCCTGGCTAGCGCGGTATCCACGCGGACCTCCTTGGCGTCCTGGCGGTGGTTCGCATAGCTGACAAACACGTCCACATGACCGCGGGCAAGCCGCGCGCTCACGCCCTTGCGCACCGTATCGTCAAGAAAGGACAGCGTGCGGGAAAGCCGATAGGAAATATCCAGAAAGCGATGGTTGACGCTCTTGACCTCCACCGTCATTTCGCGTCCATCCTCTTCAATGTGGCATCGGCCATAGCCGGTCATGCTCTTCACCGCAGTCACGCTCCTTTGGCAAAATCGATTGATGGATCGTTTAATTATAGCACCGCTTCCGGGAATTGGAAAGGCCCAAACGTCAGGATTTGCGCATTTCCCCGTTTTCAATCGCCGTCAGGAACTCCGCCTCGTCCATGATGCGCACGCCGAGCTTCTGCGCCTTTTCCAGCTTGCTGCCCGCGCTCTCGCCGGCCAGCACGACGCTGGTCTTTTTGGAGACGCTGCCTGTCGCCTTGCCGCCGTTTTTGCGGATCATTTCCTCCGCCTGCGCGCGCGTGAGCGTCGGCAGCGTACCGGTCAAAACGAACGTCATGCCGGCAAAGAGCTCGCCCGCCGCTTCCTCCTGGTGAATCTGCGGCCTCACCCCGCAGTCAAGCAGCCTGCGCACAAACGCCTGATTCTCCCCGTCCGCAAAGAATTCCGTGATCGAGCCGGCCACAATGCCGCCCACATCGTCAAGCGCGGTCAATTCCTCCTCGCCCGCCTGCATCAGGCTGTCCAGCGAGCCGAAGTGCTCCATCAGATCGCGCGCGGTCTTCTTGCCGATGTTCGGAATGCCGATGGCAAACAGGAACGCGTCCAGCTCGCAGTCCTTGCTCTTTTCCAGCTCGGAAAGCAGCTTGTCCGCCTTCTTCGCGCCAAAGCCCTTGAGCGCGACCATGCTCGCCTTGTCGAGCGTATACAGATCAGCCGCGGAGCGCACGCCGAGGTTGTCATAAAACAACTCCGCCGTCTTTTCGCTGAACGCCTCGATGTCCATGCCCTGCCGTGACGCGAAGTGCGCCATGCGGGCGATGGCCTGCGGGCGGCAGGTCTGCCGGTTCAGGCAGAAGATGTGCGCGCCGCGCTGCGTCAGCGCTCCGCCGCACGCCGGGCAGACCCTCGGGGGCAGGATATCGGTTTCCGGCGCTTCGCCTTCGCCCTCCCAGACCACGCCCATGATCTCCGGGATCACGTCATTGGAGCGGCGCACCCATACGTCGCTGCCCACGCGCACGCGCTTGCGGCAGATGTCGCCGTAGTTGTTCAGCGTCGCGCGTTTGACCGTCACGCCGCAGATGTCCACCGGCTCAAGGTGCGCCAGCGGCGTGAGCTTGCCCGTGCGGCCCAGCTCCCAGGAGATCGCAAGGAGCCTGGTCACCGTCTCCTGCGCGGGGAACTTAAACGCGATCGACCAGCGCGGGAACTTGTCCGTCGTGCCCAGCACCTCGCGCGTGCGCATGTCGGTCAGCTTGATCGTCGCGCCGTCGATGAGGAAGTCGAGCGAATCGCGTTCTGCCTCGATCCCGTGCACCAGCGCCATGGCCTCCTCGATGGACGCGGCATAGCCGGTGTACGGGCTGACGGGCAGGCCGTTTTCCCGGAGGAAATCGAGCATCTCCTCCTGGGTTTCAAAGCTCCTGCCCTCGATGTAGCCCACCTGGTAAAACAGCGCGCTGAGATTCCGGCTCGCTGTCACCTTCGGATCGAGGTTGCGCAGCGCGCCTGCGGCGGCGTTTCGCGCGTTCTTGAGCGGCTCATCCGCCGTCTCGTTGTACTTTTCCAGCGCGGACAGGCGCATGATGCACTCGCCCTGCACCTCCATGCGGCCCTTGAACGGGATCTCGTGCGGGATGCAGCGGATGGTCTGCGCCTGCAGCAGGATGCCCTCGCCCACCTCGCCGTTGCCGCGCGTGGCCGCCTGCACGAGACGGCCGCCGTCGTAGGTGAGGTTGAGCGTCAGGCCGTCGAGCTTGTACTCCACGCAGTAGCGGTTCTCCGGCAGGCCGCCGGCCTCGCGGGTCAGCCTTTCGCAGCGCTGCGCCCAAGCGAGGATCTCCTCCTCGCTCTGCGCCTTGTCCATGCTCCACAGCCGCGCGATGTGGCGGTGCGGCAAAAAGCCCTCCAGCACCCCGCCGCCCACGCGCCGGGTCGGGGAATCTGCCAGCCGCTCGCCGGTTTCCGCCTCCAGCTTTCTCAGCTCGGCGTACATCGCGTCCCACTCGTCGTCGGACATGATCGCGTCGTTGCCGTCGTAGTAGGCCTTGGACGCTGCGTTGAGCTGCCCGATCAGCTCCTGCATGCGCTGCCTCTCGTCCATCCGTTATCCCTCCGTCTTGATGATCGGCGCGATGGACAGCGCGAATTCCTTCACGCCCACGCGCGTATCGTCAAATCTGATCATGATTCTCGCATCCGAGCCCGTTCCGCTGACGCGGATGACCGCGCCCTTGCCAAACTTGCGGTGCAGCACGCGGTCGCCCGCCGCGAAGATCGACGGCGCGGCCGCCTCGTGCGCGCTCGAGCGCACGACCTTCTGCTGCTGCTGCGCCATGCCGCGCTGCACGCCGGCGACACTTGCACCGCCCACGCGCTCGGTATGGCCCATGCCCGCGCCGGAGCCGCGGCTCCAGGCAAGATAGCTCTGCCTCTGGCCCGAGGGCGCCGCGTTCTTTTGCGCCGCCTTCGGCTTCCAGTCGCCGGAAGCGCCCTGCTGCGCGCCGGAGGCAAACGTGCTGCCCTTGCTCCAGGCCGGCTGCCTCCATTGCCCACTCTGCCAGCCGCCGCCTGCGCGGCGCTCGCCCACCGGCGCGCCGAACGGCTCCCGGCGCTCGGAGACGTCCTCCAGCACCCGCGCCGGGATGTCGTCGATAAACCGGGATCGGTCGTTGAACTGCATCTGGTTGTAGAGCATGCGGCGGGAGGCATGCGACAGGTACAGGCGCTCCCGCGCGCGCGTGATGCCGACGTAGCAGAGCCTGCGCTCCTCCTCCATGCGCTGCTGGTCGTCCCGGCTGCGCATGGACGGGAAGAGGTTTTCCTCCATGCCCACCATGAACACGTTCGGGAACTCGAGGCCCTTGGCGCTGTGCAGCGTCATCATCGTCACCGCGCCGCCTTCCTCGTCCATCGCGTCCAGATCGGACACCAGCGCGACGTTTTCCAGGTATTCCGCCAGCGTGGGGTTGTCCGCCTTCTCCTCAAACTCCTGCACCGCGCCGACAAACTCGCGGATATTCTCCACGCGGCTGCGGTTCTCGTCGTTGTCTTCCTTGGTATACTGGCTCTCCAGGCCCGTCGTGTCGATGACGTACTGCACCAGCTCGGTCAGCTTCATGGTCTCCGCCATCATCGTCAGGCCCATCATCAGCTCGCTGAACTTCTCCACGCTCTTTCGCCCGCGTGCGCCGATGCTCTCCGGGATGTCCATGCAGGCGGTAAGCAGCGGCATCTCCTGCTCGGCGGCGTAGCGCGCCAGCTCCGTCACCGTCGTATCGCCGATGGCGCGCTTGGGCACGTTGATGATGCGGCGCACGGAGATGTCATCCGACGGGTTGATCATCACGCGCAGATAGGCCAGGATGTCCTTGACCTCCTTGCGGTCGTAGAACCGCAGGCCGCCGTACATGCGGTATTTGATGCCGCTCTGCACGAACGCCTCTTCAAGAACGCGGGACTGCGCGTTCGTCCGGTAGAGCACGGCGCAGCGGGCATAGTCCTCGCCCTGCATCTGCAGCGCGCGAACCTGCTGACAGACCCAGGCGGCTTCCTCGCGCTCGTCGCCCGCCCGGTACAGCCGGATCATCTCGCCCGGGCCCTCCTCAGTCCACAGCGCCTTGTCCTTGCGGTTCTCGTTGAGCGCGATCACCTGATTGGCTGCGTCCAGGATGTTCGCCGTCGAGCGGTAGTTCTGCTCGAGCTTGATGACCCTAGCGTCGGGGAAGTCCTTTTCAAAGTCCAGGATGTTGCGGATATCCGCGCCGCGCCAGCCGTAGATGGACTGGTCGTCGTCGCCGACGACGCAGAGGTTGCGGCTCTGCTGCGCCAGAAGGCGCACAAGCATATACTGCGCGTAGTTGGTGTCCTGATACTCGTCCACGTGGATGTAGCGCAGCTTGCGCTGATACGCCTCCAGCACCGGCGGGTGCGCGGCGAACAGCTCCAGCGTCTTGACGATCAGATCGTCAAAGTCGAGCGCGTTGGAGCTTTTCAGCTTCTCCTCATAGGCCGCATACACGTCCTGCACCATCTGGCAGCGGTAGTCCCGATCTGACTGGGCGAACCACTCCTGCGGGCCGAGCAGCTTATTCTTCGCGTCGGAGATCTTGCTCTTGATCTCGCGCGGCGGCAGGAACTTTTCGTCGATGTTCAGGCGCTTTAAAATCTCCTTGAGCGCGCTCATCTGGTCGTCGTCGTCATAGATCGTGAACGAGCGCGTATAGCCCAGCTTCTCGATGTCGCGGCGCAGTATTTTGGCGCAGCCGGCGTGGAACGTGGAAACCCACACGTCCCCAGCGGATGGGCCGACCAGCTTCTCAATGCGCTCGCGCATCTCCGCGGCGGCCTTGTTGGTGAAGGTGATGGCCATGATCGCCCAGGGCGGCACGCCGTGATCGATGAGGTTGGCCACGCGATAGGTCAGCGCGCGCGTCTTGCCGGAGCCTGCGCCCGCAAGCACCAAAAGCGGCCCTTCAAGCGTTTCCGCCGCGAGCCGCTGTTCCTTGTTCAGATCGTTCAGATTCATGGCTTTTCCTCAATCCTCGAGCGAGGCTTCCTCATCCTGCGGCATGCGCCCAAGCACCAGCTGATAGCCGCCCGCGCCATAGGTGAGGCTGCGGTTGACGCGGCTGATGGTCGCCGTGCTGGCGCCGGTCTTCTCGGCGATCTCCTGATAGGTCACCTTTTGCCTGAGCATGCGCGCCACGGCCAGGCGCTGGGCGACGGCCTGAAGCTCCTTGATCGTAAAGATATCCTCAAAGAACAGGTACGCCTCCTCGCGGTTCTGAATCGCCAGCATCGCCTCGGCAAGATCGTCAATCTGTTCATTCCTGATGCGCTCGTCCAGCATATGTACCTCCACACGTCGTTCAGTCTTTTCATTATAGCACAAACCGCGCAGGAAAAAAAGGCGGGCTTTGATCTCGTCCGCCTTTTTGTGTCAGATATCCAATTCTTCGCCGTCCATCTGCATCTCACTGGGGCAGGACCGCGTTGCTGCGAAAGTTGCCCATGCCGTGCACCGTCTGCTCCGCCGCGACCGACGGCTCCTCGCTCAGCAGCTCCAGGTGCCCCACGGAGACCTCGTACGCCGTCTTTTCCACGACCGTGCCGTCCGGCATCTGCTTCTGATACGCACGGGACTGCAGGCGGCCGGTCAGCTGAATCTTGTCGCCCACGGAGAGCTTCGCCGCAAAGCGCGCGCTGCGTCCCCAGGTGATGCACGGGATATAGTCGCTCTTGCCGTACGCGCGGTTGACGGCGAGCATCATGTCCGCAATCTCGCGGCCAAACGGCGTGGTGCGATAGGCCGGCGCCTTGCACAGCGTTCCGGTGAGCTGGATCTGATTGGGGTTCTCGCGCTCGTCCGGCTCGACAATCCGCTGGGCAAACGCCGTGATGAGCAGGCGGCCCGCACCCTCGATGATCTTGTTGTAGGAGCGCACCTGGCCCTCAATGGCCAGGCTGTCGCCGTCCTTCAGCATCGCGCCGTCCAGCAGGCGCTCGGAAAGCGTGATCGGCAGATGATCCATCGCACCGGAGAGACGCGGCACGCCCAGCGTCAGATAATAGAACTTCTCGCCAAAGGCCTCGTGCCCCACGACGGGCGTGCCGATGACCTTGCCGCTCAGGTGCAGTGTGTTAATGACGTTTTCCATTGTACGTCCTCCTTATTCATGTTCGCGTTTCGCTTTTATGCTGTCGGCGCTGCGGCCCTGTCGGGCTGCGGCGCGGGTGTCGGCGTACACAGGTGCTGCTCGCCGGTGTGGTCAATCCACGTCTCGCCCTGAAGCAGCAGCTGCGATACTGGAATTATCTTGTATCCCGCCTGCGTGTAATATTCAAGAATCCGCGGCAGCGCCTCCAGGATATATTTGGAGTCGTTGTGGAAGAGCACGATGTCGCCGGGGTTCACCGATTTGGTGCACTGCCTCACCATGTTCTCCGTGCCCAGGTTCTTCCAGTCGAGCGAATCGACGTTCCACTGCACGCACTCGTAGCCCTCCTCCCGGCTGACCTTCACCACGGTGTCGTTGTACTCGCCGTACGGCGGACGAAACAGCGTCGTGGGCCTGCCGGTGATGGAAGCAACCAGGTCCGAGCACTTCCTGAGCTCCTCGCGAATCTGCGCGGCGGAAAGCTGGGCCATATGCGGATGCGTCGCGGAGTGATTGCCGATCTCATGCCCCCGGCTCACGAGCTCCTGCACCAGGTCGGGGTACTTTTCCGCCCAGAACCCGACCAGAAAGAACGTGGTCTTCACGTCGTACCGGTCCAGGATGTTCATGAGCTCCTCCGTATTTGCGCGTCCCCATGCAGCGTCAAAGCTGATGGCGAGCACTTTTTCCTCTGTATCCACGTTATACACCGGAAGCTCGCGCGTCGCAACCGCGGCCATCAGCGCAGGCGCATCCCGCATGGACGCATAGGCCAGACACACGGCGAACAGCGCCGCCGCGGGCAGCACCCGCCTGACAGTCCGCGAATCGAGGCGCTTTTTGATCATCTTTGCATCGCCTCCACTTTTTCCTTCGCACATTGTATATGTGCTGCAGGCGATGTTTAGAACGCTTTGATCCGGTCTCACCCATAAGACGAAGCGTGCGCCCATTTTCTTCCACGGAAAGCAAAGTTTCACATTTCCGCCTTAATTGGGCGGGTCAATGCGGCGGCGGTGTGTCCGAAGCCATGTCGCGCAGCGCTGCTTATGATTTCATATTGTATACGAAATCCACGCAGAACGTTCCCTCTACTTTTTCCGGGTCAGCGCCGGACTGCCGACCGTTCCATCCGCACATAACAAAAGACCGGAACATCTACCGTTCCGGCCTGCATCAGGTTTCCTGTTCACTTTTTCTCTTCAAGAAGCCTCAATGTTTCCTCCGCATAGCGGCAGAGGTATTCAGGCACGCCGTCATGCGCCCCGGTCTCCCAGTAGGCGCTGGCCGCGCAGGTATCGCACAGCGGACGCAGGGCACACGCCGCACACTTTTCATGAATCCTCACCGGCTGAACGGCGGAGACGATCTCCTGCCACGCCGCCTCGAAGCCCCGCTCAAATACGGGCACGGACGGTGCATTCAGCGTGACGCACGGTCGCATCTCGCCCTGCCAGTTGATCGCAAAGGAGCACTTTCCCGCCATGCAGGACATCTGCCGCTCATACGGAAACGCGGGATGCTTGACCCGAGCCAAGCTGCTTTCGGCAAACAGACGAAACTGCTCCTCCGGCATCTCCGCCCGCAGCGCCTTCACCCGGGCCTGCGCGGCCACCTCCGGGCACAGGCGGGCCTGCGCGTCAAACGCGCGGCTCCGCTCCCGCGTGCACGGCACCATATAGGTGTCCATGTGCACGGGCATATCCAGTTCTTTGCCCAGCGCGTAGATCGCGTCCATGTCCTGCACGTTCAGCGGGGTCACGCTGCCGTTGATCTTCACGTCCACGCCCGCTGCCTTGAGCAGATGCAGCGCGCGAACGGTCCTTTCATAGCCCTCTGCCCAGCCGCACAGCGCGTCATAGGTCTCCCCGCTCGCGCCGTAGAGCGTGACGTTGATGCGTCGCGGCTTCTGCTGCCCGAAGAATCCCGCCCATTCCTCATCGATCAGCGTGCCGTTTGTGTTCACCGTCAGAATCATGCCCATGCGCCGCAGTGCCGTATAGATCTCCCGGAATTCCGGATGCA
This sequence comes from Candidatus Ventricola sp., assembly GCA_051883735.1. Lineage (GTDB taxonomy): Bacteria > Bacillota > Clostridia > Christensenellales > Aristaeellaceae > Ventricola. Next base: position 9,492 of record JBJEUH010000165.1, read on the forward strand.
GCAGCGGCTCGCCGCCCGTCAGCAGCAGAAACAGCACGCCCGCGCGCTCCATCTGCCGTCCGAGGGCCATCCATTCCTCCGCCGTGCGCAACCGCCCCTGCGCCTCCATCTCCGCCCGGCTCAGGCGCACATAGCACATGCGGCAGTTCATGGTGCACAGCGGCGTCAGCTCCAGCGTGCCGTTGGCGGGGCGCAGGCGCTGCGCCGCGCGGGCAAGCGTCATCCTTTCCAGGGAAAATTCTCTCTCGTTCATGCGTCCTCCTGCGGGCTGTGCCCGCTCCCGCTTCCGAACAGCTCTGCTCCATGGCGTTCTTCGGTGCTTGCTGTACGATTCATGGCACACTACCCACCGGTCAAAAAAGAACCGGATTGCTCCGGTTCTCAGATCAGTGTATCCAATTAGGAACGGTTGGGATGATTCTCATCATAATCTGTGGCATACGCCCAGTGCCGCCAATAGAACTTAGCATTCCATGTAACCCACGCGAATATACCACCAAGATCAAACCTGTTGTCATTATTCGCATCTGTGAAATATGTTACCATACCATTGAGATTTCTCTGCTGTGCCGCATTGTATTCATAAATATCATATCCGGTGTCAGTCTCGCTAATAAAGTTCGAATCACTAGAACTGCAATTTCCATATTGACCATTAGTCGCGTGATCATCCCATTCAATTTTATTAGACTGCTCATCAGCTAGGGACAGACTTCCTTTTTTAGTAGGATCGTTTTCAAACGCCCCCCACAGAGTAGTTGCACTAAGGTCATTAGGAAGCGTTCCCTGCGTATAGCCCATCTGACAAGATACACCAAAACAAGCCGAAACATAGTCATTCGCAACGAATTCCTCAACCGCAATCCTCGGCGCTTCCCACTTTTCTTTCATATCAATCAACCTCCACGAGAACTTGTCTCTTCATCGTATCCTTCATAAACATTTCGACGTCTCTGCGGATAGCCGCTTTCTCGCCGTCAAACCGCTCAAGCGCGCGCATCACGACGTCCTCCTCGGTGCTCGGCTCCGAAAACGCCTGCCAGAGGAACGCCGCCGTTTTGTTCGGCGTCATCATCGCGTTGGTGAAGAACTGCGTCTCCCCGAGCGGGACGATCGCGTACTCGCCTGCGATCTCGCGCAGCGCGAAATCCGGATGAATCCGATACCGCTTCTTGGCCTGATGATAGCCGATTCTGCTCAGGTATTCCTCCAGCTCCTCATCTGAAAGCTGAAGGATTTCCTCGCTCGTCAGCTCCCCTTCACACCGGACAAAGTGCATTTCCGGTTTGACATACCTCATCCACGCATCCACCTCTGTCTTCAGCACTCCACGCTTTCATCCGCCCTGCTACAAAAGTGTACTTTTTGGTTGAATCACAAACTCGGCCAATACGCGAATTTTTGTAAACAAATTTACGTCAAAAATTCATTGTTCTATTGACTTATGAAAAACAATATGGTAGAATGACAGACGTTAGAAGAGAAGTACATGTTTTCCGAAATGTACACTTTCTGGTCAATGCGCATTCAGGCTTGGGCCTGATTTTTTTTTGCCCTTTCCGCCCTTCGCCGGAAGGTCGTCAACGACAAGCTGCATTCCCGCGCGGCAGCCGTGCCGGTGATTTCTCCCCGCTCCCATCGCAGGCGCACCTCGTCGAAGTTTTCCGGCAGCGGCTTCTCCGGCCGTCCGAACCGGACGCCCCTCTGCTTTGCCGCGTCAATCCCCTGCTGCTGCCGCTTGCGGATGTTCTCCCGCTCGCTCTGTGCGACGAACGAGAGGATCTGCAGCACCATGTCCGCGATGAACGTGCCCATCAGATCCTTCCCCTGCCGTGTATCCAGCAGCGGCATATCCAGCACGCAGATGTCCGCGCCGATCTCCTTGGTGAGCCTGCGCCATTGGTTCTGAATCTCCTCGTAATTGCGCCCAAGCCGGTCGATGCTCATGACATAGAGCAGATCGCCCGCCTTCAGCCTGCGAAGCAGCCGCTTGTACTGCGGCCGGTCAAAGTCCTTGCCCGACTGCTTGTCCATGTAGATTCGACTGCGCGCGACCGGCACGCTGCGCAGCGCGATCATCTGTCTGTCCTCGTTCTGGTCCGTTGCCGATACCCGGACATAGCCATATACGCCCATTTCATTTCCTCCCTTGAGACGGCAAAAGCGCGGGAGCGGTTCATCGCTCTTCGCGCTTTTGTTATATAATCCTTAGCTTGCTTTGGCAACGCCTCTCGCTATCACAGGAAAAAAGATGAAACAGGCTTTGGCAGGCGCAGCGCTTAACCAAGCGCCGCGTCCGTCACCACGTCGTCCAGCAGCACGCTGACCAGAAGCTGCCCCTTGCCCGTGCGGCGCTCCACGCCGATCTCAAACGCGTTCATCACCGTCACATGGCCATTCTTCTGGGTGAAGGCGACCTGCTGCGCGTGCGTGACGTCGAGCAGGCCCGCCAGCTGCGTGCCGATCTCGCCGGTCCGGGTCATCGGCAGGAGCTTCTGTCCCTTGCCCGCGCGCTTCTGGCGGTCCACATCGTCCGCCATCATGCGCTTGCCATAGCCGCGGTCGCTGATGAGCAGCAGCATGTCGCCCGCCCCCGGCATCAGCATCCAGCCGACCTCGTCGCCCTCGCCCACGTCGATGCCCCGCACGCCGGCCGTCGCGCGGCCCGTCGTCGGAATCTCGCTGAGCTTGAAGCGCACGCCCATGCCCAGCCTCGTCGCCAGCAGCAGGTCGCCCTTGTCGCCCTCCGCGACCGCCGTCACCGCGGCGACCCGGTCGTCGCCCTTGAGCGTGATCGCGCTGAAGCGGGCGCGGCGGATGCCGTACTCGCCGGCTGAGGTGCGCTTGACCTGGCCGTTCTTCGTCACAAAGAGCAGCTCGCCAAACTTGCCCATCTCCTCGCTCCTCGCGCAGAGCATCTGTACGGCCACCTCGCCGTCGGCCAGCCCGGCAACCAGGCCGGTCAGCAGGCTGCCGCGCTCCTTGAGGCGCATCGTCTCCGGAATCTTCGCGATATCCAGCATGAAGCAGTTGCCCAGATTCGTGAAGATATACAGCGATTCGTCCGTCGCCGTCTGGATCGTCTGCACGACCTCGCCGCTCATGCCCGGCTGCTGGAGGAACTTGTCCACCATGCGCGGGCTCATGCGGCGGATCTGGCCGTCGCGCAGGCGCAGAATCGCCGTGTCCTCCGCAGCTGGCTTGCTCTCCACCACCGGCAGCTTCGCGCTGTCGTCCTCGATGAGCTGCGTGCGGCGGTCGTCGCCGAATTTCTCGCGGATTTCGGCCATCTCCGTGCGGATGACGCCGATGAGCTTCTTCTCGCTCTTGAGAATGCCTTCGAGACGGCTGATCGTTTTGAGGATCGCCTCGTACTCCCTGCGCAGCGCCTCGATCTCCAGGCCCGTCAGGCGCTGCAGGCGCATGTCGAGAATCGCCTGCGCCTGAACGTCGGTCAGGCCAAAGCGATTCATAAGCTGCTCCTTAGCCTCCTTCGGGTTCTTGCTGGCGCGGATGAGCGCGATCACCTCGTCGAGGTGATTGACCGCCACCATGAGGCCGGCGAGGATGTGCTCCCGGGCGCGCGCCTGCTCCAGCTCGTACTTCGTGCGGCGGGTGATGACGCGCTTCTGGTGGTCAATATAATAGGAAAGCATCGCCTTCACGCCCATCTGCACCGGGCGTCCCTCCGCGATGGCGACCATGTTCACGCCGAAGGTGATCTGCAGGTCGGAGTACTTGTAGAGCACGGAGAGCACCTGCATCGGATCGACGTCGCGCTTCAGCTCGATGACCGCGCGCAGGCCCGTGCGGTCGGACTCGTCGCGGATGTCGTAGATGCCGCCGAGCTGCGCCTTCCTCTCCTCGCTGAGCCTGAGAATCTTCTCGAGCATCGCGGCCTTGGGCACCTGATACGGCACCTCGGTGATGACGATGAGCTTTCTGCCCGCCGCGCCGTCCTCGATGTGCACCTTCGCGCGCAGGGTCAGCTTGCCGCGGCCCGTCTCGTACGCGCGCGTAATCTCCTCGTTGTCAATCAGGCAGCCGCCGGTCGGGAAATCCGGCGCGGGCAGCACCTTCATGATCTCCGCAAGGCTCGCGTCCGGTTTGTCCATCAGCAGAATCGCCGCGTCGATCGCCTCGCGCAGGTTGTGCGGCGGGATGTTCGTCGCCAGGCCGACCGCGATGCCGGACGTGCCGTTGACCAGCAGATTCGGATAGCGCGCGGGCAGCATGTCCGGCTCCTTGAGAGAATCGTCAAAGTTGAAGCTGAAGGGCACGGTGTCCTTGTCGATGTCGCGCAGCATCTCCAGCGCCAGGGGCGCCATGCGCGCCTCCGTGTATCGCATCGCCGCGGCGCTGTCGCCGTCGATGGAGCCGAAGTTGCCGTGGCCATCCACCAGCACGCCGCGCATGCTGTACGGCTGCGCCATGCGCACCATCGCGTCATAGACGGAGCTGTCGCCATGCGGATGATACTTGCCCAGGCAGTCGCCGACGATGCGCGCGCACTTCTTGTGCGGCTTGTCCGGCGTGACGCCCAGCTCGTTCAGGGTGAAGAGAATGCGGCGCTGCACGGGCTTGAGGCCGTCCTCCACGCGCGGCAGCGCGCGCTCGAGGATGACGTGCTC
>JBJEUH010000166.1:0-14098 GCA_051883735.1 Candidatus Ventricola sp.
AAGCCCTGGCCGATCAGGTGCATGGCGGAATCGGTGTTGTGGTCGATGATGGTCATCATCTGGTTTTGCAGCTGCACGCCTGCCTCTTTCGTCACGGGCCTGTATATCGGCTGGCGCGCGCTCAGCCCGGCCTGCGTCAGGCAGCCGGGGACGGACAGCCCGTCAAACTCAATCCAGGCGTATTCCCACGGGAACGCTTCATCGGCGGTGTAGGTGGTCACCTCGCCCGGGGCGATCAGAAAGCCTGTGCCGCCTTCAATTTCGTAGTGCGTGTCGTTGGCATGCAGCACGCCCCTGCCGGAGATGACGTAATGAAACAGATAGTGATTGCGGATGTACGGTCCGAAGGAATGCAGCGGCTCGCAGCGCTCCCAGCCAAACTGATACAGATTCAGATCGACAAAGCGCTCGTCCTGAAAGACGCTGAACTTGAGCTTGTTGCTGTCCACCAGCTTTGACATGGCTTTCACCTCCTGTTACGGATTTCTGGAGATCATTATATACCCGTATGCGACTTGATTTCAATAGTTTTCGACCATTTCATACAAACTGGGATATAAAGTGTCGCACAGCTTCATTTATTTTTTGAAATGGAGTTGATATAATCCTGTTGAAAAAAGCGAGATGTGATTTGTATAGATTGACAACACATTTCTCCAAAAACAAACGATTTATCCAAGAAATCTGCATCGCTTTTGTCTTTCCCGGCCGGTAGACATCACGATAGACGCAACCTGGCTTAGAACACACCCCCATGACGCTTTATAGGAGGACTTGATTATGCAGTCTATGAAGAAGATCGCTGCAATCGCTTGCCTGCTGTGCCTTGTGTTTGCGCTTTCCTGCGCGAGCGCTGAGGTGCTGGAGGTCAAGATCTGGGACAACACCCAGCTTGCGGGCCTGCAGACCATCGCCGACCTGTGGACGGAACAGTCCGGCATCGGCGTGAACATCCAGGTCGTCACCTGGGATGAATACTGGACGCTGCTGGAGGCCGGCGCGACCGGCGGCTCCCTGCCGGACGTCTTCTGGATGCACTCCAACTCCGCGCAGATGTACATGGAAAACGACATGCTGCTGGACCTGACCAAATACATCAAGAAGTCTGATGTCGTCAGGATGGAGAACTACTATCAGGGCATCAGCGAGCTGTACAGCTACAAGGGCAAGCAGTACGCCATGCCGAAGGATCACGACACCATCGCGCTCCTCTACAACAAGGCCATCTTTGACAAGTGCGGCGTCGCCTATCCGGACGAGAGCTGGACGTGGGACGATTACTATGCCGCGGGCAAGGCCATCACCGAGGCGGGCAACGGCGAATTCTACGGCGCGGCCATGAACACCACCAACGACCAGGACGGCTGGTTCAACATCGTCTACGACTTCGGCGGCTACGTCATCAGCGAGGACAAGAAGACCTCCGGCTGGGATGACGAGAACACGAAAAAGGCCATGGAGTTCGTCGGCAAGCTCTGCTCCGACGTGTTTGCCCCGCAGCCGCTCGTCGCGGAGAACGGCACCGACGGTCTGTTCCGCAACGGCATCGCCGCGATGATCTCCCAGGGCTCCTGGATGATCAACAGCTTCTACACCGATGACCACGCTGCCGATTACGCCTGGGCCGTGCTCCCGTACTGCGACCGCAACGGCAACGGCGCTGTGGACGAGGGCGAGCGCTGCTCCATCTACAACGGCCTTGGCTGGGCAGCCGCCGCAAACGCCAAGAATCCCGACGCCTGCTGGAGCCTGATCGAGTGGTTCTCCAGCGAGGAGATGCAGCTCAAGCAGGCCGAGCTGGGCGTGACCATGGCCGGCTATCTGGGCGCGTCCGACGCGTTCTCCGGCGCGTTCCCGGGCATGAACATCGACGCGTTCCTGAAGATGGAATCCGAGGGCACGCTGGTCTTCCGTCCGTACTCCAAGTACACCACCCGCTGGGCCGACCAGTACCAGAAGGGCCTCGTGACGGCCTGGAACGATCCGAGCCAGATGAACGGCATCCTCGACAAGCTGGCGGCGGACATGAACGCGCTGCTCAAGCAGGAGTAAACCGGCATGATGCCGGTTGCATTTCCGACCAAGTGATGCAAGTCCCAATGCTTTGAGGCCGAGGCCGAAGCTTTGCAGAGGGACTTACAGAGTAATATCCCCGGCGCCGCGGGCAGGGCGGCCTGCCCGCGGATTTGATCAAAGGAGGGATTTGGATGGCTGCAAAACAAGCGGCGCAGCCCCGCAAAAGAAAAATGAGCCGAGCACAGAAGAACGAGGCCAAATGGGGACTCATCTTCGTTCTGCCGACGATGATCGGCCTGCTGGTGCTCAATTTCTACCCGATCATTTACACAATTTATCAGTCCTTTTTCAAGACGGGCGACTTTGGCCGCGGCAACGTCTTCGTCGGCCTGGACAACTACATCAATGTCCTGTCCGGCAGCGAGTTCTGGGGCAGCCTGGTCAACACGTTCAAATACGCGCTGATCGAGGTGCCGTTCTCCATCGCCATCGCGCTGGTGCTGGCGGTGCTGCTCAACCGCAAGATGCTCTTCCGCAGCGGCTACCGCACGATCTTCTTCCTGCCGATGGTCGCCGCGCCTGCAGCGGTCGCGATGGTCTGGAAGTTCATGTACAACCAGAAGTTCGGCCTGCTCAACAACCTGCTGGGCACGGACATCGGCTGGATCTCCGACCCAAAGATCGCGTGGATTTCCATCGCCGTCATCGGCGTGTGGTCGATCCTCGGCTACAACATGATCCTGTTCCTCGGCGGCCTGCAGGAAATCCCGCACGACTACTACGAGGCGGCGGACATCGACGGCGCGACGGGCATCCGCCAGTTCTTCACCGTCACCATCCCGCTGCTCAGCCCGACCATCTTCTTCGTGCTGCAGACGCGCATCATCGGCGCGCTCCAGGTGTTCGACCTGCCCTTCATGGTCATGGACAACTCGAACCAGGCGCTTCCCTCGGTGCAGTCCGTCGTCTATGTGTTCTATCAGTATGCGTTCACCTACAACAACCGCGGCTACGGCGCGGCCATCGTGGTGTGCATGCTGGTGATCATCCTCGCGCTGACCAAGCTTTTGCAGGCGTCCGAGAAGAAGTGGGTCTTCTACAATTAAGGAGGAATTGATATGCTCGACAGCTTTGTTCTGAGGCAGCGCATCACGCGGGTCGTGATCCACATCCTCCTGATTCTCGCATCCATCACGATGATCGTCCCCTTTGCGTGGATGTTCCTGACGGCGTTCAAGACGCTGTCCGAATCCACAGCGATCAATCCGTTCGTCATCTTCCCCAGCTCATGGAAGCTGGACAACTTCGTCACCGTCTGGAAGAGCTACAACTTCCTCTATCTGTACAGGAACACGCTGCTGATGATCTTCTTCCGCGTGGTCTGCGCTGTGCTGACGGCGACGATGGCGGGCTACGCCTTTGGCCGCCTCAATTTCCCGGGCAAGAACTTCCTGTTTTCGCTCGTGCTCATCCAGATGATGGTGCCCTCGCAGATCTTCATCATCCCGCAGTACATCATGGTTTCCAAGATGAAGATGCTCAACACCGTCTTCGCGCTGGTCTTCCCCGGCATGGTGACGGCCTTCGGCACGCTGCTGCTCAAGCAGGCGTATCAGAGCCTGCCCAAGGACATGGAGGAGGCGGCCAACATCGACGGCTGCAGCATCTTCCAGCGCTTCCTGCTGATTATGGCGCCGCTCACCCGCAGCGCGATGGTGTCCCTGTCCATCTTTACGGCGGTCTTCGCCTTCAAGGACCTGATGTGGCCGATGATCGTCTGCTCCAATTCGTCGAGCACGACGCTCTCCGCCGGCCTTGCCAAGATGCAGGGGCAGTACGCCTCCAACTTCCCGGAGCTGATGGCGGCAGCGCTCATGGCCTGCCTGCCGATGATCATCATCTACCTCATCTTCCAGAAGCAGTTTATCGAGGGCATTGCGACCTCCGGCGGCAAGCTGTAAACTGCACTTTCCATGCCCCCTTTTGCTTGGGACGGGCTGACGGCGCTCAGCCGAAGGCCCGTCCCTTTTTGAATCAGACATCAACCCTCATGCTTTTCACAGCCCCAAAAGGGAGGGAACCGATATGAGCATCCTATACAGCGAGAAGGACAGGACCCTGACGCTTCACACCGCGCACACCACCTATCAGATGCAGATCGGCGGCATCGGCCACCTCAAGCATCTCTACTATGGCCGCCGCGTGGACAACGCCTGCATGGACGGCCTGTATCCGCCGGTGAACCACGGCTTCTCCCCGGATTACTACGACTTCCGGCTGGAGCGCGGCACCTCGCCGGATCTGCTGCCGCAGGAGTACACCGGCTGCAATACGGGCGATTTCCGCATCTCCACCATCGAGGTCAAGGCGGAGGAGAGCGCCTATGGCGCGGACTTCTTCTATGAGAGCCATACCATCGCCGAAGGCAAGTACGCCGTGGAGGGGATGCCCTCCGCGTTCGCGCGCGGGGACGAGGCGCAGACGCTGAGCGTCATCCTCCGCGACCCGGTGACGGGCCTCAAGCTCGAGCTGCTCTACGGCGTGTATGAGCAGCAGGACGTCATCACCCGCGCTGCGCGCCTGACCAACGAGGGCAAGGAGCGCCTGACGCTTCGCCGCGTCATGACGCTGTGCCTGGATATGCCCGCGGGCCGGTGGGATCTGCTGCACTTCCATGGCCGCCACGAGATGGAGCGGCAGATGGAGCGCGTCCCGCTCACCAGCGGCATCCGCACGGTTTCCACCCGGCGCGGCGCGTCGAGCCACTTCCACAATCCGTTCGTCATCCTCGCTGCGCCGGAGACGACGGAGATGAGCGGCGAGTGTTTCGGCGTCATGCAGGTCTATTCCGGCAGCCACCGCACGGACATCGAGGTGGATTTCAGGGGCATGACCCGCGTGACCGCCGGCATCAACGACGAGCTCTTTGCCTGGCAGCTCGCGCCGGGCGAAACCTTCCACACGCCGGAGGCGATTCTCGCCTTTACGCATGAGGGCCTGGGCAGCCTTTCCCGCCGCTATCACCGCTTCATCCTCGGGAACGTCATCCGCAGCAAGTACGCCTTCGCGCCGCGTCCCGTGCTCATCAACAACTGGGAAGCGACCTATTTCGACTTCAACAGCGAGAAGATCGTGGGCATCGCCAGGCAGGCCGCAGCGTTGGGCATGGACATGATGGTGCTCGACGACGGCTGGTTCGGCGGCCGCGTCAAGGACGACAACGCCGGTCTGGGCGACTGGGTGGTCAACGAGCAGAAGCTCGGCGGCACGCTCGGCGAGCTGATCGACCGCGTGCACGCGCTGGGCCTGCGCTTCGGCCTGTGGATCGAGCCGGAGATGGTCAATGAGGATTCCGACCTCTACCGCGCGCACCCGGACTGGGCCTACACGCTGCCGGGCCGCAAGCCCGCGATGGGCCGCAATCAGCTGGTGCTCGACCTCTCCCGCGCGGAGGTGGTCGATTACCTAACTGAGAGCCTGACGCGCCTGCTGCGCGACCACCCCATCGACTACATCAAGTGGGACATGAACCGCAACATCAGCGATGTATACAGTCACGGCTGCGCGCCGGAGCGGCAGGGCGAGATCCTGCACCGCTACATGCTCGGCCTGTACACGCTGCTCGAGCGCATCACCACGGCCTTTCCGGACGTGCTCTTCGAGGGCTGCGCGGGCGGCGGCGGTCGCTTTGATGCGGGCATGATGGCGTATTTCCCGCAGATCTGGTGCTCGGACGACACGGACGCCGTCGAGCGGCTGACCATCCAGCACGGCACCTCCTTCGGCTATCCGATTTCTACCGTCGGCGCGCACGTCTCCGCCTGCCCGAACCACCAGACCGGGCGCACCGTGCCGCTGTGGACGCGCGCCATCGTCGCCATGAACGGCACGTTCGGCTACGAGCTGGACCCGAGCAAGCTCACCGATGCGGAGCGGGACGAAATCCGCGAGCAGATCGCCTGCTTCAAGCGCCACAGGGCGCTGATCGCGGGCGGCGATTATGTCCGCCTCAACGACCCGCAGCACAGCGACTTCGGCGCATGGCAATACGCCGCACAGGACGGGAGCGAGGCGCTGCTGGGCTTTGTGCAGCCGCGCGTGCGCAGCAACGCCGCGCCCATCTGCCTGCGGCTGTGCGGGCTGGACGCGCAGGCGGTGTACCGCGTGGACGACTTCCGCTTCTCCTGCCAGAAGGACGAGGTCGGCATCAGGCACGTGGAGGACATGACGGGCAGCACGTTCACCGGCGCACAGCTGATGTACGCGGGCCTTGCGCTGCCCCGCCTGCTGGGCGACTGCCCGGCGCTGCTGATCCACTTCGTCCGCGTGTAACAGAGGAGAGAGGAACATGGACAGAATTGCCGCATGGGCTAAGGCTGAGCGCGCCAAGCTGCGGGGCATGAGCCTGCGCGGCAAGCTCTCCTACATCGTGACCTACTACTGGGTGCAGCTTGCTCTGATCGCCTTTGTGCTGGCGTTCGGGCTGTATCTGCACAGCCAGATGAGCGTGCAGCTGGCCGAGAATCACTTTGCCGCCTGCTTTGCCAACACCACCGCCGAGCTGGGGCCGGATTCCGAATTCGGGCGGGGCTTTGCCCGGTACGCGGGCTATGACCTGAAGCAGAAGAACCTGGTGCTGCTGGACGAATGCTGGTGCCATCCGGGCGAGGCGTCCGCTTTGAACAACACCTATTACAACCTGCTGGTGACGTATCTGGACAGCGGCACGCTCGACGTGCTGGTAATGCCGGAGGCGGACCTCTCCGCCGTGGGCCAAAGCGGTCGGCTGATGGATCTGCGCGACGAGCGGACGGCGGCTCTCTTTGACGCCTGGCAGGACAGGCTGGTCTATGTCACACCGAACGCGCAGAGCGGCTACGGCGATGACCCCGTGCCCGTGGGCGTCGACCTTTCCGGCACGCCGCTGGTGGGCGAAAACGCGCCCTATGGCGAGAGCGCCGTGCTGGGCGTCAGCGCGCTTGCGCCGCACCCGGAGCAGGCGGAGGTTTTCATCAAGTATTTGTTTGGGGAGGACGGCGCATGTTTGATCAGTTTCTGAGCAACGAGAGCCGCTTTGGGCATCTGATGACGCGGCTGGGCATCCTGATTGCGGCGAATCTGCTGTTCTTGATTTCCTGCATCCCCGTCGTCACGGCGGGCGCAGGGCTGTGCGCGCTGCACCACACCCTGCTCAAGGCCCTGCGCGGGGACGGGGAGATCAATCCCTTCGCGCAGTTCTGGCAGGGCTTCAAGGCGAATTTCCGGCAGGCGACGGCGGCATTTCTGATTCTGCTCGCGCTCGCGGTGGCGCTTGCGCTGGAGATCTTCTGGTGCTCGCAGTTCACGGGGCCGGTTGCGGCCTTCCGCTATGGCCTGTATGCCATCGCCATGGCGGCGCTTGTGCTGGCGCTGTACCTGTTCCCGACGATGGCGGCCTTTGACGCGCCGCTGCCCCGGCTGCTGGCCAACAGCTTTGCCTTCGCCATGAGAAGCCCGCTGACCGCGCTGAGCGTGGTTGTCACCAGCGTCGTGCCTGTGCTGCTCACGCTGGCGGGCGGCCGCTATCAGCCGCTTTATGCGTTCATCTGGTGCATGATCGGCGCGTCCGGCCTGGCGATGCTCCACGACTCCATGCTGCTGCGGCTCTTTTTGCCCTATCTGCCGCGCGTGGATGTGTGCGGGGACATCATCCCCGAAGGGATGGAGGAGGCATTCGTCACGAAGGAAAGCGCTGTGCCCTCCGAAAGGATGCTCCTTGATGACATGCTGAGGCTGGGCATGTAAAATAAAAGCGGACAATCAAGCGCACAATGAGGAACAAGGCACAAACGACATTGGGGGGACGAAAGCATGAGCTGCACATTTGATGATCGCTATGCGCAATCTGCGCAGGAGATGAAGCGGCTGTATCTGTCGCTGTACCACGATGAGCACGCCTATGACTACTTTGCCGGCATGCTGCGCCGCTGCCATGAGGCGCGCAGGCCGGTGCTGCGCACCATCGACGAAGAACGCGCCGCGCAGCCGGACTGGTACAAAAAGCAGGATGTGCTGGGCATGCTCATGTATACCCAGTGCTTTGGCGGCACGCTCCGCGGCGTGCGGGAGCATCTTGACTATCTGGAAGAGACGGGCGTCAACTACCTGCACCTGATGCCGCTGCTGCAAAGCCCGAAGGACCGCAGCGACGGCGGCTACGCCGTGGCGGATTTCCGCACCGTGCAGCCGGAGCTGGGCACGATGGAGGATCTGGCTCAGCTGGCGGACGACTGCCATGGCAGGGGCATGGCGCTGTGTCTCGATTTCGTGATGAACCACACCAGCGAGGATCACGAGTGGGCAAGGCGCGCCCGCGCGGGGGAAGTCGAGTATCAGCAGCGATACTTCTTCTATGACGACTGGTCGATTCCCCAGATGTATGAGCGGACCGTGCCGCAGGTCTTCCCCACGACCGCGCCGGGCAATTTCACCTGGTGCGAGCAAGCGGGGAAGGTCGTCATGACCACGTTCTATCCCTATCAGTGGGACCTCAATTACGCCAACCCGACGGTCTTCAACGACATGACGGAGAACATGCTCTTCCTGTGCAATCAGGGCGTGGACGTCATCCGGCTGGACGCGGTGCCCTACATCTGGAAGGAGCTGCACACCTCCTGCCGCAATCTGCCGCAGGTGCACACGCTGGTGCGGCTGATGCGCCTGGCCTGCGAGTGCGTCTGCCCGGGCGTGCTGCTGCTGGGCGAGGTGGTCATGGAGCCGTCGAAGGTCGTGCCGTACTTCGGCTCCGTCTCCGAGCCGGAGTGCCACATGCTCTACAACGTGACGACGATGGCCAGCACCTGGCACACCGTGGCCACGCAGGATGTGCGCCTGCTGCGCCATCAGCTGAATCAGGTGTTTGCACTGCCCGGCACCTATACGTTCCTCAACTACCTCCGCTGCCACGACGACATCGGCTGGGGACTGGATTATGGTTTCCTGTCGCAGTTTGGTCAGCGTGAGGTGCCGCACAAGCGCTACCTCAACGACTATCTGACCGGCATGTGGCCCGGCTCCGCCTCCCGCGGCGAGCTCTACAACAATGATCCGCGTCTGGGCGACGCGCGCTTGTGCGGCACGACGGCATCCCTATGCGGCGCGGAGGCGGATGAGGCGCTGGCCTACCGCCGCATCGAGATGCTGCACGCCTTTCTGCTGACGCTCAGCGGCGTGCCCGTGCTGTACAGCGGCGACGAAATCGGCCAGAAGAACGACTACACCTATCACGACGATCCCCTGAGGCGGGAGGACAGCCGGTATCTGCACCGCGGCGCCTTCATCTGGAGCGACGCGCAGAAGCGAAACGACCCCGAAAGCTGGCAGGGGAAGGTCTATCGCATGCTCAGCGAGCTGACGCGCATCCGGCGGGAAAACCGCGCCTTTGATGCACAGGCCGACGTCTGGACGTTTGACACGGGCAGCGACCATGTGCTGGGCATCGGCCGGTATTTTGATGGACAGAAGCTGCTGGCCCTGCTCAATTTCAGCGTTCAGGAGCATGAGATTTCCCTGGATGGGCAGGAGCGCTTTACAGACCTGCGCAGCGGGGAGCCTCTGAGCGATGCCGTTCATCTGTTGCCGTGCGGCTTTGCGTGGCTGATGGCAGAGGATCATGAAGATCATATGATACGTTGAGTGGAATGAGCGGACGCCAGAATGGAAAAGGCGCTCGTAGATGCATCTTTTTATCCGAGAATCGTATCATAACAACGTCATCGCGAATTCCCCAATTCGCCCTTTTGTCACGCCGTTCTGTCTCCATCTGACGCGGGACCTGACGGTGGATTTGCGCAAACGAAGCAGAAAGCAAAACACAGGCAGGAAGACATCCCTCCTGCCTGTGCTGTTATGCGCTTATCCGCGCCTTCTGTTCAGGCACCAAAGGCCTGCGCCGCACACGCCCAGCAGCGCAAGCCAGCCCGACAGGCGGCTGCTGTCGCCGGTCTGCGGGAGGTCTTGCGGCATGACTGTGACGGTGAAGCGCGCGCTCGTCTCGCCGTCGGTGTAGCGCATGGTCAGCGTGTGCTCGCCCACGGCGAGGGTCTTCACGTAGTCCGCGGCGAGCATGATGATCGTGCTGCCGGACTGCGCATCATAGTGCTTCGCGTCCAGCGTCCTTCCGTCCACGAGCACCGCCGTGAGCTTGGCGAGCGGGCCGTTGGCGGTGAAGCTGAGCGTCGTGTTCCGGCCCGCGATGATGCTTGCGCCGTCGCCGTAGGTGATGCGGTAGGCGGTGAGCATCGGGAGCAGGCTGTCGAGCTTCGCGGCGGGCGCGTCGCCCACGAGCGCCTGTTCGTGCGCGGTCAGCGCGTCAAACTCGGCCTTTGCGGCGAGGATGCGCGCCGCCGCGTCGGTATCGTCCGGCTCCACGGCGCCCGGAAGGGCGGCGATGGCCTCGCGCACGGCTGCGGCGCGCTCAAGCGACGCAAGCGCGCTGCGGATGCGCTCCATGGCTGCCTGAACCTCCTGCTTTTCCGCCTCGGTGAAGCTGCCGCCGAGGGTATCAAGCGCGCTTTGATAGTCGCTCAGGGCCTGCCTGAGCAGCGCCTCGTTCTCCGGCTGCACGTTGTCCGCGGAGATGCCCTTGGCGCTTTGCGTGCTGTCGGTATCGTAGGCGGCGCGGCCGGAGGCGACCACCAGCTGCGCATCGGCGGAGGCAGCGTGGGTCGCGGTCTCCTTGAAGCGCACGAAGTAGTCGCCGGGGGCGAGGCCCGCGACCTCCGTGCCGGTGACGGCGGTATACCCGGAGGCGGCTTCGGCGCGGTATTCCATGGCGGTGGTGACGCCGGTGAGCCTGCCGTCGTTCTTGTAGCGGATGGTCTCCGCGACGGCTGCGACGCCCGTGGGGGCCGTCTGGCTGGCCTTGGTGATCACCAGCCCGCCGGGGATTTCCTTCTCAAACGGCAGGTAGGTATCGTCCATCGGCCGGGTAATGCGCACGTCGTAGGTGCCCGGCTGCGTGGGCGGGGTCGTGCTGTAAGCGCCGTTTTGCTTGTATTCAACGGTAAAGCTGTCGGAAAATACCCCGTCCGTCAGAACCTTGACCTGAAAGCAGGGGCTTTCATCCACATAACAGGTTTGCGGCGCCGTGTTAATCTCGATTGCACTCATCACAGCCGTTTCCATCGAGAGCGCGGTGTAACCTCGCAGCGTTTCGAGCGCGCCGCCGGAATTGCTCTGGTTATAGGCGCCGATGAGCGTTCGGGTATTCTTGTCGACGCCGTCGTAAACGCGGATATATTCGTTTTCACCACTGGGAGAGAAGGTCAGGGATGCGCATTCCAGCGCAGCGTGCCCGCCGTATCCGGTGATAAACGCTTCGCCGCCGGAGATGTTGAGACTGACGCCCTCGCCGATGCCTGGCGCGGTGTCGCCGCCGACAGCGAAAAGGGTTCCGCCGTGCAGATTGAAGGTGCAGTTCTCGCCGGTGATGCCCGCATCATTGTCGCTACCGGAGGCGTCAAGCTTTCCGTTGTACATGTTGACGTTCAGGCTTCCGCCGTCGCAGAGAATGGCCGACATGACTTCGCCACCGTATATGTTGACGTTCAGGCTTCCGCCGATGCAGTCGATGGGCGACGTGACTTTGCCGCCGAGTATATTGATGGTTGCAGGGGGCTGATCACCGGCGCTCATGAACGATTTGTGTATTTTCGTGGCCTTCAGATTTATGCTGTTCAGATTCAGTGTCGATTCTTCATGCAAAATAAAGGAGCCGAGGCTGATTTGTTCGGATGGCAAGGACTCCTTGCTGCGGTAAAACGTCATTGTACTGTTTAGGCCTATGTAGATATTATGCGGTATGGACACACTGCGATCACATACAATGCTTGCATTTTGATCACTAAACAGAAACAGAGGTTGTTTCAGGTCGGACGAGCTAGAGCCCAGATAAAAGAAAGCCGGGTCATCGGGAGAAGACGAAACGCCATCTATTACAAAAAAATCTTCAACCCAAACCACACGGGAGGGCAGAGCGTTGTCGATCATCGTCAGACTGTCGGCCTGCTTCTCGCTTTTCGCGCCATTCTGGTCGCATGATATGTATGTGACAGGGCCGGCATTGTTCACCGCCGCGCACGTCAGCGGCAGCAGCAGGGCCGTCAGCAGCAGGAGGAGGGCTGCGGCGGAGCGGGCAATCAGTCTGTTCATCGGGGAATCTCCTTTCGTCAGGAAAAAGCGCCGCGGGCGCGGAAGAATATTCAGAGTCATTATATGGTCTTCCCGGCGGATTTGCAAGGAAAAACCGGAAAAATCCGCCTGGCATTCGATGACCGGCGCTTTTCCTCTGAAGGGAAGGACACTGCCTGTGCACCCGACAAAAAAGCCCTACGTTGCAAGGCTTTTCGGGCAAAGAAAAACGCTGACCCTTGTATCAGGATCAGCGTTTTCTTATGGTGGAGCATACCGGATTCGAACCGGTGACCTCTACAATGCGAATGTAGCGCGCTACCAACTGTGCTAATGCCCCGTATGCGGTTCTGCTTGCTCAAGCGATAGATATTATACCACATTCCGGGAAAAAAGCAAGAGGTGAATTGCGGATCACGCGAAAAAGATTGGATGGCGGCGCAAGCCGCGCGCCTGCCGCCGGTCACTCCCACGCCTTGTCCAGCGTCACGCCCCTGAAGTAATAGGTCACGATCTCCTCGGCGGTCCTGCCCGCCCTGGCCATCGCGTATGCGCCCCACTGGCTCATGCCCACGCCGTGGCCGTAGCCGCGACCCTTCATCTTCACCTGTCCATCCTCGACGCGCAGGCTTTCCAGCAGGCAGGACCGCATCTTCGTGGACCCCAGCGCGATCCGCAGCGCGGGCGCGGAGACCTCGCGGCCGGAGACGATCAGCGTCGCCGCGCGCCCGCTCTCGCCGCGCTGGCCGATGGAGACGCTCGTCACCTCGGTGATCGGCGCGCCGACGTCCTTCATCGCCGCGATGACCTCCTCCGCCGTGAACGCCGCCTCCCAGCTGGCAGCCTCGGGCGGGGCCTCGTCGTTTTCCATGCCTCTCACGCACTGCGTATAGCCCGGCTCGTCCTTCTCGTAATCCAGGCCCTCCTTGGCGCGCGCCGTCAGCCCGCCGGAGTGCGCGTGGAACCAGGCATAGGGCAGCTCGCCGCCGGCGTTGAGCACCATGCCGCGCGTCTCGGAGACCGCCTGACGGATGCGCTCGTTCACGCCCGCTGCGTTATAGGCCTGCGCCTCCTCAATATCCGTGGAGATGTCCGCGCCCTCGTAGCGCGATTTCTTCTCCGTCACGAACTGCAGGACGAACGTCCTCGCGAGGATCGCCTGCGCCTTGAGCGCCTCCATCGGCCAATCCCCCGCCATCTCGCCCGCGAGCACGGCCGGCAGGTATTCCTCCACGGAGAGCTCCTCCAGCTTCTCGTTTTTCACGTCGTAGACCCTGAGAACCGGCACGCCCTCGCCGTTGCGCTCCAGCCGCTCGGGCACCAGATCGGCCGCCGCCTTGCCCGGCGACGCGCTTGCCTTCGCCTGCGCCGCGGTCGTGTTCTGCGGCTGGGGCAGCGCAGGGTTATCCTTCCCGCCGCTGCGCGCCGCGCAGCCAGGCAGCGTCAGCGCGATGCACAGGATGAGCGCAAAAAGCCCGGTCCTTTTCATGCACACATCATCTCCTTCATACGGGAGAGTATGTCCAAAGGCCGGGGCAATATGCAAATTGTGATGTTCTGCTTCAGGGCGCTTAAGTGGCTTTGATACGCGCGAAGCGGAGAAGGGGTTTGGGGATGAAATCCCCAAGCGGGTTTGGGCGGCAGCCCAACGTTCTCCATCGCGCAACGATCAAGAAAAACGCAGTCAGGGAGCGAAGCGTTACCTGACGGGGATGATCTGCAAGTCCGGTTTGATTGGAGAACAGCGATATGAACGCTTTTGCAAATCAAACCCGTCTCAATCGTAGGCTGCTGCGCAGCCTGCTCTGAGACTACATTCTTTCTACAAAGGGAAACGTTAGGGCTGCCGCCCTAAAACCCGCCTGAGGGATTTCATCCCTCAGACTCCCTTCTTCGCTTCGCGCGTTCTATC
>JBJEUH010000167.1:0-13919 GCA_051883735.1 Candidatus Ventricola sp.
ACGCCCGCGAGGCGCTGGGCACCGCGCTGACCAACTACATCAACGGCGGCGACCTGCAGTCCGAGCTGGTCAACGCCGAGGACACCGTGAACTTCGCCATGGGCTTCTGATGTCCCATCGGTTCACGACCTGTTTTCCCGCATGATAACTGCCGCTCCGGGAAACCGGAGCGGCAGTTCTCCCATGGTGAAACAGCACACACGAATTGAGTGTCTGCGACCAATCTGTTGTGCTGTCTCACCATGGGCCATCACCATGAAGAGAGGTGGATTATCCCATGACCAACGCGACCCCCGCTCCCAAGAAGAAGCATCGCTTCTGGACGATGGAGCGCAAGCAGAGCGCGGCCGGCTGGGCCTTTCTGACCCCTGCGACCCTGCTGATCGTCATCTTCAGCTTCTATCCGATGGTTCAGGCCTTCCTGACCTCCCTGAAGCGCGGTCTGCCGACTGCTCTGACCTACTCCGATCCGCTGTGGCGCAACTATCAGCGCATGCTCAGCGACAAGGTGTTCATCCAGTCCGTGACGAACACCCTGACCTACCTGATCGTTCAGGTGCCCATCATGCTGGTGCTGGCCGTCATCTTCGCGACCCTGCTCAACAACAAGGATCTGAAGTTCCGCGGCCTGTTTCGCACCTGCATCTTCCTGCCCTGCGCCACCGGTCTGGTCGCATACTCCATGATCTTCCGTACCCTGTTCACCTACGACGGCATGATCAACGCCGTGCTGATGAACATCGGCATCCTCTCCGAGCCGATCAACTGGCTGAACGATCCGTTCTATGCCAAGGTCGTCATCATCGTCGGTCTTGTCTGGCGCTGGACGGGCTACAACATGATCTTCTACCTCTCCGGCATGCAGAGCATCGATTACTCGATCTATGAGGCGGCGCGCATCGACGGCGCAAACCAGTTCCGTCAGCTGATCAACATCACGATCCCGCTGCTCAAGCCGATCATCCTGGTGACGGCCATCATGTCCACCAACGGCACGCTGCAGCTGTTCGACGAGTCTGTCAACCTGACCCGCGGCGGCCCGGCGAACATGACCATCACGATGTCGCACTATATCTACAACACGATGTTCACCAAGAACCCGAACTTCGGTTACGCGGCGGCGATGTCCTTCGTGATTCTGATCATGGTCGCGATCCTGTCCGCGATCCAGACGAAAGTGGGTGACAAGCGATGAGAGAAGGCGCTCTGTCCAAGAAGGTTTCCCGTTTCTGCATGTACGCGTTCCTGATCGTCGCGTCCTTTATCTCGGTCTTCCCGCTGTATTGGGCGTTCATCTCTTCGTGCAACAACACCCAGCAGATTCTGGGCGGCCGCATGATCCCCAGCACGCACCTGGTGGAGAACCTGACCAACCTGTTCGCGCAGCAGAACGTCTGGCGGGCGATGAAGAACTCCTTCGCCACCACCCTGCTCCAGGTTGTGCTGTCCCTGGCCGTCTCCTCCATTGCGGGCTACGGCTTTGAAATCTATCACGACAAGTACAAGGACCGCGTGATGAGCATCCTGATGCTGGCGATGATGGTGCCGTTCGTCGCGGTGCTGGTTCCGCTGTTCCAGATGTTCTCCAAGGTGGGCCTGCTCAACAGCTGGGTTGGCTTCTTCCTGCCGAGCCTGTCCACGCCGTTCCTGATCATGTACTTCCGCAACAGCGCGCGTACCTTCCCGAAGGATACGATCGAGGCTGCGCGCATTGACGGCCTGAACGAGTTCCAGATCTTCATCAAGATGTTCATCCCGATGATGAAGCCGACCTATGCGTCCGCTGCCACCATCACCTTCATGAACGCGTGGAACTCCTACCTCTGGCCGAAGGTCATCATGCAGACCCCGGACGCGACCACCATGCCGATGCTCGTTTCCAACCTGATGGGCGGCTACGTCATCGACTACGGCGTCGTCATGGCCGGTGTTACCCTGTGCTCCCTGCCGACGGTTATCATCTTCTTCATCCTGCAGAAGAGCTTCACCAACGGCGTTGCGGGCGCGGTGAAATAATCGGTTTGCATCACAAAATTTCCATTCTCCCCTGCTTCGGCGGGGGAGTTTTTTTCCGTCCGTCGAATGTACTATACAGCATATTTTGACAGTGAGGTCTTCTTTATGGCATTTGATTACAGCAAACTGAGGTCCCCCGCGTACTTCGCTGAAAACCGCGTTCCGGCGCACTCCGACCACATCCCATACGCCTCGCGCGCGGAATGGGCCGCAGGCGGGGAAAGCAGCCTGCGCTATTCCTTAAACGGCCTGTGGAAGTTCCATCACGCGCTGAACTTCCGCCAGACGATCGACGGCTTTGAGTCGCCCGACTACGATTGCCGCAGCTGGGCGGACATCCCCGTCCCCGCCCACATTCAGATGGAGGGCTACGGCGTGCCGCAGTACTGCAACGTGCAGTATCCCTGGGACGGCCGGGAGGCCATCGAGGTCGGCGAGATCCCCGAGGATTTCAACCCCGTCGCCAGCTACTGCAAGCATTTCTTCCTGCCGGAGGGCTTTGCCGGCAGGCGCGTGTTCGTCTCCTTCCAGGGCGCGGAGAGCTGCATCATCGTCTGGCTCAACGGCCACTACGTCGGCTTCTCGTCCGACTCGTTCACGCCCAGCGACTTCGAGCTGACGTCCTACCTCGTCCCGGGTGAAAACAAGCTCTGCTGCCAGGTGGTGCGCTGGTGCGCCGGCAGCTGGCTTGAGGACCAGGACTTCATGCGCTTTTCCGGCCTGTTCCGCGACGTGTTCCTCTACGCCGCGCCCGACGTGCACATGCAGGATCTCAAGGTGAAAACCCTGCTGGACGACCGCTACACCGACGCGACGCTTGAGGTCGCCGTGCAGCTCTCGGCTAGGGATGGTTTCAGCGGCCGCCTCTGCCTCGCGCTGAAGGACGAGGATACCGTCGTCATGGCCGAGCAGGACGCCGCGCCCACGGTTTCCTTCTCCCTGCCCGTGCCCGCGCCCAGGCTCTGGAGCGCCGAAGCGCCGAACCTGTACGATCTGGAGCTGACGCTCCTTGACGCGGAGGGCCGCGAAACCGAGTTCGTCTGCGAGAAGGTCGGCTTCCGCCGCTTTGAGATCGTGGACAGCGTGATGCGCCTCAACGGGCAGCGCATCGTCTTCAAGGGCGTGGACCGCCACGACTACTGCGCGGAGAGCGGCCGCGCCGTGCCGGAATGGAAGGTGCGCCGCGACCTGATCACCATGAAGCGCAACAACATCAACGCCATCCGCACCAGCCATTATCCGAACGCCAGCTGTCTGTACCGCATCGCGGACGAGCTCGGCCTGTACGTCATCGACGAAAACAACATGGAGACGCACGGCATATGGGGCGTGGTCTCCTCCGGCAGGAAGCCGAAGGAATACCTGCTGCCCGGCGACCGCATGGACTGGCTCCCCATCCTGCTCGACCGCGTGAACTCCACCTACCAGCGCGACAAGAACCACGCCTGCATCCTCATGTGGTCCTGCGGCAACGAGTCCGCCGGCGGCAAGGTCATCGACGCGATGGCGGATCGCTTCCGCGCGCTCGACGACACGCGCGTCACCCACTACGAGGGCGCATACCGCGTCCCCGGCTATCCCAAGGAGAGCGACGTGGTCTCCACGATGTACATCCCCGTCGCGAAGATCCGCGAATATTTGACGGAGCACCGCGACAAGCCATACATCCTGTGCGAATACACGCACTCCATGGGCAATTCCAACGGCGCGATGCACAAGTACACGGAATACGCCTACGAGGAACCGCTGTTCCAGGGCGGCTTCATCTGGGACTATCTGGACCAGAGCATCCGCACGAGGAACCGCTTCGGCGGCACGCGCTTTGGCTACGGCGGCGACTTTGGCGACCGCCCGAACGACGGCAACTTCTGCGGCAACGGCATCCTCTTCGGCGACGGCAGCGAGAGCCCCAAGGTGCAGGAGGTCAAGTACAACTATCAGAACATCGTCTGCGACGTGAAGGAGCGCAGCGTCGTCATCAGCAACCGCCACATGTTCCTGAATACCGCCGCGTTTGACTGCACCGTCACCCTCGCGCTGGACGGCGCGGAGATCGCGCGTCAGCCGCTCAAAACCGCCGTGGCGCCGCTGTCCAGGCGCCGCTACATGCTGCCCTTTGCGCCCCAGACGCGCGGCGGCGAATACACCGCGACCGTCTCCTTCACGCTCAAGGAGGACACGGCCTGGGCCCCGCGCGGCCATGAGGTCGCGTTCGGGCAGGGCGTGTGGACGGTGAAAAAAGCGCCCGCTCCCGCCCGGCACGCCCCGCTGCGCGTCGTCCGCGGCGCATCGAACCTCGGCGTGTACGGCGACCACTTCAGCGCGCTGTTCTCCACGTTGCAGAACGGCCTGGTCTCCTACAAGCTCGGCGGCGTGGAGATGCTCAGGAGCGTTCCGACGCCCAACTTCTGGCGCGCGCCCACGGACAACGATCGCGGCAACCGGATGCCCGCGCGCTACGGTCAATGGAAGCTCGCCTCGCTGTACAGCAACCTGCGCAGCCCCTCCTTCCACGACAGTCCGGAGATTGACGAGCCGGGCGACGGAACCGTCCGCATCCGCTTCACCTATTCGCTGCCGACCACGCCGCCGGCTGCTTGCGACGTGACCTATACCGTCCATCCGAGCGGTCAGGTGGACGTGACGCTGCACTACGACCCGGTCAAGGGGCTGAGCGACATGCCGGAATTCGGCATGATGCTCAAGCTGGACGCCGATTACGACCGGATTCGCTGGTACGGCATGGGCCCGAGGGAGTGCTACTGCGACCGCAGCGAGGGCGCGAGGCTGGGCATCTTCACCACGACGGCCCACGACAACCTGACGCCGTACCTCGTCCCGCAGGAATGCGGCAACCGCACCGGCGTGCGCTGGGCGGAGGTGACCGACGCGCGCGGCCGCGGCCTGCGCTTCACCGGCGAGGGCATGGAGTTCTCCGCGCTGCCCTACACGCCGCACGAGCTCGAGTGCGCCGCACATCCGGACGAGCTGCCGCCCATTCACTACACCGTCATCCGCGCCGCGCTCAGGCAGATGGGCGTCGCCGGTGACGACAGCTGGGGCGCGCGCACGCACGACGAGTACCTCATCTCCGTCAAAAAGCCGCTCACCTTCACGTTCAGCTTCTGTGGGATAATCAATCATGCCTGACGCCCGGAGGACGTTAGGGCTGCCGCCCTAAAACCCGCTTGAGGGACCATGTCCCTCAAACTCCCTTCTTCGCTTCGCGCACAGGAAAGCATGCCGGATGAAAAGCGGCATCCATGCTCACCTGAGCAAAACACCCGAAAGGCCCACAAAGCCTCTCGGGTGTTTGCTTTAAGTGACCGCCTTACGGCGTTTCTTCAGGCAGGGAGATCAGCATCACGCAGGTGCCGAAGAGAACCAGCGGCTTGAACAGCTTCACCCGCCGCGCCAGCGCCGTCTCCTCCGGCTCCGCCCGCAGCGCTTCCAGCGCCGTCTGCGTCAGCGACAGCTTGATGATCGTCGGGCTGATGCGGGAGGCCGTGAAATTCCGGTTGAACGCATTCGTCGAGCTGTCCCCCACAAAGGCGTACTGCGCGTGCATCTCGTAGGCCCGGCTGAACGGCTCGCCCTCGATCGCCCGGGGCAGGGAATCCAGCACATAGACCGTTCCGTCCTCCATGAACGAACCGACGTGAAACAGCACCGACAGGTAATGCCCGGTCTTGCCGGAGCGCAGCGGCGTGCCGGAGGTGTCCGTCCCCGCGCCCGCGCAGGCCAGGCAGAGCGTCGCGTCATCCATGCCCATCTCATGCAGCGCGGTGAGAATCTGCAGCGCGTCCGTCCAGTCCGGGTGGACGCTCATGCGGCCGACAAACATAAACGGCGTCTGCGCCTCGCCCAGGATCTCCAGCACCTCCTGCGCGTCCAGCTGCTTCTGGCTCGTCTGCACGCTGCCGGGATATGCGCCGACCGTCTTCGCCAGATACGGATATTCCTCCTGCTGGCTCGCGCGCAGCGCAGGGTCGACCAGATTGGGCATGCCCTGCACGTTGACGCTCCTTGAGCTCCTCTTCCCGCCGGGGACGAGCAGGTCGATCGTCTCCGGGACGAGCCCTGCCGCCGTCTCCTTGTCCGTCACGCCAAAGGCGGCGATCACGCCGTTGACGACGGAAACCAGCTTGCAGCCGCGGCGGTACACGGTCGCGGTGTTGTAGACAATGCTGCCGATCGCCTCATCCTGCTGGGACAGGACGCTCAGCTGCTGCACCCTGGCGTCCACGGGGTCATCGAGCACCGGAAAGCGCACCGCCTCCTCCGCCTGCGCGCAGGGCGCAAGACAGCACAGCGCGAGCAGCAGCGCAAAAAGAACTTTTCGCATAGATTCCCCCATCAGAAGCGCCGCTTCAGCGGATGATGCAGCGCCACATGGCCAAACGCCTCGCGCGCATGCCGCTTGATCTCCGCACAGTACACGGGCATCGTCTGCATCCATCCGCGCGGGAAGACATAGCTGACAAACAGCGCGATCAGCACGCCCACAGCCGTGTCGAAGATGCGGTTCATGGCATAGTCGATATAGGTGGCCACCGGCGTGTTGAACAGCAGGATGCACAGCACGACGCCACCCGGCTGCACGCCGCCCACCCAGAACATCTGGCAGGCCATGATCAGAAGGATGGTGCCGACGAACACGAAGGGCACCATCAGCAGGGTGTGATGGCCGTCCGGCACGAACACCAGGTACAGGCGGAAGAGCAGGATGCCCACCACGCCGCCGATGATCGTGCCGAAGAGGCGGTTGCCGCCATTCTTGCGCGCGTCCTCCAGGTTATAGCCCATGCCGAAGATCACGCCGATGCACGCAAACGCCGGGCTGCGGCCGACAAAGTAATACACCAGGGTACACAGCGCCACCGCAAGCGCCGTCTTGACCGTGCGCATGCCCACGCCGGGGATTCTCAAGGGTTCCATAGGAAAGTGCCTCCCATATCTTATGTAAATTGATCACAGAGGGATTGCCCGTTTACGGGGCCTCGAGGCCCAGCTCCTCGTAGGCCTGGTCGATCGCCGCGTTCCAGGCGGAGACGACCTCCGGGCGCTCCGGCGCCTGGCAGATGGAGCAGGGCGTCAGCTCGGTGTACGGATAGCGGGAAAGCGTGCCGTACTTGAGCTCCGTGAGCGGCAGATACTTGCTGCGCACGCTCGAGCAGTTTGCATCGGTATGATACTTCGTTCCGCCGTCCGGGTTATAGTACATGGACGCCTCGGGGGCCGTCTCCGGCAGCTTTCTGCCGTCGTCATCCCAGACGATGATCTTGATGTTCTTCTCGTTTCTCAGGTTCTTCCAGATCCATTCGTGGTTATAGCCGTCCGCATTGGCCTTTCGCTGCACGCGGATGCAGCCATGGGACGCGCGGGAGCCCAGCGCGCTCTCGCAGATGCCGTAATCGCCGCTGCCGTCCGCCAGCACGCCGGCGTTTTCGCCGTAGTAGACCGCGGGCACCATGTGCAGCAGGTCGCCGCCGTTGAAGCGGATGGCCTGATCGCACCACAGGTTGCCCGACCAGAAGCCGCCCGTCGCGCTGATGAGCAGAAAGTCGCCGGAGGCCGTCTCACAGAAGGCCTCGTTCTGGCCCGTGGTCGTGCCGGTGGAGACCAGCAGCTCCGTGAGCAGCTTGCCCTCCTTGTACAGATACAGCCGCTGCGTCCGCTTGTCGACGATCATGCCCCAGGTCTGATTCGGCGTGACGGTCCTCAGGCGGCCCGGACGCACCCAGCCCTCCTCCAGCTCGTCGTAATCGTTGTATGCCTGGATCTTCGTCCAGCCGTCCTGCTCCTCCAGCACCTTCACCGCGACCGATTCGCCATAAAAAAAGCCGCGGTGCGCATCCGTGGTCTTCCTGCTGCCGTTGGGGCCGTCTGAGAGGTAGACCTTTTCCTTCTGGTCGACGTCCAGCACCGTGATGTCTTCCATCAGGCGGCTCCACGCCGCCTCCTCGTCATACGGGTCAAACTCGCCAAACCAGCCCCCCGCAATCGCTTCCTTGGCCGTTTCCATCATCGCCCGGGCCTCGGCCTCGGCCTTTTCCTGGGCCTTGACCTCCGCCTCCTGCCGCTTTTCCTCGACCTCCTGCTCGATCCTCATCAGCGTCTCGCGGTCGGCCACGCCGGTCGCAGAGAGGCCGCGCGCCTTCTGATAGTTCTGGGTGGCCGTCTGCGTGCCCTTGCCGAACTTGCCGGCGGGCTCGTCGTTGTAAAAACCCAGCTCGATCAGGTTCTTCTGATAGGCCACGACCTCCTCGCCGCTGGAGCCCATCTTCAGCTCCGTGCCCACCAGGCCGCTCTCGCGCACGCCGTAGCCGCGGATGGACGGATCGTCCAGCCGGTAGGTGTAGCGGCGCACCTGCGTCGGCGTCGGGCCGAGGATGTGGTTGTTGCCCTCGATGGTGTGCACCAGATAGGTGCCGTCCGTGTCCTGCGTCACAAACTCGACGATGCCCACGTGATCGAGCCGGTTGTACTTGTACCACTCGATGTAGATGAGGTCGCCGCGCTGCGGAATGTACGGCCTGTCCGCGACGGCCACGCCGTCCTCCAGATAGAACTGGCCCTCCTCGCCCCGCAGACCGCCGTTTACGGTGATGTAGCGTCCGCGCTCCTTGAACCAGGCGGCGCCGTCCGCGCAGCTGGTCTGCAGGGGATAGTCCGTGCCGAGCATGGACGTGCCGTATACCTCGTCCGCGCGCGCCACGCACCAGGAGACAAACTCCGAGCACCACTCGCCGTAGGCCTTGCCGCCCCACTCGCCGTACTTGCTGTATCCGCCCTTGGTGGCGGTATAGCCCAGCTCGCTCACGGCGGCGTTGACCAGCATTTCCGCCTGATCGTCCGCCAGCGCGCACGCGCCCAGCAGTAAACAGCACGACAGAAGAAGCGCCACAATCTGTTTCATGTTTTCGATCCTTTCAAGCCATTCACGCTGTCAATCCTTTTGCAAAGCGCCGGCCTCGGCCGCAAAGCAACGGGATTGACGGCGTTTCGTCGGCGATGCAGCCGGCATCATGCCGGTTTATCCACAAGACGAACGGGCATGTGGATTTCTTCCCGATTTACAGAAGAATCTCCGCTTCCCTCGTCCAGACCGCCTCGCCGAAGCTGCGCCAGGGCCGCGCGTCCACGGGCGGCAGGACGGTAAAGCGCATCTCCTCTCTCTTCGTGGGATGCACAAGCCCCAGATGCGCGCCCCACAGCGCGATCTGCTCGCCGGGCCTGCCCGCGCCATAGCGCGCGTCGCCCCAGATGGGGAAGCCCGCGTGGGCCGTCTGCACGCGAATCTGATGTGACCGGCCGGTGAAGAGCTTCACGCGGATGAGCGAGAGCCCGTCCGCCTCGCCCGCCTTCTGATAAGCGAGCCTTGCGTCCTTCGCGCCGGACGTGCCCGCCGCCACCACGCGCACGGTGTTGGTCCGCTCGTCCTTGAGCAGCCAATCCTGCAGCTCTCCGCGCGCCGGCGCGCTGCCGCGCACCGCGGCGACGTACTGGCGCGAGAGCGTCTTCCCCCGCACCTGCTCGCTCAGCCTGTCCGCCGCCTTGCTCGTCCTGGCGAGCACCACCAGGCCGCCCACCGGGCGGTCCAGCCTGTGCACCAGGCCCAGATACACCGCGCCGGGCTTCTCATATTTCTCCGCGATATACCGCTTCATCGTGCTGTGCAGGTCGGGATCGCCGGAGGCGTCCGCCTGCGTGGGCATGTTCGGCGGCTTGACGACCACCAGCAGGTGGTTGTCCTCATAGACGATTTGAATGCCGTGGTAGCTTTCCATACGCGTTTACTTCCGCTCCCAGCGTCCGCTGGTGCCGCAGGGCAGCACGCCGCCCGCGCTCACCGGCAGGCAGAGCTCGTCCGCCTTCACCTCGCCGCCGAAGCGGGAGGTCACGCACATATCGACCATATTGCCCAGCACGCTGGCCTGGAAGCCCGTCGTGTAGCCGTTGAGCAGGAAGAACAGCGGGTCCTCGCACAGCGCCTCGCTCGCGGCCTTCACCAGGCCGTAAAGCTCGTTTTCCAGCTTCCAGACCTCGCCGCCCGGGCCGCGCCCATAGCTGGGCGGGTCCATCAGGATGCCGTCATACAGGCGGCCCCGCCGGGCCTCGCGCTGCACGAACTTGAGCGCGTCATCGACGATCCAGCGCGTGCTCTCCTCCGGCAGGCCGCTCAGCTCGCGGTTCTCCCTCGCCCACTGCACCATGCCCTTGGCCGCGTCGCAGTGGCACACCTGCGCGCCCGCCGCCGCGCACGCCGCCGTCGCGCCGCCGGTGTAGGCGAACAGGTTGAGCACCCGAACCTCGCGGCCCTCGGCGCGGCGGGCCTTCACCAGCTGGTTCATCCAGTCCCAGTTGGCCGCCTGCTCCGGGAAGAGGCCCGTGTGCTTGAAGCCCGTCGGGCGGACGTAGAACCTGAGCGGATCGCCGTTGCAGGCGTAGCCCACTTCCCAGCGCTCCGGAAGCCGTTCAAAGAACTCCCAGCTGCCGCCGCCCTTCTCGCTGCGGTGGTAGTGCGCCTGCGCCCTGCGCCACAGCGAGGGATCGCGCGCGGGCCAGATCGCCTGCGGGTCCGGACGGCGCAGGTACACGTCGCCCCAGCGCTCCAGCTTCTCGCCGCCGCCGCAGTCGAGCACCTCGTAATCCTGCCACTTGTCTGCAATAAACATGGGATTCCTCTCTTCCCGGAATAAGTCGCTTGATTGGGTTTGTATGTAAGCCCTTGTCTGCGGATCAATCCGTTTCAATCGTAGGCTGCTGCGCAGCCTGCTCTGAAACGGCGTTTTTCTTATGGAAGACGTTGGGCTGCCGCCCAAACCCGCCTGAGGGGACCGAAGTCGAGCGCGCCCTGTGGGCGATACAGCGAGACGGAGCGTCGGGAATCGCAAGAAGTGCCGCTTGCGGCACGACTATGCGAGTTCCCCGGACTTTCATCCCTCAGACTCCCTTCTCCGCTTCGCGCATATCGGCGCAGCCTGGCCTTCAGAAGAACCGCTTGAGCTTGTCCTTCTGTGCTTCCATCATATCAGAAAGCACGCCCTCTGTATAGAGCAAATCGATGCCCGTGAGCGCCGGATCGATCTCCATCGCCTCGCGCAGCGCCACGCGGCTGCCGGAGCAGGCCGCCTCGGCGTAGAGCACGTTGCAAAGGCTCAGCTGGCCCATCAGGTCGTGCAGCTCCACGGGCAGCTCCACACGCTCGCCGCGCGCGCCGTCTGCGGAAACCGCCGCCGGACACTCCACGAAGCGGCCCGGGGCCACGCCCTCGACCGCGCCGTCGCACGGCATGTTGAGGTTCGCCACCCTGCAGTCGCCCTCGCCCCAGAGCGCGCGCAGGATCTCGACCGGCCGCGCCGTCTGCAGGCCGCTCGTGCGGATCTGGCCCCACGCCGGCGCGCCCTTGGGCGACAGCGGCCCATGCACGGCGAGCATCGCCAGGTTGCGCTTGCGCAGCTCATAGTCCGCCAGGCCCACGCCGGAGAGCAGCACGGTCTTGCGCGGGCTCTTCTCCGTATCGGCCAGCAGCTCATACTGCATCACGCGCTCGCCCGCCGGGATCGCGCCGTACCAGTCGATGTACTGGCTGGAGAGCTCCTCGCGGGAGTCCTCCTGCATCTCCTTCATGCAGCGGGGGATCAGATCCTCGCCCTTCCTCCGGTCGACCAGCCGCGTCACCCACGAGAAGTTGTTGAGGCCCGCGCAGGTGATGTCGAGGTCTTCCTCCTTGACGTCCAGATACAGCGCCAGCCGCTTTCTCGTCTGCTCGGTCACGCCGCTCACGCCCAGCGTGCGCACGCCGCAGAAGCGCTGCGCGCACTCGCACGCGCGCGCGAGCTGGATGCCGCCAAAGCCGCTGTCGCAGAGGATCAGCGGCGCATCCGGGCATTCCTCGCTCATCTGCGTCGCCAGGTCGGTGATGAAGTCGAGCACGCGCATCGTCTGCATCGCGCCGCCGATGCCGCCGCGCAGGCGCACCTGCTTGTAAAGGCCCACCTCATCGAGCGCCTTGAGGTCGAGCTTCCAGGCTTCCTCGTCGAGGAAATCCGCGCAGAAGATGACCGCGTCGGCGGAGAAGGTCGCCTTGCTCAGCTGCGTCGTGTAGTAAAACCGCGCCTCACAGCCGAACGCGCGCGCCAAAGCCTGCGCGCCGCGGGCGGACAGCTCCGCCATATCGAGGTCGCTGTCCACCATCCAGACCTCCACCGGCGTGCGCCATCGCACAAAGAGATCCTCGAAAATGGCGGGGGCAAAGTGGTACGAGCCCGCGCCGGCAATCACAATCTTTCTCATCATGACAATTCGCTTTCACGTTAGGGCTGCCGCCCTAAAACCTGCTCAGGGGCGCCGCCCCTGAACCCTGCAAGGGATTTCATCCCTTAACCCTTCTCCGCTTCGCGCATGGGAAAGCCACTTCAGCGAAGAACGGGAAAAATCAAAGAATTGCGCCCGGACGCCGGGGACTTATCATCCCCGGCGCCCCTCGGGCGCAAAGCAATCGCTATAAGGATTACGCCTTGCGGACGGAGAGCGTCGCATCGACGCCGTTGATGCTCCAGTCCTTCGTGTACGCGTCCTCAGCGGCGTCCGCGAGCACGACCTCCAGCGCCAGCACGCCGGCCTTGATGGTCTCCGCGTTCTCCGCCACGATCGCGGCGAGCTTCTCATCCGCGGTCTTCACGGTCACGAGGATGCGGTCGGTCACCTCGAAGCCCGCTTCCTTGCGCATCGTCTGCAGCTTGGAGATCACCTCGCGGGCAAAGCCCTCGGCGATCAGCGCGTCATTGAGGTTCGTATCCAGCGCCACGGTCACGTCGCGGTCGGTCGCCACCACATAGCCCGGCTTCTTCATCGGCGCGGTGAGCACGTCGTCCTTCTCCAGCACGACCTCGGTGCCGTCCAGCTCGAAGGTGAGCGTGTTGCCCGCCTCGAAGCTTCTGACCACCTCGTTGCCGTCCAGCGTGTTCAGCTTTTCGCCGATGGCGCGGAGCAGCTTGCCGTACTTCTTGCCCAGCGTGCGCATCTGCGGCTTGAGCTGGTAGGTCATGAACGCGGTGGTGTCGTCGGTGAACTCCACGGCCTTGACGTTGAGCTCGTCGGCGGCCAGCGCGCAGAGGTCCTGCGGCAGCGTCACGCCGGAGACGATCATCTTGGCCAGCGGCTGGCGCACCTTCAGGCCGGACTCCGCGCGAGCGGCACGGCCCTGGATGACGACGTCCAGCAGCGCGCGCATGTTCTCCTCCAGCTCCGGATTGATCATGCCCTCGTCGCACACCGGGAAGTCGGTCAGGTGGACGGAGATCGGCGCATCCGGATTGACGGAGCACACGAGGTTGCGGTACATGCTCTCGGCCATGAACGGCGTGAACGGCGCGGTCAGGCGGGACATGGTCTCCAGGATGTGGTACAGCGTGGCGAACGCGGCCTCCTTGTCGCCGGCCATGCCCTTGCCCCAGAAGCGCTCGCGGCTGCGGCGGACATACCAGTTGGACAGGTCGTCCACGAAGTCCACCATCTCGCGGGAGGCCTCGGTCACGCGGTAGTTATGAAGGTGCTCGTCCACATGCTTCACCAGCGTGTTCAGGCGGGACAGTGCCCACTTGTCCATCAGGCTCAGCTCGACCTTATCCAGCGGATGGGCCTTGGGATCGAACTGGTCGATCTCGGCGTAGAGGATGAAGAACGCGTAGGTGTTCCACAGGGTGCCCATGTACTTGCGCTGGGATTCCTCGATCGCCTTCGCGTGGAAGCGCTTGGGCAGCCACGGCGCGGCGTTGTTGTAGAAGAACCAGCGGACGGCGTCGGCGCCCTGCGCGTTCAGGACGGTCCACGGATCGACGACGTTGCCCTTGTGCTTGCTCATCTTCTGGCCGTCCTTGTCCTGGACGTGGCCCATG
>JBJEUH010000168.1:0-49363 GCA_051883735.1 Candidatus Ventricola sp.
GGCTTCCATGGTAAAGGCAGTCTTCGCTTTTCCTTTGTATGTCGCTTTCACCAACGGAGATTCCATGCTGTACTGTACCATTTCTCCAAAGCAAGCGTCTTCCATCTGACCGTCCGCCGCCTCATAGATGGAAAGCCACACCATACCGGCGGACAGGCAGATCCGAAGGGGATTTTCCGTCAGGGTGCCGATGTCTGGTATTCTGGCGGTCATCTGTCGGAATATCTGCCTGGCTCTTTTTCGGTCAGTATGGGTTTCTTTCTCTTCCAAATACCGAAAGCAGCGCCCCGCCAGGGCAAACCACATTAGTTTCTCACTGATTGAATACTGCATAGCTGTTTTTTCCCTACTTTCTGCCTACCAGCAGAGTGGAGCCCCGGAGCATCAGGCGTTTTGCCTCTTTCCGGGACATGAACATGCCGTCAGTGGTGTCGATCAGCTCCACCTTCTCGTAACCCTGTGCTTTGAGTTGACGGATGAATTCGTCCATGTCGCCGTACCGCCCCGGGGACATCAGATCATGGATGGCGAAAACGCCGCCCTTTTTCAGCACACGCAGGGTTTCCAGCAGCAGCTTCTGCTTGTCCGCTCCTGTGATGTTGTGATACACATAGTTGCTGGTCACCGCGTCAAAGCTCTCATCCGGGAAATCCAGCTTTGTGGCGTCTCCACGCCGGAACTCCGTGTTGCTCACGCCTTCCGCCACAGCATTCTTCTCACACAGAGGAAGACTGAAAGAGGCGTAGTCCTTGCCCCAACGGTCAACGCCCATCATTGTTCCCTGGGGATTCCGCTTTGCGCAAGCAATGGTCAGCGCACCGCTGCCGCAGCCAACATCCAGTCCTCTGCCGCCTTCCGGCAGGGTGACGTATGCAGCCGTTCCCTCCACGATCTGGCGGGACAACTTCCGTTCCCCTTCATAGGAAAAGGTCTTGTAGGCATGGATACACCATTCGGCATACTTGCCGCAGACCAGGCAAGCAATGGCAAACACAATCCCCAGGGCAATCCGCACACCGCCATGTACGCCCAGCCCGCACACGCCGAAGATCAGAAAGCAGACAAGCGTGAGCGCAGTCGCGGAAGCCATTGTATAGAGCAGCCCCTTGGGAACCCAGTTTTTATAATCCGGTTTCATATAGAATTCTCCTTTCGACAGGTAAAGCAGGCCATGGATTCCACGGTTTCCAGTTCCACCTGTTCGTATAATTTCTCCAGCCTCTTTTGCAGGCTCTCCGCCGTTTCATAAGGCGGCGTAAAAAAGCCTTTGGGCGTATAGAGATGCTCAATGAACCAGTCCGTACGCCGGTTTTCGCCTTTGATGTAGAAACAGCCGCAGAAGATGCCGCCGGGCCGCAAAACCCGGAAGGTCTCCCAGTAGGCCGCGTCTTTATCGGGAAACGCGTGGAAGCCATTGAGGGACAGTACCAGGTCGAAGCTGCTATCGTCAAATGGCAGCTTGCCCACATCGCCCTGTTGAAACCGCACATTCTTCAAGCCAAGGTTTTCGGCTCTGCGCTGTGCCTGCGCCATCATGTCCGGTGAATAATCCAGACAGGTGATATCCGCTCGGGGAAGGGTTTTGTACACAGGCATGGTCAGCACCCCGGTTCCCACCGGCACCTCCAACAGCCTGTCGGAGAAATCTTCCGGGATGCCAGACAGCGCCCTCTCCAGATACCGGGTATTCGTCTCCCGGTTCATGTTCCATACCAGCTTACAGACTGTCATGCCCGGCAGGGTGGAGCATGTGATCATTCCGTCATAAAAGGTGGCTTCCTTGCCTAAGGAACGATAGGCGTTTTGTATTTCATCGTGTCTGTTCATTTTTGCCTCCTTCTTAAAGACGGGCGAGTGCTTCCGTCAAGCCGCCTGCCACCAAGGCGATAGGCAGACCAATGACCTGACCTCTTAGACTGGCTCTGATATGGAACCAATAGTCCTGATACGCTTTCATATCCTCCGTGCCGGGGATGCGGACCCGTTTGTCATGGCATATCCAAAGGCAGTCAATGACAATGGCATCATACCAGTTCACCACTGTCCAGATGAGATAGCTGATTCCAAAACCAGCGGCAAAGCTGCGCGCTCCGTTGACGAAATAGACAACGGCAGCAAAGATAGCAGCAAACAGAAGAGCCGCAGCCAACTTTTTCATAGCAACACCTTTGGACCCCGCCATCTGTTGTTCCCGGATCAGTCCCATCTCCCGTGCCCTCTGCTGAATCGCTGGCGGCCAATTATGTACTCCGGCTAGCGGGTCTTTTAAACTCACCGTAGCAACGACAACAGTAAACAACAGACACAATGCCACACATTCGATCAGAATAGTCATACCTATTACCATACCTTTCCACTGCGCTACAAGGCACAAAACAGCATGAAACTGAATTGCCACTAACGCAGCTATAGAGTATTTGTTAGAATATCCACGGCTTTCCCTCACTCCAAATATTTCGCAGCCGTTTTCTCCACCTGCTTCCAGGTTTCATAAGGCGCCCCGACTTTCTCAAAGTACGCCTTCAGCTCCCGGTTCAGCGCGCTCATCTCGTCCACGGCGCTCATGGCGTGGTCGCTGGCGCAGATTTTGCCTAGAGGCGTGGCGCACATGAGCCTATAAAAGGCGTAGCACATGCGCCGGTAAAAGAAGATATTTGCCACCCATTCCCGCACACAGGCTACGTGTTCGTCTACCCAGCCGGTGTTCAGCGGCTTGAAGATTCCCTTACCCCGGTACATTTTGCTCATTTCCTTTTTCTGAAACTCGGTCGCCTTCTTTGACATGGCACATCCTCCTTACACTTACAATGCAATTCTATTTTCAGATCATCGCATTCTTTAACTCATCAGCAAGCAGTTGCGGGTGATTAAGAATGTCTCCATGCCCGAAATCCGGGAAGCACCGAACGGTCAGCTTAGGATAGACCTTCCGCAGTTTTTCAATGGCCTTTTTCATGCGCCCCTCCCGCTGTCCATACCAGCAGACCACCGCTGCATCCGGCTGACTTTCCAGCAGCATGCGGTACAGATACAGGCCAACCTTCCATGTGGCATAAATCGATTCCTGACTGACGTGATCCGGTATCCGGCTCAGCATGGTTTGCACACCTGCTTCTGTCTGCCCCATAAAGCGCAGAGCCCACGCGGGCATTTTCTTCGTTTTCGCTGTCAAATATTGCTTTCTGGGCATTATTCTCAGAATCAGGGGATTCATGATACCAAAATCCAGATATTCAGGCCCACTGAGAATCATCTTGTGAATTTGTATATTTCGCGACGATTTCAGGCATACCGCCGGTCCGCATCCAAGGGACTCCGCAAAAAGCACATCCAACGTACCGCCGCAGTTATGGATCAAATAGTCTTCCAGCTTGTCTGCCTGTTCCTGTGCCGTGGTATAGGTCGTCTCTCCAGTACCATCAAAACCGTCAAAGCTGGCAGCATAGACATCAAATTCCTTTTCAAGCAAAGGGATCACATCTTCAAACTGCCGCCAGCACATCAGATTTCCATGCAGCATCATAATCTTTTTTCCGTTCGGGTTTCCAAACCGTTTGATTTCCATGTCGTTTTCCTCCTTACAGCAGCATTCCGGCTCCCGCAAGCGCCAACGAAACCATTACCATTCCCGTTTATTTCTCCTGCTTTTGCCCCGTCACGCACAGCCAACCTTTCTTCTTATGAATCTGGATGTTGTGAAACTCGGCCTGCTCCAAAGCGCTCTGCAGCGCAGCATCGCTATAGATCGTCATGCCTGCAATGATTTCCGTCCACCTTTCGTCCTTCGCGGATTCTCCATTGACTTCATTGCAGATGAGAAACACGCCGCCGGGTGCGAGCACCCGCCATACCTCCCGAAAGCAGTGAGCCAAATCCGGCCAGAAGTAAACGGTTTCAAAGGCCGTCACCACATCGAACTGTGCCTCACCAAAGGGGAGAGCCGCAACACTGCCCTGAATAACCCGACAGCGCCCTTCCTCGATGGCTTTGGCATTGAGCTTTTTGGTTTTTTCCACGCTGACCGGCGAGTAGTCTATGCCCGTCGCCGTTCCTTGCGGAACCCTGCTCAGTAGCTTCCTCAGGTTCGCTCCACCGCCGCATCCGCAATCCAGAGCTCTGTCGTTAGGCCCCAGTTGAAGAAAACCGTAGCCCCAATCCGCCAGCGCACGATGACCGAAATTCATCATGGAAACCATGATTTTTCCTCCTGTCCCGGTCGGTTTCCGGGTGTTATCAAAAAATGCCATTTTATTTCCTCCTCTCAAAAAAATGTACAAATCCACGCCAGAAACAATGATCCCGTAATTATCAGTACAGTCTGAACCACATGAAACTTCCAGTTGTAACCGAACAAATGAGGGCCGTAGAACGGTTTTACTTCCGGGTAATAATGAGCGAAGAAATTGGAGCGGCACAAAAGATACCAATCAAAGAACAGAATATCGTAGGCTTTCAGCAGAAGAAGCATAGCAGCAAAACGGACAAAGAACTGCCAAAAGCAAAAGTCGTTTTTTATGCTATCATACGCACCGTACAAAAGTGCTCCGCCCATCAGGGCAAGAGAGAGAGTCAGCATGATCCAACCGATAACACGCTGCCCTTTGAACCTCTCTTCTTTGAGTTCAATTACATCCATAGCCTCCTTTGGCGCGGAGGAGAAGAACTTTGGATTCTGTACAAATCCTACGGCTCCCAATAGCATGAGAAACAGCCCGAACATCATCACGACTGCTAATAGTATTGTAAGAACCAAATTCCCTTTCCACTTTTCTGAATTCTTTACAGAGAAGCCTTATCAAAACAGTTCCTAAGAACATCCATTGGTCGCAATTGTCCGCTCAAAACGTTGTCTTCTTCGCCGCGAGATAACACAGGGGAGCGATATTACTTCCGATAGCAGTCTGTTCCGTCACAGCAAATCCGTGTTCAGATATGAACACAGCAAATCCACGTGTCGACCACTTGTGGCAGACCCTAAACCCCACCAGCTTCATGAGTCCGGTGCGAACCTGGAAACCGAAACCTTCCCCATGAACAAAGGTGGGCGCAAGCAGCAGGCCGCCCGGCTTCAGCACCCGATCGATTTCCGCCAGCACCTTTTCCGGCTCCGGCAAAATGTGCAGCGCATTAGCGATCACCACTGCGTCAAAGCTTTCCGACGCATAGGAAAGAGACCTGGCATCCTGGACGCTGAAATGAGCACGAACAGAGTGAACGTTTTTCTTTGCCTCGGCAATCATCTTTTCCGAAAAATCTGTCGCCTCAAGGCTTTTGACGCAGCCGACGATCCGCCTGGAAATCAGCCCCGTCCCGCAGGCCAATTCAAGCACATACATGTTCCGGTTCAATGAACCTTTCATTCTCCCGGCAATCTCGTCATACAGGCGTTCATTGCTGTGCATGAACCTTTCATAGAAGCCGGCCCACCGGTCCCAGAATTGTTTATTACCGTTTTCTTTCATTCTACCTTTCCGCCTTTCGGTATCCTTTATAGAGAAGTCCTGCAAAAACAGCGCAAAGAACAGCACCCAATAACATCCACTGTCCGCAGCCCTCCTTGATTAGTCTGAAAACAGAGACAACAGTGCCGAGGATACCACCAAGGGTCAATGCGCCGAAACCTCTGAGAAGGCGTATCTTCGGAAGAATTCTGTCAAGCTTCACAATCCTCTCACTGATCAGCTCTACGATGCCCACAAGCATCAAAATCGCCGGAACAAGTGTTGCTGCCGAAAGCGCACGAAAATCCTGCCGTATCATCTGAACTGTACACACAAAATATAGAATCCATCCAGTATTCCCCGGAATGTCATACAGCAGCCAGCGGAAATTGGATATGTTTGATTCATACAACTCTTTCATAGGACATCCTCTGCCTTACCAATCACATAATACGCTGGTCACCCGATTATCAATATCTACTCGTGCCGCCCGGCACTCCCCGGGATGCTGTCTTCCGGCACTGAAGGCCGCCCCCACCAGAAGCCCGGATCCCACCGGCAGCATCATGCGAAGCATGCTCTCCGGAAAGACGAAATGCGTTCCATGCGGATACAACGCCAGCTCGTACTGGCTGTCGTGCGGCACGGCCTTCAGGCGCGCATCCATCCTGCGGATGTATTTGCAGGTGTCCCAGAGCACATCATCCTCTGCACCGACGAAGAGAATCCTGCCCCTGATGTTCTCTACCCTGATTCTCTCTTCCTCACGAACGGGATGCAGCCGCTCCGATTCATCAAACATCCTCCGGGATGCGATCATGTCACCGCCCTCTTTGGCTTCCTTCTCAATCATCTGCCAGTATTTGGGATGCCGATAGGCAAACGGAAGATAGGGCAGCGGCTTCCCACCTACGGTAACGGTAGATTCTCCGTCTGCCGGTCGCTCCTTCATGCCGTCCTTTCCATCTCGGACGAAGCCCTCCATGATAAAGTCACAGGGTGACATGGCGATCGTCAGGGAAATATCGTGAATATATGATGCTGCCACGAGTGCCAGCATACCCGTAGTGGAAGCGCCAACGATGCCAATTTTGAGATTGCTCTTCCGCCTGATGACCGCGATGGCTTTTTCAAAGCGCTCCAGCGGATAGCTGTGATGCCCATAGTCTTTTTTGGACGGCGCCATGGTCATGACGTTGCAACCGTGCTTCATCAGCCACTTAGCGCCTGTACGCGCCATATGATCGTCAATGTCATCCCCCAGCAGCGCGATCATGCACCGGTCAGATCCATTCGGATTTGTGTAATACGCGCCAAAGAATCCGTCCTTTTCCACCGAAAAGGCTTCCCGCTGGTTTGACATGTTCGTTCATCCCTTCGTTTCATCCGATTTTCTGTTGACTATTATATGAGTTAGTTTAATCTAACTTTTTAGTGAAAAAGAAGGCTGCTTTGCAGGATTCAGCCTTTTGAATCATATCACCTGGTCAATTTCATGTCAATCCATATGTCGTATATTTTCCCGTTGACAAATCCGGTTAGATATGCTAAACTGCTTGGCGATGAAGATAGATCGCTGTTAAACCCGTGTTTCCCACTTCAACACGAGTCCTCCTGATCAGCAACCCGATCCCATCTTCACCACCACCCACAGCGAGCAGCCTATCGGCATAAGACCAGCTGATATACTGCCCGCTGTTATTTTGAGCATAAGTTAGCATTTACTAACTTTAAGGAGGAATCCCTATCAAAGACCGCATATTGACGCTGGCACTGCTGATCTCCCTCGTGCTTTTGTCGATTGTCTCGCTCTTCGTGGGCGTGATCGACCTCGACCTGTCCTCCCTGCTCTCCGGTCATGCAGAGCAGCTGCGCATCCTGCTCATCTCCCGGCTGCCCCGCCTGCTGGCGGTGCTGTGCACCGGCGTGGGCATGAGCGTGGCAGGCCTGATCATGCAGCAGCTGTGCATGAACAAGTTCGTCTCGCCCACCACGGGCGCGACCATCTCCTCCGCGCAGCTGGGCATCCTGCTGGCGCTGCTGTTCATGCCGAAATCGACGCTCTTGGGCCGCGCGCTCTTCGCCTTTGCCTGCGCGATTCTGGGCACATGGAGCTTCGTCTGGTTCATCCAGCGCATCCGGTTCAAGGATGTCGTCATGGTGCCGCTGGTGGGCATCATGTTCAGCAACGTCATCGGCGGCGTGACCAACTACCTCGCCTACAAGTTTGACATGACGCAGGCGCTTTCCTCCTGGCTCGTAGGCCACTTCTCCATGGTCATCCGCGGGCGCTACGAGCTGGTATATCTGGTTGTGCCGCTGGTCGTGCTCGCGTTCATCTTCGCCAACCACTTCAACATCGTCGGCATGGGCCGGGACTTTTCCAGCAACCTCGGCGTCAATTATAACCTCGTCCTGCTGATGGGCCTGACCATCGCCGCGATGATCACCGCGAGCGTCGTGGTCGTCGTCGGCTCCATCTCCTATATCGGGTTGATCGTGCCCAACCTCGTCGCCATGTTCAAGGGCGACAAGCTCCGCGGGACGCTGGTTGATACGGCGCTGCTCGGCGCGCTCTTCGTGCTCGCCTGCGACGTCATCGGGCGCATCGTCATCGCGCCGTATGAGCTGCCCATCGAGCTGATTATCGGCATCCTCGGCAGCCTGCTGTTCATCGCACTGCTCCTGTACAGGCTGCGCCACGGGCGCAAGGCGGTCAGGCCGGGCGCACTGTTTGCCAAGAAGGAGGAGACTGCGCCGTGATAAAACCCCGCAATCGCAGCCAGACGAAAAAGCTGCTCGTGCTCGCCGCGCTGTCCCTGCTGGCGGTCGCGGCCTACATGCTGGTGAACGTCAATTTCGCCAAGCCGAAGCTGTTCCAGTACGCCATGCGCCTGCGCACGCCGAAGGTGATGGCAATGGTCATCACGGCCTTTGCCATCGGCGGCGCGTCCATCGTCTTTCAATCCGTCATCAATAACACCATCGTCACCCCCTGCCTGCTGGGCATGAATTCGCTGTACACGCTCATTCACACGGCTGTTGTGTTCGCAGCAGGCTCGACCAGCCTGCTGGCGACCCACGCCAACGCGGCCTTCGCGGTCGATCTCATCATTATGTCGGTCGTCGCCACGACGGTGTACGGGTTTCTGTTTAAGAAAACCGGGCACAACGTCCTGTATGTGCTGCTTATCGGCACTGTGCTCAGCTCGTTCTTCGGCAGCATGCAGTCCACGATGACGCGCATCATGGACCCCAACGAGTACGACAACCTGCTCGCCACGCTGGTCGCCAGCTTCAGCAACATCAACGCAGAGATCATCCTGCTCAGCGTGCTCGTGCTCGCCGGGATCGTCATCGTGCTGCGCAGGGAGCTGGCCCTGCTCGACGTACTGACGCTGGGCAAGGAGCAGGCCATCAACCTCGGCGTTGATTACGACCGGTGCATCCGCCGCCTTCTGCTGGGCGTCACCGTGTGCATCGCCGTCGCCACCGCGATGGTCGGCCCCATCTCCTTCCTCGGCCTGATCATCGCCAACCTCGCCCGCCAGCTTCTCAAAACCTATCGCCACACGCAGCTCATTCTCGGCTCGGCGCTCTTCGGCGTCATCGTGCTGGTGGGCGGGCAGCTCATCGTCGAGCACGTGTACAGCTATGCCATTCCCGTAAGCGTATTCATCACCATCGGCGGCGGCGTGTACTTCCTGTACCTGCTGCTGCGCACAAGGAGGACGTAAGCCATGATGAACATCAAGCAGCTGACCAAGCGCTACGACGGAAAGACGGTCGTCGATGGCGTCAGCTTTGAGATTCCCAAGGGCAAGGTGCTCTCCCTGATCGGCCCCA
This sequence comes from Candidatus Ventricola sp., assembly GCA_051883735.1. Taxonomy (GTDB): domain Bacteria; phylum Bacillota; class Clostridia; order Christensenellales; family Aristaeellaceae; genus Ventricola. Next base: position 9,288 of record JBJEUH010000168.1, read on the forward strand.
ACGGCGCGGGCAAATCCACCGTGATGGGGATGCTCTCCCGCCTGATCGCCCGCGACAGCGGCCTGGTCGATTTCGAGGGCGCGGACATCGCCCGCTGGAAAAGCCGGGAGCTTTCCAAGCGCCTTGCCATCCTCACACAGACCAACAGCGTGCAGATGAAGCTGACCGTGCGCGAGCTGGTCGCCTTCGGGCGCTTCCCCTACTCCGGCAGCCATCCGACGGCGGAGGACCAGGAAATCATCGACCGCGCCATCCGCTATATGGAGCTGACCCCGTTTGAGGATCAGTTCATCGACGAGCTCTCCGGCGGGCAGCGTCAGCGCGCCTACATCGCCATGGTGATCGCCCAGGATACCGAGTACATCCTGCTCGATGAGCCGACCAACAACCTGGACATCTACCATGCGACCAACATGATGAGAATTGTCCGCCGCCTGTGCGATGAGCTGGGCAAGACGGTGATTCTGGTGCTGCATGAAATCAACTATGCGGCATTCTATTCCGACTACATCTGTGCGTTTGTGGGCGGAAGGATCGCGAAGTTCGGCACGGTCAAGGAGGTGATGACGAAGGAGAACCTGCGCTCCATCTACAACGTGGATTTCGAGATGATGGAGATTCAGGGCAAGCCGCTCTCGATCTACTATTGAACGCACCATTTTCAGTACTTTTTTGGAAAAGGAGTTACCATTATGAAGAAGATCATTTCCCTGCTGCTTGGCGCCCTTCTGCTGGTAGGCAGCGCCTCCGCTCTGGCGGATGAAACCGTGACCATCACCGCGCTGAACGGGCAAAACGAGGCTGTCGAGCTGACGGTTCCCTATAATCCGCAGCGCATCGCCATCCTAGACATGGCTGCGCTGGACATCCTTGACAACCTCGGCCTGTCCGACCGCGTCGTCGGCAGCGCGAGCACGACGCTTTCCTATCTTCAGGAGATCGTCTCCCGCGACGGCGTCGCCAAGCTGGGCACCATCAAGGAGGCCGATCTGGAAGCTGTGATGGCGTGCGAGCCGGACATTATCTTCATCGGCGGTCGCCTGAGCAAGTTCTACGATGCGCTGAGTGAGATCGCTCCGGTCGTCTACCTGAGCACCGATCTCGAGCTGGGCCTCGTGGAGAGCACCCGCAACAATGCGGCGACCATCGCCTCCATCTTCGGCCTGACCGGCGAGATCGACGCCCTGATGGCGGACTTTGACGCGCGCATCGAGGCGCTGCGTACGTTCGCCGCAGACAAGACCGCTATCGTCAGCATGGTAACCAGCGGCGGCTTTAACGTGCTGGGCAACGACGGGCGATGCTCGCTCATTGGCCGCGAGGTTGGCTTTGACAACATCGGCGTGGACGCGAACATCGACACCTCGACCCACGGCAACGAGGCCTCCTTCGAGTTCGTCGTGCAGAAGAATCCGGACTACATCTTCGTGATGGACCGTGATGCGGCCATTGGCACGGAGGGCGCGCAGCTCGCCAAAGAGGTGGTTGAAAACGAGCTGGTCATGGACACGGATGCCTACAGGAACGGCCGCATCGTCTACCTCGCCCACCCCGCCGTGTGGTACACCGCCGAGGGCGGCATCTCCGCGCTTGACATGATGCTCTCTGATCTGGAGAGCGCGCTGCTCCAGTAACCCCTTATTTTTTAGGAATTCCGTCCCTGCATTCTTTTGCAGGGCGGGATTTCCTTTATTCAAACGTGTTTCATCCACCCCGGTGTTGATTGATAAATGACTAGATGACAGCAAGCAATGCTTCCTTCATGAATTTCGGATGCTATGCTTGTTGAGGGAATGCCCCCCAATCCCCCCCAAGCGAAAACCGATGGTTTTCTCAAGCGCTCCTTTGGAGCTTATGGGATACGCATCGAAATGCGAATTGGCAAAGGGACCTCCTCCGGCACCGGTATGCACCCGTCCCTGAATCCACTTCTTTTGTGCCTCTCTTTCAGCTCAACGAAATCATTCTCTTCGCTTCATTCTCAAAACCCTTTGCCGCAGATCATCCGCCTGCTCTTTGGTGATGATCCCCTCAATCTCAGCGTAATTCACATCAGCGTTCAGTTCGCACCAGATCGTATCCCAGCGCATGTCACATCTTCCGCTGTCCTCAATTTCCCATGAACGCTTCATGGCTTCCACCTCTTTTTGAAGCCATGAAGGCAAACCCTGTTCAAGGCGGCTCTGATCATCATGCAATTCCGTTGCCCGTTCATCCCTCATCATCCGTCAATCACCCTTCCCAGCCTTTCGCTTGCCGCTTCCAGCAAAAGCTCGATTCCTACTGCTGCAACCTGAAGCAAAAGAATCGCTGCTTCACAGCACACGAATATCGCCACATCCGTCCATCGCTGCCCAATCGCCGCAACCACGCCAAGCACAATGCCCAGCAGCATCGCCAGCCCGATCACCACCGACGACAGGTTGGATACCACCTTGAACAGAAGCAGCATCAGCGTAACCGCCAGCCAAATCGGAAGAACCATCAGCTTCACGATCCATCTCGTCATCTTTTCCTCACCTCTTGCCCTGATTGTAAAAAACTCTACTTGTTTTCGCAAGGATACAAAAAACAAGCCTCTCAGACGCATTTTCAGAATCGTCAGGGTGCAATTCCCTGTTCAGTGCTTCTGAAAATCGCTCTGAGAGGCTTTATTTGGTTCGTGTCTTTTCCTTTATATTCTCCCTATCTGTGTCCTCACGCAGAATCCGCTCGACGTTTTCCCGAACGACGAGCAGCTCCCGCATTTCATCACGGGCAGTTCGTTATGCCTGATAGCTTTGAGCCTTCTCCGCTTTCAGCCGTTCGATCTCTGCTTTCAGCGCCTGACCGGACGGCAGCTTCTTCATACAGTGCTCGTTGAAATACCGCTTTGCCTCGCGCTGCATCGCAATCTCTGCTTCATGCGCTTCCAGAAAAGCGCGCGGATAACCGAGACGCTTGTATTCCGCGAACACATCCTTCGTGCGCATGTAGCTGATAACCTGATTGCGCATTTCAGCCGCTTCCTTCATTTGCCTGTCCAGTGCCCGGCTCTGTTCCAGCAGCTTATGGACGTTCGCTGAGGCTTCATCCGCCCGTACCCGCAGCTCATCGACATTGGAAAACCCGTGCTCGCTCAGATAGGTAATCGTCTTTGCGAGCTGCTTCGCATTGAACACCTTCGCCCATCGCGCATAGCCCGCTCCCTTTCCGGCTTGGAGTTTGGCTTCGACATCGACCAGAAGGCTGACAGGCTTCTCCGTCCGCACAGCCTTGTGCTTCTTCGCAGGCGCGTGTGCGCGGGTTCCGGCAATCACCGCGGTCAGCGATTCCTTCGTATATGCCTCGCCCAACGTATCCAGCCGGACGAACCGCTTCTGTCCAGCCTTGCGGAAGGAGGGCTGCTTGCCCCGCTTGATCTCGTATCCGTCACTTTCAAGCAGAGCAAGCAGCGCATCGAAACTCCCCGGCTTCTTTTCCAGCGCACCATCCATAGCGCAGCGCAGCAGGTCGCGGTGCGAGGGCTTACGGCTGTCCCCCAGCCATTGAACATACGCTTTCCCGTGGCGCTCCGGCTGCTCGATGACAGACTTGCCGTGCTCTACGCAGATCATATCGGACAGGCGGCGAATGGCCAGCGACGACCATAAGAAATTGCGGAACTTGTGCGTGCAGTCCAGCGAAATGGCGTTCCAGATGATGTGATTATGTATATGGTGCCTGTCCACATGCGTTGAGACGATATAAGCATGATTGCCCTTCAGGAAGCGGTCTGCAAACTCGCAGCCCATCCGGTTGGCTTCCTCCGGCGTAATCTCTCCCGGCGCAAAGGACTGACGCATGTGATAAGCAAGCACTTCATTCGGATACTCCCGCCCCGTGAGCGTCCTGTATTCTCGCCTGGACAGCGCAAACTCGGCATCCGCTGTCTCCGGCGCACAGGCGAAGGAAGATACATACGCTCCACCGTTCGTCTTGGCCGGATTGGTCATGTAGTCTATGCGCTTTTTGAGCGCCTGGCGTGCAGACTTTCCCTTCTGCTCGTGAATGGTCAGAATTCCTGTCGCCGCGATACGCATCCCCCCTGTTTTCTCTCGTCCTCAGAACGATACATGATCTTGATCCATTCATCCAAAGCACCTATAATATGCAGTGATGAGCGTCAGGGAAGGAGAGAAGTACATGAACCATCGGGTATACTCATATGACGAGATTCGCACCATGGTCATCCCGATTCTCCGCCGCTACAATGCCGCGTATGCGCTGTTGTTTGGCTCCTACGCCAGAAACGAGGCCACTCCCCAATCCGACATCGACCTCATTGTCGTTGGAAAGGATTCCTTCAAACCCTTTGACATCTTCGCTATTGCCGAGGATCTGCACGAATGCAGCGGCAAGGCTGTCGATGTGTATGAAATCCGAGAGATCGAGCAGGATTCTCCCTTGTATCAGGCCATCATGTCAGAATGTGTGGTGCTCCGGTAAATCACCCCGCCTGCGTCCTATGTAAACTGTCATTGAAAAGCCCGCGCACCGCTTCACGTCCGAAGCGATGCGCTTTTTTTCATCTTCCCTGCCGCTCACGCAATCCTGCTCATCCTGTCCAGTATCCCATGCAGCTCCTCCCACAGCCGCTCCTGATTCTGGCAGACCTCCCGGACATCGACCTCGTAGATCTGCCCGCCCTCGTTCAGCTGCCTGGCCATCTGATTAACATTGTTGCTGGTATAGCGCATCAGGGAAACCAGCTCCTTCAGCTCCGGCAGGTCCATGCGCACGACGTACCCGTCCAGCGCCATCTTGCGCAGGTATGCGCTCATATTCCGTGTGCCCAGCAGCGCCATCTTCTGTTCAATGAGCCCGCGTTCCTCCTCAGTCACATAGAACTGCAGTGGAACGCTGCGGTCAAGATTGCGCGCCATCACCTCACCGCCTCGTGCTTGCGCGCGGGCGCAGACTTCGTGCGCTCCGTCTTCGGCGCTTTGAGCGCATCCATCACGGACGGACGCTGCGCTTCCCGCTCCGCCCGGCGCGCCATGTCGATGAATCCGTCCAGGATGGCCGGATGGGAACTCACGACGAATACAAAGCGGTGATCGCCGCCCTTCTGCGGGTCTCCGGGGATGTCGACCGGCTTGCCCATTCCCGGTTGCTGCGGGAAAAACGACCGTCCCAGTCCTTGACCTGCACCGTATTGGCCAGCACAAGCATCACGCGCTCCGTGCCGAACCGCTCCATGATCGGCTGCGCGATGCCCTTGGCCAGATGCCAGCCGTCAAAGTTCTTGGATATGGCTTCCTCGATGGCCTCCTTGCACGCCCTGTTCTCCTGCATGGATGCGCGGTAAGCGTCCAGCTCACCGTGTTCACGCGCATATTCTGCCGTCTGCCTGTAAATCTCCGTCATCGCACCTCAGCCTCTCTTTCCTGTCGTGTTGCTCTGTCTGCCGCCGGCGGATGGCTTCGCAGCGCCGCCAGCACGGACGGGCGCTCGGCTTTCTCCGTCCGCCTGTTCTTTCCTGCATTGTCCATATTGAGCGCCGCGTCCAGCTCCGCCAGCCGGGCGCTCTTTTGCTGCAGCTCCGCCTCCTGCGGAAAGGGCTTGCCCAGTTCCTCCCTGGCCGCCGCCATCTGTTGATGCAGATTGTCAAGCTGCGCCTTTGCCTTTTCCATGCGCGCCGAAATGCTGCCCAGCGCGTTTTCGATGCGGATCAGGTTGCCGCGCGCATCCTGTCCCAGCTCGGCGATGTGCGTCATGCTGCCGCGCATCGTCAGCAGAACGCTGCTTTTGAACACGTCGTAGTGCAGCGACAGCGAAAGCCCGCGGTATTCGCCGATCTTCATCTCCTCCGTGCCGTGAGGCGCAGCCTTCGCCGCTTCCAGCAGCAGCTTTCCGGCCTTCTCCTTGTCGGTGATGCGCTTGCCGAGCAGCTCCATGCCGACGAACTGCTCCTTGTCCGCGGGCAGCGGATGGGCCGCCAATGTGCGCAGATCCTCCTCAAATCCGGCGATGTAGCTTTCCTGCGTGCGGATTTCCTCCGGGAAGGTGCGCATCATGCGGTCTTCCAGCCGGTACTGATTGCTCTGGTAGTTGGACTTCATCAGCTTCAGCCGGGCCACATCCACATCCAGGTCCATCTTTTCTTTGATTCTTTCGTCACCCGCGCACAGCGCCTTGATCTCCGCATACGACAGCGCCGCCTCGTCCACGTCGTCGCACGCGCGGACGGGGCTTTTGCTCGTCATGATCTGCGAGATAAACTTCTGCTTGTTTTCCAGCGTCTGAAAGAGATAGGCGTCGAATGTGCCGTTGGTCACATAGTTGTAGACCTGCACCTGCCTGTTCAGGTTGCCCTGCCGGATGATGCGCCCATTGCGCTGCGTCATGTCCGCAGGCCGCCAGCCCACGTCCAGATGATGCACGGCGACGAGCAGCCGTTGGACGTTGGTCCCGGCGCCCATCTTCGCCGTGCTGCCCAGCAGCACGCGCACCTGCCCGGAACGGACTTTGGCAAACAGCTCCTTCTTTTTGGCCTCGGTATCCGCATGATGGATGAACGCAATTTCGCTCTCCGGCACGCCTGCGTCGATCAGCTTCGCGCGGATGTCGTCATAGACACTGAACGTTCCGTCGCCCTTCGGCGTGCTCATGTCGCAAAAGATGAGCTGCGTCAGCCTCTGCTCCCTGTCCTCCTCCCAGATTCGCAGCACGTTGCCCACGCAGGCGTTCAGCTTGCTGCCCGGATCGTCCGGCAGCAGGGGATTCATCAGGCGCTGATCCAGGCCGATCTTCCTGCCGTCCGACGTGATGGTGAGCATGTTGTCCACGGACGGGTCAACCGCGCCGGAGTGAACGGCGGCAGCGCGCTCGGACAGCGATTCCACCATCTCCTGCTGAAGCCCGGACGGCTGCGCCACGATGGTTTCAAATTTTGCCTCCGGGACGGGAAGATTCAGCTTGTCGCTGGTCTTCACGTCCGCGACCTCCTTGAAGAGGTTCATCAGCTCCGGCAGATTGAAGAACTTGGCGAACCGGGTTCTCGCCCGGTAGCCCGTGCCCTCCGGGGCCAGCTCGATAGCCGTCGTCGTCTCGCCGAAGGTAGAAGCCCACTCGTCAAAATGCGTCAGTCCCTTCTCCCGGAGCGTTTCGTATTGCAGATAGCGCTGCATGGTGTACAGCTCTGTCATGGAGTTGCTCACGGGCGTGCCCGTCGCAAAGATCACGCCCTTGCCGCCCGTCAGCTCGTCCATGTACCTGCACTTGGCGAACATGTCGCTCGACTTCTGCGCTTCGCTCGTGGACAGGCCCGCGACGTTGCGCATTTTGGTATATAAAAATAAGTTTTTGTACGCGTGCGCCTCGTCCACAAACAGCCTGTCCACACCCAACTCCTCAAAGATGACGACGTCATCCTTCTTGTCCTCGGCGAGCAGCTTTTCCAGCCGAACTTCCAGCGATTTGCGCGTCTTTTCCAGCTGCTTGATCGTGAACCGCTCGCCGTTCTGGCTCTTGGCCTCCTCGATGCCCTCGGTGATTTCGTCGATCTGCTGCTGGATGATGCGCTGCTGGCGCTCAGTGGAGATCGGGATACGCTCAAACTGGCTGTGCCCGATGATGATCGCATCGTAATCGCCCGTAGCGATGCGCGCGCAAAACTTCTTGCGGTTCGCCTTTTCAAAGTCCTTTTTGGTCGTCACGAGGATATTCGCGCCGGGATACAGCCGCAGGAACTCGGACGCCCACTGCTCCGTCAGGTGATTGGGCACGACGAACATGGACTTGTGGCACAGCCCCAGCCGCTTGCTCTCCATCGCAGCCGCTGCCATTTCGTAGGTTTTCCCTGCGCCCACCTCGTGTGCAAGCAGCGTATTTCCTCCATAGAGCACATGCGCGATGGCGTTTCTCTGGTGCTCGCGCAGGCCGATTTCCGGGTTCATGCCGGAAAAGACAATGTGGCTGCCGTCGTATTCGCGGGGGCGGGTGGAATTGAACAGCTCGTTGTACTTTTGCACCAGATCGTGGCGGCGCTGCGGGTCCTTCCAGATCCAGTCCTGAAAGGCGTCCTTGATGGCCTGCTGCTTCTGCTGGGCGAGCGTCGTCTCGCGCTGGTTAAGCACGCGCTTCGTGCCGCCGTCCGCGTCCTCCACCGTGTCGTAGATGCGCACGTCGCGCAGGTTCAGCGTGTCCTCCAGAATCCTGAAGCCGTTGGCCCGGTCCGTGCCGTAGGTCATGTTGACGGAGACGCTGCCCACACCGGCAGCTGATTTGCCCTCGATGCGCCACTCCGCCGTGTGCGGCGAATAATGGATTTTGACCGCCCTGTCCAGATAGAACGGCAGGCCGAACAGCTCCCGCGAGAACTGCTTGATGATGTCCGCGCTGATCCACGTCGCGCCGAGGCGCACGTCGATTTCGGACGCTTCCAAATCCTTGGGCTGCGCCTTTTCGAGCGCCTCCACGTTGATGGCAAAGGCGCTGTCCTGCTGCGCCGCGAGCCGCGCAATCCTCAGCTTGTCCCGGACATTGCCGGAGAGGTACTCGTCTGCGGTGACGTATCCCAGATAAAATTCATAGTCTATCCCTCCCTTCCAAAACTCCCGGCCCCCGGGAGATCGACGGGTTTCATGCGGCATGACCCTTCCCAGCATCAGAACAGCGTGGCAAGGATCGGGATCACGGTCGTACCAAAGAGCGCCACGGCTGCGCCGGCCATGAGCTGCTTGATGCCCCGGGACTTCGCGCCGGGGTTGTCTGAGCCGTAACCTTCCAGCAGGTTGATGACACCCCATGTGCCGTAGCCCGCACCGAGGGCAACCACACAGGTCTGAAGGGTATTGATTGCAGTGGTGAAAAACGTCATAGACTTTTGAAACCGGAACCTCCGGGAGAAAATCAATTCATGTTTCGCATAGCACATCAAACCAGAAAGAAAAAACGCCGGCTTCTCTCCGCCAGCGTTCTCCCCGTTCCGGTTGTTCCTCCTCTTTTCAATATCTTGATTGGCTCTTTCTGGCCCTGTATGCGATGACTTCGCAGAGGGCGGCGCGCGGATGAACACGGGTATTCCCCCTTTTCTTCTTCAAATTGCCCGATCAAAAGTAAACAAAAAGCACAGGCTCGAAGCTGAGTCTGTGCTTTGTATTCTTCCTGTGGTTTACCTTCGCTTCGTCTTTTCCTCAAGCAGGCAGATGCTGTTCAGATAATCCTGCTCCACTTCGCTGAGGGTGCGGGCTTTATACTTTCTGTACTCGGTTTCCGCCTTTTTCATAGCTTCCTCGTGCGTCACCGTTCCGTTGTCCATGAGGAGCTGTTCGCCATTCATGGTCAGGATTCGGTCGAGATGGGCAGCCCAATCAGCCATGGTCATGGGCTGCTCGCGCTCCGCCTGACGCTCTGCAAAATCGAGATAGCCGGACACGAGTTGACCCATGGAGCGCATTTCCTTCTCGTTCAGGTAGTTCTTGGCGACCTTGGCCTCCCGCAGCGTGGGCTGCGAACCAGCAAAGGTGGTCAGGCCCATAAACTCCTTCTCGGCATCCGCACGATGCACGATGGTTTCCGCCGCCGTTTCACCGTGGACAGCATAGTGAATCTTGTTCTGAACCTTCTTGAAGAAGGCAATGGAAATCTCGGCCCTCGGATCGTAGTCGATGCTGGTCGCATAAATTTCAAGCACCTGCCGGTAGAAGACCTTCTCCGATGCGCGAATGTCCCGGATGCGTTCAAGCAGCTCCTTGAAGTACCCACCACCACCGAGATTCTTCAGCCGCTCGTCATCCATGGCAAAGCCTTTTTTCATGTACTCTTTCAGAACGCCTGAAGCCCATATGCGGAACTGTACACCGCGCTGGGATTTGACACGGTAGCCAACGGAGATGATGACATCCAAATTGTAGAACTCAACAGGCTTGTCGGAATTTGGAACGTGCATTTTTTGCACATTGCTTTCCCTGTCCAGCTCACCCTCGGCGAATACCTTCTGAATATGCCTGCTGATGACAGATCTGTCGCGCTGGAAAAGCTCTGCCATTTGATCCTTCGTAAGCCATACGGTATCCTGGTCAAAGGTGGTTTCCACCCTGGTCAGGCCGTCGGCTGTCGTATAGATCATCATGCTTTTTGTCATGATTCGCTTCACCTTTCTGGCATTCTTTTCGGTTTACTTTACCACAAAACCCTCTTTCTATCAAGGCATTTCATCACCCGGGCGCTGTGCCCGCGATTCGTGCAAATCATCCTCCGCCCCGTCCACCACAAACGTCCGCGCAGGCTCGTTCTCCTTTACTTCGTAGCCGCCGCTCAGGTATTTTGCGATGTCAAACGCATTGCGCTTGTCGGCATCCGAAAGATATTTGAAGTACGGGTGCTTCGTGATGTCGTACTTGTCGGAGAGGAACGGACGGACGCCGCGCAGCTGCAGGATGCACTTGCTGCCGTCCAAAACGGCCAGCTCGTCCTGCGTCATCAGCTCTTTGCCGAGCTTCTGGTAATTGAGTGAATGAGAGGTTTCCCGCCCGCGGCTCTCGCCCGTATTGTAGGTGTCAATCGTTTCCCGTCCCAGCGTCGCGGACAGCTCCTTGAGCGTCGTCGGCTCCTTGCCGCCGAGGAAAATGAAGCTGTCACAGTTGCCGACAATCGTGTCGGCGTTGTCCTTGTACAGCGCCTTGAGCTGGCTCTGCGCCTGCAGAATCAGACAGGCGGAGATCTCGCGGCTGCGGATGGTCGCCATCAGCTTTTCCAGCCGTGGAATCTGTCCGATGTTCGCACACTCGTCGATGAGGCAGCGCACATGCACCGCCAGCCTGCCGCCGTACACGTCGTCAGCCTTCTCGCACAGCAGGTTGAACATCTGCGTGTAGGCCATCGAGATCAGGAAGTTGAACGTGTCGTCGGTGTCGCTCATGATGAAGAACATCGCCGTCTTTCTGTCGCCGACGGTATCCAGCTCCAGCTCGTCATAGGCCGTCACCGCGCGCAGCTCCGCAATATCGAAGACCGCCAGCCGCGCACCGCAGGAAATCAGGATCGACTTCGCCGTTTTGCCCGCCGCCAGCTTGTATTTCCTGTACTGCCGCACGGCGAAGTGCTCCGGGTTCTGCCTTTCCAGATCCTCAAACAGCACATCGACGGTGTTCTTGTACTCCTCGTCGTCCTCATGGACCTCCATGCGGTTGATCATCTCGATGAGCGTGGCGAAGTTCTGCTCCTCCTCCGGCGCCTCGTAGTGGATGTACCCGATCAGCGCGCAGTAAAGAAGCGTCTCGGCCTTCTGCCAGAACGGATCTCCGCCCTGACCCTCACCCTTCGTGTTGGCCATCAGGGTTGTCACGAGCTTGAGGATGTCCTTCTCGCTGTGAATGTAGGCAAAGGGGTTATAGCGCATCGACTTAGCAAAATTGATCGTGTTGAGCACCTTGATGCGGTAGCCCTTGCGCCGCAGCAGTTGGCCGCACTCGACGAGCACGCTGCCCTTCGGGTCGGTCACGACATAGGAGCTGTGGCACTGCATCAGGTTTGGCAGCACGAAGAACCGCGTCTTGCCGCTGCCGGAGCCGCCGACGACCAGCACGTTCTTGTTGCGCGCGTATTTGGGATTCTTCGGGCGGCTCTCCATCGTCAGAAGCTCCGTCGCCGTGAGGATCATGTTGCCGCGGAATTTGGGATTCATGTACGGCTCGATGTCCTCATGCGTGCCCCAGCGCGCGGAGCCATACTCCGTGTTGTGCCGGTACTTCTTCGCGTTCCTGCTCTTCACAACAACCACGATCCGCAAAAGCACCGCAAGCAGCACGCCAATGAGCACATCGCCGGGATGCAGGCTGGGCAATGGACTTGAAAACGCATGGTCAAATCCCTGCCCGATGCACAGGAGCTTCTGAGAGGCATCCGCGCCCGGCGTAAGCCTCCATGCCTGCGGCAGCTTTGTCGCCGCAAGCGCGATGCCCACATAGGGCAGAACGGGAATCAGCTTCTTTTTCAGCTTCATCGGCTCTGCTCCTGATGCCTGTGTCTGTCCCTGTCCGCATTCAGCGCAGGAAGCTGCGCGGCAATCTCCCGCAGCCTCTTGAGCAGGGATGGGCGCTGCGACCTTTGCACCTTTTGGCTGGCGTAATCCGTCAGCGCCGCGTTGATGGCGTCCGCGTCGCGCGCCTTGAAGAAGACGAGGAACTTGTCCTGCCCGTCCACTTTCTTGACAGCATAATCGACGCCGTACTGCCGCAGAATCTTCTTGAAATCGCGGATGTCCGCGTCGTTCAGCTCGACGTTGGACACGCCCTGATTCTGCCCGACGAGCTGCTTCAGCGTCTGCTTGCCCGCATAGCGGACATCGCCGCCCCTGCCCTGCGCCTTTTGCCTGTTATGCGCCATGAGCTTCACGACGGCGGACTTCAGCACCCGCCCGGTCATCTTGCCCGAATTGATCACCAGCGTCAGGCTGCGCTGCTCGACCTCCTCCTGAATGAGCGATTCCTCCCTTCGCATCCGCCGCTACGGCGGCAATACCCATTGAATTCTGCTGCCTGTTTTCATTCGCTCCGCTCCGGTTGGGCCGCCCCTTCCCTGAGGGCACCGTGTCTGTCCGTTGCGGCAGACATGGGCTTTTTCCGCCCCAGGTGCTGCCCCTGCACTTCGCGCCGCAGCTCCTCAAGCAGCGCCCGCCCGTCTACCGCCGAAAAGAGCTGAACCCGATTCGTGCAGAAAAAGTCCTCACAGTCCCGCACCATCGCAGCAGACGCCTCGTCCTCCGGGTGGGCGTGCAGCGCTTTGACTGCGCGGATGTAGTCGAGCGCCGCCCGCTCCACGACCGCATTGCCCAGATGCTCCCATGCGGCCTGCAGTCCGCTTTCCTGATCGGGATTACAGGATTCCACGGCTTCGCACCTCCGCATCAATGCAGTTGATCATCGTCGCCGGGGCGTTGTACAGCGTCGTCAGCAGGTATTGCCGGATGTTGCGCACCTCGGTGTGCTTCTTGTCGAGCCTCGAAAACACATACTCGATGTGGTACATGTCGAGCTTCCTGAACCGGCTCTTGACCACCTCGGCGGGAAAATCCTCGCCGCCGATGCGGATATGCGACTTTCTGGTGCAGAGGGTGTCGGTGATCAGGCTCACAATTTCATCCAGGCGTTCGTGATCACCCGGCGTATCCAGCGCGTCGTATTCGATTTGCTCCTTCACGCTGTCCAGGGTCAGCCGGTATTCCCTCGCATCCATCGCATCGTCATCCGCAGCGGAAGACGAATCCCGCCGGGGCCTGTGAGGATGGATTGGATAAGGATTTGATTTCTGGGGCTTTTCTAAATACGTATTGGGTACCTGAGTAGTGGATAGTTGAGTATTTAATTGTGCAGGGTTTTCCGTATCCGGCGCATCCGTTCGCGGTAAATCCGTATCCGGGAAAACCATATACGGGTTTTCCGTACATGGTGAAGCCGTATCCGGCAAATCCGTATCCGGCTTCTCCGCTTCCGGCTCCCTGTGCGGGCTCTCATAGACCACATACTCCGTATCCGAAATGCGCCCGCCCTTGTCGCGCAGGCGATGGCGGGTGAGATACCCGGCGCTCTCCAGCTCGCGTAGGGCCGCGCCGATGCTGTCCACGCCCTCCTTGCAGATGGCAGCCAGCCCGCGCGTCGTGTAATTCCAGTCCTCCGGCAGGGAGAGGATGACGGACAGCAGCCCCTTGGCCTTGAGGGAAATCGTCCTGTCCTTGAGATGCACATTGCTCATGACCGTGTAATTCCGGTTCTTCTCTACGCGAAAAACAGCCACATGAAAGCCTCCGTTTCCTGAAATGGGACAGCAGAAGCGCCGGGATTCATGCCCCGGCGCTCTGCCAAATGCTTACTTTTCTCTGGCCTTTCGGCGCTTCCTGGTTCTGTACAGCGCCCAGACAGCGATGCCGGCGAGCATGGAGTCGATGCCAGCCCAGCCAAGCGGCGTAAGCAGGAAGTCCACGCCCGTCTGGAGGATGGAATAGTCCTCCGGGTAGTTTTTCAGCCTGCGCAGCTTCTTCGGCGGAACATAGTTCTCGTCGAGGGTCACGGTGAGGGTTTCCTCCGTGAGCACGAAGCCCTCGGCGGGCTCCACCTCCCGGATGACGTACCTGCCGGGCTTCAGGCCGGTCACATGGACGATGCCGTCCTCGCCCGAAATGAGATCGTCGCGGATGAACGTCCCGTCCTCCGCTTCCAGCGCAAACCGCGCGCCCGCCAGCGGCTCGCCGCGATTGTCCGTTTTCATGAACTCATAGGAATTTGGGATGTTCACGCAGGTGATCGGCTCCGGCTCAGTCCAGCCTTCATCGACGTGCAGCGCCACGTCCTCCATGCGGCTGAAGCCCTCCGGTGCGCGGGATTCGCGGATGATCCAGTCACCATAATCGAGGCAGCGGAACGTGAACACGCCGTCCCCGTCGCTGGTGACGACCTCCACGATTTCATCCGTGTCCGCGTTGATGAGCACGAACTCCACGCCCGCAAGGCGCTGGCCGGACGTGTCCACCTTGATGCAGCGCACCTGCATGTGCCGGTTGACGAACGTCGCCACCGGCTCGACCGGGTTCACAAAATGCCCGTCAAGGATGACGCGCTGCGCATGTTCATTCTTGACATAGCCCGGCAGAGGCTTCGTCTCGCGGATTTCATATTCGCCATACGGGATGCGCTCAAACACCGCCAGACCGCTTTCATCGGTGAGCGCCGTCTGCACCTGCGCGCCATTTCCCGCAAACAGGCCGAACTCCACGCCTTTAAGCGGTTCGCCGTTTTCGTCCTGCTTGCGGATGCACACGCGCGTATAGTCGTCACGGATCACACGGTCGCCCATCACCTGCCCGCACTCGTCCACCTCAAAGGTCATGACGGCCTCGCTGAGCGCATAGCCCTCCGGCGCAAGCAGCTCGCGGAACGTGTAGCGCCCCGGCCTGACAGGAATATCCGAGATTTCGCCGTGCTCATCCGTGTATGCGCGGTAGACCACGTTGCCCTGCTCATCACGCACCTCGATCAGCGCACCGGGCAGCGTTTCGCCGCCCGTGATGTCCGTCTTGGTGAGCGTGATCGTGCCGTACACCAGCTCATTGTGAACAGCCTCCGGCAGCTCCGCGCGGATGATGTTTGCCACCGCGCTTTCCGATTTTAGCGATACGGGATACGTCTTTGTGCTGAGCTTCCAGCCCTTCGGCGCAGCCAGCTCGCGGATCAGGTATTCGCCGTGCGGGAACTGCCCGGCAAAGGCCAGGTCGCCGTGCGCATCGGTCACACCTGTGGCGACCAGCGCATCCGCCATCAGCACCACGTCGCCCATGCGGATGTCCTCCGCGCTGTACAGGCCGAACACAAAGCCCTCGCCGGGCGTATTCACAAGCTCCTGACGCACAAGGCTGCCGTCTGTGACGGTCTTAAGCTCCTCCTTTTCCTTCTTTAGCGTAATGTCACAGAGCATGTAGGCATTGAGCGCCTTCACATGGGCCTCGACCACCGGGGTCTGATCGTCCTGCGCAGTCAGGATGGCCTCATACTCCTTTTCGCTGAACACATAGCCGTTAGGCGCATCCACTTCGACAAGCACATAGCGCCCCAGTGGCAGCTCCCTGCTGCTGTCCATGCCGCTTCCCGTCGTGGTGATCGTATCGGCCACCTCGCCGGCCCTGAACCAGACCGTCCCGTCCTTGCCGGTGATGCCCTCGGCGGCGCGCACCTCAAACACCGCACCGGCCAGCGGCCTGTCCTCAAAGGCGGGCCTCTGACAGACGTTGCCGAAGATGTCCGTGACCGCTTCAAAGCCTGTCAGCTGCTGGCCGACCTTTTCCAGCACAATTCTGCCCTTCACCGGCGCATCCTCGATGACGAAATCCAGCGCATAGACCTCATCCGCCGTATCGCCGTCGCGCCCGACAAAGATGCTCACCGCCTCGTCCCGAATCTGGTAGCCCTCCGGGGCCTTGACCTCCTCCACGGTGTATGCGCCCCATGTCACGGTTTCCGGCAGCGTCACACTGCCCGTGTCGTCCGTGACGAACGTGTCAATTTCCTGCTCCTTCGGGTAGTAAACCTTCTGCACCACCGTGTTTCCGTCCGCGTCCTTCAGCCTGAAAGAAGCATTCGACAGCGTGATCTCCCTGCCGGTTTCCCGGTCAACCTTGATAAAGCGCAGGCGGTAGAGAATCGGCTTGTCACTCAGCGTCAGCACGGGTGGATTGGTCAGGCTCTCCGTGCCGTCGATTTGAAACTCAATCGGGCCCTTGATCTCGTACCCTTCCGCGCCCTTCGTCTGCCGCAAAACGTAGATGCCATACGGCAGCGGCTTGGTCATCGCGTAGCCGTTTTCATCGGTGACGAGTAGATCGCGCTCAAGCTCGCGGGCGTTTTCATAGCTTCCCGCGCTGCGCAGATACACCTCAAACTCCGCGCCGGGCTCCGGCTTCTCCACGCGCTTGGGGTCGGAATCCTGCTCCCTGTCGCCGAGCACCTTCACGATGGCCTGCGCGCCCATCGTGATTTGGTTCGTTTTCAGGCCCTCATAGGTCACGATGGCCGTCCGGGACTGCTGCGCCGCGCTGCGGGCATCCACGAAGAAATGCTCGCCGCTGGGCGCGTAGCCCTCCGGCGGCGTGAGCTCCACAATCTCATACAGGCCGGGCCACAGCTCGTCCGTCACGGCGCAGGCATCCTCGCCCGCTGTCTGGATGGAATCCACCACCGTGTCACCCTGTGCATAGACCACATTCCCCTGACGATCCAGGATGTCCTCGCCCGCCAGCACGCGGAACACCGCGCCCGTCAGTTTGCCGTCGCCGCGCGTGACCGGCTCCGCGATGTATGCAGGCTCCGGCAGCTGCAACAGGACGGGCATGGCCTCGCTCATGTTCGGGTCATCTCCGTCATACTCGTCCACGTCGCGCTTGTAGAGCTTCAGCCGCACGGTCACATGGCGGTTGGTCGCTTCAAGTGGCGTCGTTTCGTCCGAATGAACCGTCGCGGGCAGCGTGACCTCCTCAAAGACATAGCCCGCCGTCTCGCCGCGCTCACGGACGATGTACCGGCCCTTGCGCAGCGCCGGGGAGGTCGCCACGCCGTCCGAACCTGTCACCATCGTCGCCGCCAGCCCCTCGCCGTACTGGTCATTGTAGAAGATGTCGAACGTCACGCCCTCGATGGGATTGCTGTTCTGCCTGTCCGTTTTGTTGAGCTGAATGAAGCCCTTCGTCGGCTCGTTGGTCACATCCACCGTGTAGGTTTCGAGGTTCTCCTTGTCGATCACGACGTTCGCCGTAAAGCGGTTATCGACGAAATGCTCCGGCACCCCGGTTTCCTTGACCTGATACTCACCCCACGTCAGCAGCGGCGTCTCCGCGATACCCTCCGCGTTCGTCGTGATGACCGCAACGATCTCCGCGTTGCCCGTGCCATTGTGCGAGGGCAGGCCGGATACGCGCGTGACCGTGAACTCCGCGCTCGCCAGTGTTTCACCCGTCAGCTCGTCGGCTTTAACGATGCGGATTCTGCCCTGAATCGGCTGATTCGTCGCCGTGATGGACGTGGTTTCCGTCGGTCTTACCTCTGCCGAAAGCTCAATGCTGTCCGCGCAGTAGCCCGTCGGCGTGCCGTGCTCACACACCAGATAGCTGCCCTTGCGCAGCGCCGGAGAGGTCGCCACGCCGCTTGCATCCGTCGTCATCGTCCCGGCAAGCGCGTTGCCGTACTCATCGTTTTCATAGATGTCGAACTGCACGCCCGCAATCGGCGTACCGTCCAGTCTGTCCGTTTTGGTGAGCTGAATCCAGCCTGCAATCGGCTCGTTGGTCACGTCCAGCGTCACGGTCTGCCCGCTCTGGGTCACGGACACCTCGGCGCTGAAGCTCTTGTCCTTGTAGAACTGCGGGACGCCCGTCTCCCTGACCTGATAGCGGCCCCAATCCAAAAGGCTGGTTTCCGCGACGCCGCTTGCATCCGTCGTGATGGTCGCCGCCACCTGACCGACGCCTGCGCCATTATGCGCGGGCGGTGCAGACAGACGGGTGATCATGAACGTCGCGCCCGCCAGCGCCTTGCCCGTCAGCTCATCCGTCTTCTGAATGCGGATTTTGCCCCGGATGATGTCGTTGGAAAACGTCACCGCCGCCGTATTGCCCGCCGCCACGTTTACGCTCTGCGCAGCGTTCGCGCTGAGCAGGTATCCCTCCGGCGCGCTCTTTTCGCGCACGGTATACGTTCCCGGCTGGACATTCGTGAACGTCGTCACGCCGTCGCTGCCCGTCGTCTGCGTTGCCAGCACAGCTCCTGCGCTGCTGACCAGCTCAAATACCGCGCCGGACAGCAGCGTGCCCGAATCGCCCCGCTTGGTGACGGACACCGCGCCCATCGGCACCTCGAAGGAGAGGCGGACGGCCTTCATCGGTACGGGATCGCCATCCTGCGGAATCAGTACCTTCTGAATCTCCACGGACGGGATGCCGACCAGAAAGTTGGCCTCGTCATCGGAGGAGGGATGCGATTCCACCGTGAAGGACAGGCTTGCCGACGCGCTGGCAACAGAGATCGTGTCGCCGCTGTACAGGTAGTAATACTGCCAGTCGGAGCCGCCGCTGTTGCCGGTCAGCTCGCCCACGTCGCGGCTGATGCGCATCCTGTCCGCATCCGTCGTCAGCGTGACCGTCGCCACATAGCCGCTGCCGGAGGGCTGCATGGATTTCCCGGACGCGGTAATGTTGCCCGACATGCGTCCGTAGGCGATGCCGTTCTCCGCCAGCCAGCGGGCGTATTCCAGATAGACTGCGGGAGCCTGACCCGCCTGTCGCACGAAGTCCTCCATGATCCAGTATTCGCGCACATAGAACTCGCCCTCCATCTCCTTGATGACCTCGCGCATGGCGAACTGGCCCGCGACGCGCGACCAGACCGTGTTGTTCGCATCCGAGCGCGCCAGCTCCATGAAGGGCACGGTGTGGCGCAGCACCCATGCCAGCGCGTGCATGGTTTCCGTCTTGAAGATGTAGCCGGACGCGCCGAGCGTGCGCTCGTAGGTGTCCAGATCGACGATGGTGTACGGGCCGGTGGGATGCCTGCCGCCGTCCCCATCATTCGCATTCGGGCCGGGCATGGTGTGCTCCAGGCAATAGACCACGCAGTTGTTGATGTAGTGCGGGGTCGCGTAAATCGTGCCGTGCCCCGGCAGCGAGGCAATCTGCGGATACTCGCTGTCATGGCCGGAGGTGGCGTATACGTCCGTCTGCCCTGCGTAGACGTAGGGCGTTGACTGCGAGCAGCTTCTCAGCGAAAAGCCGTCCATCCCGGTGGTGCTCATGCTGAAAAGCGCAATCTGCGGCGGCGTTTCGCGGTAGGCGTGGTCCGTGATCGTCAGCGCCTGCGCATCCGTGGGCTGCGTTTCCGACGCCAGCACGAAGATCGTCCCCACGTCTGTCCACAGGTACTTGCCGTTGTCCAGCGCCTCTCCGAACTCATATTCGGCCTCGTACCAGTCCCGGCCCCAGCCGTCCTGCGCCAGCGAAACGACGCGCAGCACGGCGTCGTTCACGAAATGTCCGGCGTAATCGTCGCCGTCATAGCCGTATTCATCGTCGATGGTTTCGTCCACGCAGAGGTAAGCGCGCGTGTCTGTCGTCACGGCGATGTAGTCGCCGGGCTGGGCAACCAAGACGGCCTCAGTGCTGTCATCCGTGTAGTCGGACAGGAATCCGTCCCACTGATCGCTGACGATGACCTCATCCGGGTCATCCCACTCCGGCGTTTCCTCCTGCTCCGGCATGTCCTCCTGTGCTTTTTCGCCTTCGATGACGAACACGGTTCGGGTACCCGCCTCCGTCTCCACCGGCCATGCCCAGAGCTGCCCTGCCAGCGCTTCGGCTTCCTCGTCTGTCAGGGCGTATGCATTCAGCACCTCGATGGAGACATAGCCGCACAGCACCTCGTATTCCTCGGTCATCAGCCAGGCCCGAACCATGTCGCCCGCATCTTGCTCCACAACCTCCGTCGCCAGCAGCACGGAGTTGCACGCCGCGATCTCATAGAGCACGCCCTGCGTCATATCCGCCGAGCACCAGAGCGGGGCAGGCCCCTGCATCAGCACATAGGCGTGATCGCTTTGCCAAAGCGCATCACGGACGGAAAGGGGTCCCGGCTGTTCTTCCGGCTGCTCCTCTGCCGATTCATCATCAGGGGGAGGTTCCACAGCCTCCGGCTCATCCGTGATTTCCTCCGGTTCGGCTTCGGTTGTCGGAAGCTCCTCCAGCAACCCCTCCGGGGCTTCCTCCGACTGGGGAGGTTCCTGCGTGCCTTCTTCCTGCGGAGAAGTCTCTGCCGGAATGTCCTCCGACGCAACTTCGGGCATCAAAAAATCCCCTTCCTCCGGGGATTCCATCGTATCGGCTTCGGCCTCCTGTTCTTCCTCTGTGCTCTCCGCTTCCACCTGCGCGATGATGTCATCGCTTTCCGCAAGCACGTTGAGCGGAAGCAGGGATACAAGCATCACCAGCGCCAGAAACAGCGCCGTTCCTCTTCTTCGTTTTGTTCTTCGTTCCATAGGCACCTCCTGTTACTGCTTGACCGCCATGACCACCATTCTGCCGTCTGCTCCGGCATAGCTGCGGTCACAGGTGATGAGGGTCACAATTTCATCCTCTTCATTCACCTCCACGCCCGTGTCATAAAATGAAAGCGCCTGTGCCCTCTGCACAAACGCCATAAATGCCTCGCCGCTGGGGAAATCCGCCACGGACGGGTCCCACTCCTGAATGTTCATATTCAGCGCGGCGAACACGCGATAGGTTTCTCTGCGGTAGAGCGAATCCAGCACGATGCTGTCATGCTCCTGCCAGAAGCTCTGCTTCTTGTAGGAAAGCAGCGGCGTGAACATGTTGTTTGTGCGCAGGTGATGTCCGTAGATGGCGATGTTCTGACTGGGCGCAGCATAGTCCGTTCTGGAAAGAGAAAGTAGCGTGCCCACTCTGCTCGCCCGGCCTGTGAAGGTGTGATTCAGATAGTAGTCCGAATCATCCGACCAGACCACCGGATAATTGACGCCCGTGCCGGGGATGTACAGCCATGCGATGAAATCACGGTTCTGCGCCTTGTATGCGGACAGGTTGACGGGCGTCGCATCATCCGCTTGGGCCACGGGTGCCGCTGTCGCCTCCGGCGTTTGCGCCGGTCTGTCCGGCGCGGCGCTGGTTTCGGGCGATGCCGCTGCCGGTTCATCCTCTCCCGCTTCCGGGAGGATGTCCGCCTGCGCCGGAAGATCTGCGGGAGAATCCGTCGTCCACGGCTGAGCATCCATCCCGCCGCCCGCGGGCTGCTGCGACGTTTCCAGCAGCTCGGCGTATTCCTTCATGTCGTCTTTCTCCGCGAGCATCTGTTGGAGAAAGGAGCCAGCAACCGTAGCCAGACCGCCGACGACCAGCACCAGCTCCAGCATCATCGCCGCCTTGCTTTTGACCTGTTTTTTGGTTTTCACTTTGTATCCTTCCTGCCGCTTTCGCGGCCCTAGAGCCGGATCACCGGCCAGTTTCTGATTCCGTTGTTCATTTCAGGGCAAAACAAAAGCGCCACAACTTTCTGTGACGCTTACCGCTCCATCGAGCGCATCTGCTTGCGATGCCAGCCCTCAAGGAGCTTGATAATCGTATCCTCCATCTGCCGGGGCGTATACGATTTGGGGAAATACTTGTGGAGCTTGTCGCCGGTGAGCGTGACCTTGTCCACCTCCGACTTCTTTTCCTCGGACATGATGGCCGACATGGATTCCCATGTGAGCTTGCCCTCCTGCGAGAACTTCTTCAGCCGCTGGGCCTGCGAGAGCGACGGCGTGGCCTGCTCCGCATCCATCGCATCCAGAAGCAGGGTCTGTTCCTCACGGCTCAGGTAGGAAAGCTCCACCGCCGGGTTGAACGCAATCCTGCGCTCGTCCACCATGTTCAACAGTTCAGGAATCAGTTCGGTCAAGCGGATATACCGATGCACCTGATTTCGGCTATCACCTGCCTGTTGACCAACGATGTCCAATGCCTGCAACTTCATCCCAACTTGGGATGAAGTCAAGTCACGACGTTCACCCTGATGTCGCAACGCTTCCAGCTTCATCTTGTACGCAAACGCCCTCTCGCTGGGCAGAATCGTCTCGCGCTGGATGTTCGAATCGACCATGTAGAGGATCGCGGTATCGTCGTCCATATCCCGGATGATGACCGGCATTTCGGCAAGTCCTGCCAGCTCGCAGCCGCGTTTGCGGCGATGGCCCGATACCAGCTCATACCCGCCGCTTTCCAGCGGGCGGACAATCGCCGGAACGAGCACGCCATGCTCGCGGATGCTCTGTGCCGTATCCATCATCTTCTCGTCGTCCATCACCTTGAAGGGGTGATTCCTGAACGGATGCAGCGCGTCCAGCGGAACCATCGTCACCTTCTCCCGCTGCGCGTCCGCCCGGCTCTCCTCGGTGGAGAAAATGTCATCGAGCGGCTTCAAGCTGATGTTGCTTCTTTCTTTCAATCGCACGCACCTCCTTCGTCAGTTCCCTGTACGCCTGTGCTACCTTGCCGTTCGGATCATGAGCAAAGATGCTCCTGCCCTCAGCGCTGATTTCCTCCGCGCGGACGGAGCGCGGAATCTCCGTCGCAAAGATTCTGAGCCTGCTGCCGTAGGTCTCCCGGATGATGCCGCTGATCTCCTTCGCGTAATTCGTCCGGCTGTCCACCATCGTCAGCAGCACGCCGTCGATAGTCAGCTTCGGGTTGATCTGCCTGCGCACCTTCGCAATCGTTCCGAGCAGCTGCTCCAGACCTTTTGCCGAGAGGTACTGGGCCTGCACGGGAATGAGGGCGCTGTTCGCTGCCGCCAGCGCGTTGACCGTCAGCATCCCCAGCGAGGGCATACAGTCCAGAAGGATGCGGTCATATCTGCCCCTGAGCGGTTCAAGCGTCTGCTTCAGGATGCTCTCGCGGCTCATGGCGTTGACCATGGACACCTCGACGCCGGACAACTCGATATTGGCCGGGAGGATGTCCACGCCCTCGCTGTGATGAAGGATGGCCTGCGTCACGTCATACGGCTCGTCCTGCATGGTGGCGAGCATCGCGGTGGACAGCGTATCGGTCAGCCTGTCCGGCTGCGACCAGCCGAGGCTGATGGTCATGCTTCCTTGTGGGTCGCAGTCAACCAGCAGAACCTTCTGGCCCTCCTGAGCCAAACCGATCCCGAGGTTGACGCACGAGGTCGATTTACCGACGCCCCCTTTCTGATTGCAGAAAGCTGTGATTGTTGTATTCATTGATGACCTCCTTTAATCGTCGTGTCCGCTTTTGGACGGAATGTGTTGTGCTGTTCTTCATTTAGTGCGCAAAGGCATACAAGCATTGAAAAACGGGTAAAGAAAAAGGGACAGCCTCTCAAAAAAGCCTTGATCCACAAGACTTTTTGAGGTTGTCCCTATTATCAATCACTCACATGCCCTGCACGATGCCGCCCGTCTTCTCCAGCAGCCGTTCGTCCGTCACGCGCAGGATCATGCCCTTCTGGCTCGGCTTGTCCTGCGCAAAGCAGCGCAGGATCTCCACGCTGTATTCCTTGGGGCCCTCTTCATCGACCGTCGAGATAATCGTCGCCTTACCCGGATGCGCCTGCTCCCGCGTGCCCACGGGCAGCCCCTGCGGATAGAGCAGCGTCTCCGGCTGCGTGTCCATCGTGCCGTAGATGCCGTACGCGCAGTTGTGCCGGAGCGTGCCGATCTGCCGGTTCTCCTTGAGGAAGCTGCCCTTGAGCTCGCCCGCGCGGCCGTTTTCTCCCTTCGTCACGCCGACGACGCGCGCCTGCATGATCGCGCCGTCGAGCACGGAGAGCATCTCGCCCGTGTCGCCGTCCACGATCGCATGCCCCAGCGCGCCGTAGGTCTGCCTCTGGGGATCGATGTAGGAAAGCGTGCCCACGCCTGCCGTGCTGTCGCGCACCCAGACGCCCAGCCTGCGCCTTCCGTCCGTCTCGCTCACGGGCACAGCCGCCTGCACGGTGATCTCCTTGCCGCCGCGCAGCACCTGCAGCTCCACGCTGTCGCGCTCAAGGGCGCTCACCCGCTGGGCCAGCTCCTGCGCGCTCAGGACGCTTTCCCCCTGCACGGACAGGATCACGTCGCCCACGCGCAGCGGCGTTTTGATCTCCTGGCGGCTCGCCCGGGAGACCACCAGCACGCCCTGCGTCTTGAGCGCCACGCCCACGGCCTGGCCGCCCGGAATGAGGATGCGCGTCTCACCCGCGTCCGCCTGCGCGGAGGAAACCTGCACGGTCTCCCGCGCGCCCAGCCAGGGATTCAGCGCCAGCGCTGCCACGGCCAGCGCAATGCCCAAACGATGCCGCCTGTTGTTTTCCATCGCTCCCGCCTCCATGAATGGTCTTCATGGACAGCATGAGCGACTTTGGCGGCAATTATCCCGTTATTCTTCCGACTTATTCTGGCTGTCCAGCAGCTGCTGGAGCTCCTGCATGAAGGACTGCACGTCCTTGAACTGGCGGTACACCGACGCAAAGCGGATGTACGCCACCTCGTCCAGGTCCTTGAGCCCCTCCATGATCAGCTGGCCGATCTCCTCGCTGGTGACCTCCTGCTCCATCTTGCGACAGACGCTGGTCTCCACGCGGTTCACCAGCTTCTCGATCTCCTCGATGGGCACCGGGCGCTTTTCGCATGCCTTGAGGATGCCGCCCCTCACCTTGGCCGGATCGAACTGCTCGCGGCGTTTGTCCTTCTTGATGATGAACACCGGCAGCATTTCGATCTTCTCATATGTCGTGAACCGGCGCTGGCAGCCCTCGCATTCGCGGCGGCGTCGGATCGCGCCGTCCTCCGTCGGACGGGAATCGACAACGCGGCTCTCCGTGCAGTTGCAATAGATGCACTTCATCGCAGCATTCGACCTCTTTCTTTAGAAATATCCGCTTGTATTATACCCCCGGACGCGCCAAACGTAAACTTCTTTTTTGGCGTGCAGTCTTTATAGGGTTTTGTTTGTATAAAAGCCTTGACCCTGCGCTCCGCTTTCTATCGGTTATTTTCCGCAGGGCCGGCACGCCGCCTGGGAGACGAGGATCACGTCGTCGCCGATGCAGGCGATCTGCTGCCAGGGAATGCTCATGGCGCCCCTGTCCCCATGCAGCAGGCAGGACATGCCCGTGCCGCCCGGCACGATCAGCGCGCGGATGTGCCCGCTCGACGCGTCAAACTCAAGATCCGTCACCCGGCCCAGCAGCCGTCCGTCGCCGATGCAGATGACGTCCTTCTTTCTCAGCTCGCAAAACGTCATACGCGCGTCCCCTTTCCCTCTTTTTCAAAAAAATGATCTCTTCTCCATATGCTGCTTCCGCCGAATTATGACCACCTTCCGCGGGAATATTTTGCGCAGACCGCCGTCATAATGCGTTTATCTTTTCCCCATGAGGAGGCAAGGCAAATGGCGATCGGCAAAGTTGAAATCTGCGGCGTGGATACCTCCACGCTTCCCGTCATCTCCAATGAACGCATGCGCGAGCTGTTTCCCCTGGTGCACGGCGGCGACGAGGCCGCCCGGGAGGAGTTCATCCGCGGCAATCTGCGTCTGGTGCTCAGCGTGCTCCAGCGGTTCCAGCACCGCTGCGAGAATGTGGACGACCTGTTTCAGGTCGGCTGCATCGGGCTCATCAAGGCGCTGGACAACTTCGACGTGACGCAGAACGTGCGCTTTTCCACCTATGCCGTGCCGATGATCATCGGCGAAATCCGGCGCTATCTGCGGGACAACAACGCCATCCGCGTCAGCCGCTCGCTGCGGGACATCGCCTACAAGGCGCTGGGCATGCGCGACAGGCTCAGCCGCGAGCTCGGCCGGGAGCCGACCGTCGCGGAGATTGCAAAAAGGCTGGAGCTCGACGAGGAGGACGTGACGCTGGCGCTCGAGGCGATTCAGGACCCGGTCAGCCTCTGCGAGCCCATCGGCGGGGACAACGCCGACGCGCTGACCATCGGCGACCAGGTGCGCGACGAGAGCGTCAGCCAGGAGAGCTGGCTGGAGCACATCGCCATCAGCGAGGCCATGCGCCGCCTGAGCGAGCGCGAGCAGAAGATCCTGAACCTGCGCTTCTTCCAGGGGCGCACGCAGATGGAGGTTGCCTCCGAGATCGGCATCAGTCAGGCGCAGGTCTCGCGCCTTGAAAAGGCTGCGCTAACGCACATGCGCAAGTTCATCTGACGCATCCTGCGCGTACACCTGCGCAATCGCCTGCGCGATGATCGGGCAGGCCGCCAGCGCTTCATCGAGCGTGTTGCGGTTGTTGCCCACCTCGATGAGCAGCGCGCCGGTGGAGACGTGCTGGTTGAACCGCCCCGTCTTGACCTTGACCTCGCGCGACACGCCCTCCGCCTGCGCATTCATGCAGTCTGTGATGCGCTGCGCGAGGTCGAGGTTTTTCGGCCAGTCCGGCCGCTCGTCGAAGCCCGAGCCCGTCGCGCCGGTCCCCTTGCCCACCAGCAGCATCACATAGGCGATCCGCTTACCGTCCTGCTCGATGCAGTTCGCGCCGTTGTACAGCCCGCTGTACGCGTCGCGGTGGATATCAAAGATGTAGTCGTAGGTTTCCCCGGCCGCCAGGCGCGTTTCCAGCATCGCCAGCGAGCGCGTATAGGCGCTCGACAGGTTCGGCGGCTCGAACGCCGTCGTGTCGTGCACCACGGCAAAGCCCAGATCGCGCAGGCATTTGGCCAGCTCCTCGCCCACGCGCAGCATGTTGAAGCGCTCGTCCCGGGTGCGCCAGGTCTCCGTGGGGGTGTACTGCGCGTCCTCGGTCATCTCGTAGGCCTCCCAGGTGTGCGTGTGATACAGCAGCACTCTCGGCTTCCCCTCCTCCTGCAGCGCCGCGGCAGCCAGCGCGTCCGCCTGCGGAGCGACCACCTCGATCGTCAGCGGCACGCGCCGCGCCTGTACCCGCCACATCGCCGCGCCGCCCGCGCACGCGAAAGCGGCCAGCGCGAGAAGCGCCGCCGCCCGTTTGCCCTTTCCCCGACTGCGCATCGGCTTCCCTCCAGACGTCCGGTTTTCATGCACGCCGCCTCCCGGCCGGCATACTCTGGAATCGTGAGGAATCCCCCTCATAACGACTTGCCCAAGGAGGCGTGCGCCATGAGTTTTTATTCCTACAAAAACGCAAATTCCACGCATTGTCCATGCACCGTCGCCGGGAATGAAATCCTGAACGGCCTGAACGAGCGGGTCTGCATCCAGGTGCAGCGCGTGTACGACAGCTGCCTGTTCCAGGAACAGCTCAGCGACCAGCGCGTGGCGCTCATCAGCTACGGCCTGGTGCCCTCGAGCTGCGGCGGCGGAGAGCAGAGCACCGAGAACTGCAACCAGCCCACGATGCCCATCACCTTTGAGAGCTGCCGCTCCACGACGACCGAAGGCACCATCCGCAACCTCTCCGTCGAGCGCCTGTGCGACCGTCCGTGCTTCGCCCGCGTGCGCGGTCAGGTCGACGTGCCCATCGACATCCTCTTCACCGACGCAAACTGCCGCGAATACATCGGCCGCGGCGTGGTCACGGTGGACCGCGACGTGCTGCTCTCCATCCCGGATGAGTCCATCGTGCCCTACAACATCGAGGCGATGGTCTCCGCCATCTGCGTCTCCGGTACATACGTCGGCAACAACATCTTCTGTCTGGAAATCTGCGTGACGGTCGTGCTCAAGGTGCTGGCGAAGGTCGAGATGCTGGTGCCCAGCTACGGCTTCTGCGAGGTTCCGCCGTGCGAGGAGTTCGCGGATTCGGTCTGCGATGAGTTCTTCAGCCTCCCGCTCTTCCCGCAGGCGCTGTGCGACGAGGATGCCATCCGCGCGCGCAACGTGAGCTGCACCTGCGGCAACTACACCAGCACCACCGGCCTGGGCTGCAGCGGCAGCACGGCCGGCACGCACAGCGGCGGCGCATGCGGATGCTGCCGCTGAGCAGTTCAAAGAAGGATCGCGCCGCGCGGTCCTTCTTTCTTTATGTCCGCCTGCGCCGTTTTAGTCCTTTCGGGATGGCGTCGCCCAGCGCAAACACAGCGAGTGCCCCGGCCATCGCGCCGCAGAGGCCCTCCGGAATCCTGCTGACCGACGGCTGAAACAGCGGATGCAGGATGCAGACGACGACCACCGCGAACGCGGCCCACGTCAGCGCGGACATCAGGCATACATGCCCGCCGAGGTTCATCCGCTGTCCCGAGTAATCCCAGTAGCGCGTGTGCAGGATGCGCAGCACCAGCGCGCCCGCCGCGTATTCCAGCACGCTGGCCGCGATCATCCCCACGATCATCACCTTGCCCACGCTCTCCTTGACGGGGAGGCAGACGATCAGCATGCCCAGCGCGCCGAAGCCGTACACCGGCAGAAGCGGCCCCGAGAGGAACCCCCGGTTGACGAGCCGCCGGTCCCGGGCGAGGTACAGCAAAACCTCCCAGCACCAGCCGGTGAAGCTGTACAAAAAGAAGACCAGCGCCCATTGGCCGGGGCTGTACTGCGCGCGCAGCAGGCTTGTCATTCCTACATTATCCTCCGATTCATCGCGTGAGACGTTGGGGCCGCAGGCCCCAAACCCCGCTTGAGGATTTCATCCCCAAACCCCTTCTTCGCTTCGCGCATAAGAAAGCCATTCAGATGCAAAAGCGTATAAAAAAGAAAGCCCGACATTGCTGTCAGGCTTCCCATCGATTCTGTTTTCTATGCGCCTTCCTTTGCGCTGCCCTGGAGCGTGACCTTCCTGCCAAAGACATAGCAGCTCACCGTGAACGCGCGCTGCGTGTCCGCCGCATCGCCCGCACGCAGGATCGTCGCCGCGACGTCGCCCTGGCTGCCGCTGGCGAGCACGTTCGCCTGGACGTTGTCCAGCTGCAGGATGTCGCCCTCCGCAGGCTGAACGTCCAGCGCGATCCACTCCGCCGGGAAGAAGCCCCGGTTGGCCAACCGCACGGTGACCGTCAGAAACGTACAGTCCTGCGCGTCCAGGCCCGCCGCATCGCCGAACACGCGCCCGGTAAACGTGCCGTCGCGGACCTGGGCGGTCGCCTGATCGAAGATGTCCTGCGCCTGCGCCGCCGGCGTGACGAGCACGGACGTCTGCTCCACCACCGGCGCAAACGTATTGATGCCGTAGAGCACCGCGCCCGCGCCTGCAATCGTGACGATCAGCGCGGCGATCGCCAGCGCCTTCATTGCCTTATACACGTTACTCCCCCTGTTGTCCTTCCAGAATGGCGCTCATCTGGTCGATCATCTCCGCGTCCTTCATGCGGAACTTGAAGACCACGCGCCGGGACGCCTCCATGTCCACCGTCACGCCGTCCGCCATGTACACCGGATCGGCGTAGGAGCGGCCGTTCGCCGTGAGGATCTGCTGCAGCAGCTGCTTTTCCGCGCTCGTCAGCTCCGTCATCTCCGGTCCCAGGCAGTACTCCGCCACGGCCAACGCGCGCTCCTGGGAGAGCGCCAGGTTGTGCAGGTACGAGCCGGAGGTGTCCGTGTGGCCCTCGATGATGATCTCGCCGACGTAGTCCCGGTTCTCCTCGCTCATCAGTGTGCGGATATACACCGGAATAAATGCATTGAGCAGCGCCTTGCCGCTGTCCTTGAGCTCGTTGCGGTTCGTGTCAAAGAGCACCGCGCCGGTAAAAGCGATCGCGCCGGTGTTGCGGTCCACCACCGCGTCGAGGTTCTCGCGGCGCAACTCGTCGCGCAGCTCCTCGATGATGCGCGAGCGCAGGCCGATCAGCTTGTCGATCTCCGTCTGCTGGGCGGCCAGCAGCGCCGCCTGCTCCTCGATCTTGCTCTGCTGAAGAGACAGGCTCTGCTGCGCGGCGGTCAGCGCCGTGCGGTTTTCGTCCAGCTCCTTCTGCTGCTCCTGCAGCATCAGCGTCGTCGTCGCCAGCAGCTCCTCCTTGTCCTTAAGCTGGGCCTCCTGGTCGATCAGCAGGCTCTGCTGGGTGGAGAGCTGCGCTTCCTTCGTTTCCAGCTCGATGGTCTTCTTCTGCTGCAGGTCGACCAGCTGATACACCGCCATGAACAGGATCAGCGCGAACGTGAAGAGCATGCCGGCCATCATATCGGAATATGAGATCCAATAGCTGCCGCTGTCCCGGCTGCGCCGAATTCTCTTTCCCGGGCGCATGGGTTACTCCTTCCTCTGGCGCGCCACGTCGTCCGCTGCCGCGCTCAGCTTCTCCATGGATTTCTGCAGCCGCACCAGCGCGGTCACGAACTGATCCACCTGCTCGGCATAGCGCTCGCGGCTCTGGGAGAGCATCTGCGGCATCGTGCGCGTCGTCTCGCGCATGGCGTTCAGCGTCTCGTTCATCTGGCGGATCGAGGCGGTGATGCTCTCGTCAAACAGCGCCGTCGTCTTCGCCAGGTTCTCCTGCGTCTGCCTGGTGAACGTCTCGTAGCTGCCCGAAAGCGCCTGCGCGCCCTCGTGCATCTCCTCCACGACGCGGTCCATCTCGCGGCTCGTGATGCGCGTCTGCTCCTGCGCGCTGGTCAGGAACTTGTCGGTCCACGCGGCGTACTGCTGCTGGTTCGCGGTGAGCGCCGCCTGATAATCCTGCAGCTTGGCCAGGTACATGGCCTGCTGGCCGCTGGTCTTGTTCATCGCGGCGAGCAGCTCCAGCGTCTTCTGGTTCGTCTCCTCCACATGCGCGCGGGAGGCGTCCATATCCGCCACATAGTCGCGGAAATGCTCCAGCACGCCCTGGGAGAGCTGATGCATGTTCACAACGTCCTGCGTCATCTGGGCGATCGCCTCGGTCGCAGCGCGCATCTCCTGCTGCGCCTTCTGCTGCTCGGCACCCGTCTCGCGCAGCACCTGGCGAAGATGGTCAAACTCATTGGCCAGCACCGCATTCATGCGCTGCACGAACACCTGCGCGATGCGGTCGACGCCCTCCACCTGCGCCTGCGTGGCGGCGAGGATGAAATTGTCCATCGAGCGCTGCACGGGCAGCATCGCGCGCAGGATGCTCTGCTCCATCTGCACGGCCATCTTCTGGCTGACCTCCTCCACCGCCTGGCGGATGTAGGCCGTCTGTTCCTGCTGCAGGGTGAGCATCGCCGTCTCCTGGGAGACAGGCTTGGGCAGCGCGTAAAGGCTGAACACCTCGCAGAAGCGGTCGATCGCCTTCTCGCACTTGCCCGTATAGTGGGTGTTCATCAGGTTGAAGAAGATCGACGCGACGACGCCCGCGATGGACGTGAGGAACGCCGTGCTCATGCCGCCGATCAGCTTCTCCATGGCGGCGAGCAGCGCGGAGGTATCCGCCGCGTTGAGGTTGAGGCCGGACAGGCCGGTCACCAGGCCCAAAAACGTGCCCAGGATGCCCAAGGACGTGAGGATGCCCGGCGTGATCTCCGCCAGGCGCGTGCCGCCCACGGCGTAGATCACCGTCTCCTCGCAGATGTACTGGGAGACGTCGCAGGATTCCCCGTGCGCGTCGCGCAGCTCCGCGTTCTGCAGGAAGTCCGCCCACGGCCCTTCCAGCTTATCGCCCAGGAAGTGGAGATCATTCCAGGATTTTTTCTCCTTGTTCTGCTTGTTCTCGGTGATGATCACGCGGGCGGCGCGGCGCAGCCTGCCCGCCATGCGCGCAAGCGGCAGCACGCAGCGCACGAGCGCCGTCAGCAGCACGATCAGAATCGCCAGATAGATCAGCGCATTCAGAGAGAAGACGCTCTTTGCGACCGTGAAGATGTTCATCAATATGCCCTCCCCGACTGGGTTTACACCATATCATCCATGATGCTATTGTAACCGATTTGACGCGATCTGTAAAGCGACGGCAAAACTTCACAAGATGCCATCGCCGGATTCTTTTCACCAATAAGCGAAACCTCCTAAAGCCGGGTGAAATTTTATCACCATTTCACGAAATGCAGAATAATTGTGAAAACATCAGGATTTCCCCTTGCTCTTTCTACATAAAACATGTAAAATATCATCGTTTTGAACCGGGCGCGCAGCCACGCTGCCCCGTAAAAAATCTGGTATTCAGGAGTTCGCATATGACAAAGAAACGCTCGATTGATCCCGCGATGATTGACAATGTTGCCCAGAATATGTTCCACATTCTTCCGCTGATCAAGAAGCGCCTGCTGCACATGGATCTGGTTCAGCGCGAACACGGTACCCCGCTCTCCCACGTTCAGGTGCTGGCCATGCTCAGCGATGTGGGCACGATGTCCGTCTCCGAGATTTCCCGCCGCCTGGGCATCGCCAAGCCGAACATCACCCCGCTGGTGGATCGCCTGTACGAGGCCGGCTATGTGGATCGTCAGCATGACGAAAACGACCGCCGCGTGGTGAACATCGTCCTGCTGCCCGCCGGCGAGGAGAAGCTCGCCGCTATCCGCGCGACCATCTCCCGTCAGATTCAGGTGCAGGCCGAAAACCTCTCCGTTTCCGAATTCCGCGAGCTGAACGAGGCGCTGGACAGCGTCGTGCGCATCCTCTCTTCCCTGTGATTTGCATATCCATGACCGGACTGGCAGACAGTCCGGTTTTTTCTTCTCCTATTCAACGAATCTGTTTCGTCCATTCTTCCCATACAAAGCATCCCGGCGCAATTCTCTTTGCGTCGGGATGCTTGATTCTGTTTTCAGCCGGCAGCCTTTGCCTTCTCCGGCTTTCCGTTCTTCCAGGGGTGGTATGTCGGCACGACCTCGGCGATCGCCTCCACCGCGCGCTCGTCGTTCTTGTCCACGACCTCCTCGAGCGTTTTCATCATCCGCTCAAACTGCGCGTCATCCACGCGGTCCACGTTCGCCACGAAGATCTTCTTGTGCGCGGTTCGGGTCATCTTGTCCCGCTCGGAATCCATGAGCAGCTCCTCGTAGAGCTTCTCGCCCGGGCGCAGGCCGATGATCTTGATGGGCATGTCCACGTCCGGCTCGAAGCCGTAGGCGCGGATGAGCTTCTGCGCCAGGTCCATGATGCGCACCGGCTCGCCCATATCCAGCACGAAGATGGAGCCGGACTTGGCGATGCCGCCCGCCTGCAGCACCAGCTGCGCCGCCTCGGGGATGGTCATGAAGTAGCGCACGATGTCCGGATGCGTGACCGTCACCGGGCCGCCCTTGCGAATCTGCGCCTCCATCAGCGGGATGACGCTGCCGTGGCTGCCCAGCACGTTGCCAAAGCGCACGGCCATGCACTTCATGTCCGTCTTCTCGCCATAGCGCTGGATGAGCATCTCGGTGATGCGCTTGGTGGCGCCCATGACGTTCGTCGGGTTGACGGCCTTGTCGGTGGAAAGCTGCACCAGGCGCTCCACGCCGTGCTCGCTGGCGGAGGCGAGCAGGTTGCGCGTGCCGAAGACGTTGTTCTTGATCGCCTCGGCCGGGCTGCGCTCCATCAGCGGCACATGCTTGTGCGCCGCCGCATGGAAGACCACCTGCGGATGATACTGCTCAAACACCTCGTCAAGGCGCTGCCTGTCGCGGATGGAGCCGATCAGCGTGATGACCGGGCAGCCGCTGCCGTACTTCTGGCGCAGCTCGTACTCGAGCTCGTAGGCGCAGTTCTCGTAGATTTCAAAGATAATCAGCAGCTTCGGCTTGAAGCGCATGATCTGGCGGCAGATTTCCGAGCCGATGGAGCCGCCGCCGCCGGTGACCATGACCGTCTTGCCGGTCAGGTAGCCCGCGATGGCCTCCGTATCCAGCTCGATCTCCTCGCGCGAGAGGAAGTCGGAGATGTTCAGCTCGCGGATGAACGGCATGCCCTCGCCGCCGGCCGGGTCCGCCGGCTCGGAGAGGATGCGCGTGTGGCAGCGGGCCTGGTTGCACAGCTCCAGGATCTCCTGCGTGCGCGCGCCGTTGCCCAGCGACGGGATTGCGACGATGATATCGCGAATCCCGTAGCGCGCTGCGAGCCTGGGGATGTCGTCCGTCTTGCCGCGCACCGGCACATTCTGGATGCGCAGGCCCTGCTTGCTGGGCGCATCGTCCACCAGCAGCACGGGACGGCCCATCTGCTTGGGATTCTTGTTGCAGATGTTGACCGCGTAGGCGCCCGCCTCGCCCGCGCCGACGATCATCACCGGCCGTGCGTCGCCCAGGCCGCCGGGGATGCGGTCCTTGGAGCACACGCGCCAGAGCATGCGGATGCCGCCGATGGCGATCGTTCCGATCAGCGCGATGAGGATCAGCACGCCGCGGAACAGGCCGAGGCTCATAAACTGGTTGGCCGCCAGCGTGATGCCGCAGGCCACAGCGCTGAGCAGACACAGCCTGGTCGTGTCGCGCACGCCGGCGTAGCGCCACATGATCTTGTACACGCCGCCCACGGCATAGCAGCCCATATACGCCGCCCAGATCACCGGCAGCGCATGCACCATCGTCTGCGCGTGACGGCTGGGAATGTACATCTCAAAGCGCAGCTCCATGCTCAGATACACGGAGAGCGTGATCAGCAGAATATCCAGCAAAAACAGGCTGAGCTTCCTCAGCCACATGCGATCTCTTAGCCACTTCATCGTTTGTCCCCCAAAGACGTCAAACTGACTGACAAGCATTGAACAAGGTATTATAGCACACTCTTTACGGGGATTCAAGCCGCACGCCCGGATTCACGAGCCGGCGGGCGGTGCCCGCTCCCACTTCCGAACGGCTTCGCAAAATCGAGTTATTCGGTGCCCGCTGTACGGTTTGGGCGCAATTCCCGATCCGGCAGGAAGGCGGGCCGTGCCCGCTCCCACTTCCGAACAGCTTTGCAAAATCGAGTTATTCAGTGCCCGCTGTACGGTTTTGGGCGCAATTCCCGATCCGGCAGGAAGGCGGGCCGTGCCCGCTCCCACTTCCGAACAGCTTCGCAAAATCGAGGTATTCAGCGCCCGCTGTATGGTTTGGGTCGCAATTTCCGGCGAGACAAAGAAGGCCGTCCCGAAGGACGGCCCGAAATGGAGTTGCCTTACGCCTGCATCGGCATCATGACCGCGCCCTCCGGGCGGATCATCAGCGGCGTGCAGCTGCCCTTGCCGAACACGCTGTCCATCAGCTCGACATACGCGTCAAGGCGCGCCATCGGCACATAGGCCTGGATGGTGCCGGCAAAGCCGCCGCCGTGCACGCGCTGCGCGCCGTCGCCCTTCAGGAAGCGACGGCTCAGCTCGATGCCCATCGCCATCTGCTCCTGGTTCGGGCGGGCATAGACATTCTGCAGCAGCTTCCAGCTGCTGTCGCCGGAGGCCGTCACGTCGGCGAAGAACTTCGCCAAGTTGCCCTCGCGCACGGCCGCGACCTGCTCCACCACGCGCGCATTGTCGTCAAAGAAGTGCATCGCGCGCAGCACCGGACGGTCGCCCACCGCGGCGCGCACCCTGCCGATATTCGCCTCGAACTCCGCCGGATCGACCTCGCGCAGCACCTGCTTGCCAAACTGCGCCGCGACGGACTTCATCTCCGCCGGGATCGCCGCGTAGTCGTCGGTCAGGTCGCCGTGATCGCCGCCGGTGTTGACGACGCACAGCGCATAGCCCTTGGCCGCAAAGTCGCACGCCACCGCATCCACCTTCGCGTCAGCCGTCTCAAAGTCGAGCGCGACCATGCCGCCGGCGGAGGCTGCCATCTGGTCAAGCAGGCCGCAGGGCTTGCCGAAGTACACGTTTTCCACCTTCTGCGCGATGACGGCGCGGGTCTTGAAATCGACCACCCAGCCGTTGTACAGGCCGTCGAGAATCGCCGCGATCAGGATCTCAAACGCTGCAGAAGAGGACAGACCGCTGCCGCGCAGCACGGACGAGGAGATCGTCGCCTTAAAGCCGCCGACCTTGTAGCCCAGATCCTTCATGACGCCCGCGGTGCCGCGGATGAGCGCCAGCGTGGTGCCGAAGTCCTTTTCGCGGATCTCCAGGCTCTCCAGGCTCACCGTGATGGGCGGGAAGCCCTCGCTGTCCACGACGATCACGCCGTCGTCGGTCTTTTCCACGCACGCGATGGTATCCAGGTTCACCGCGCCCGCCAGGCAGCGGCCATGGTTGTGATCGGTATGGTTGCCGCCGATTTCCGTGCGGCCCGGCGCGGAGAAGAAGCACAGCGCGCCGTGCTTGTCGCCAAAGCGCTTCTCAAAGCGCTCCACCAGCTTGCCGTAGCGCGCCTTCTGCCTGGCCAGCTCCTTTTCGCCCGCGCCGTAGAGCGTGGCCACGCGGGAGGCAAACGCCTCGGAATCCTGATATGTTTTCCACTGATTGTTCATCGGAAATCCCTCCATGTCTGATCGGTGAAATCTACAAAATTTGTCATACTCATTATTGACGCTTCGCGCCGTTTTGTCAAGCGTTCACAGGCATTCCAGCCAAAAAAGCGGGCTGTGCACGCGCCCACTTCCGAACAGCTTGATCAGGCGAAGTCGTTCGGTGCCCGCCTTTTGCGCTCCTGCCGCCGTCCCGGCCTGAGACATTTCAGAAACACCCGCCTTTTTTTCTTGATCCGCTTGACAAAATGCGGTGCGCAGGGTATGATACACATCGTCGTTCATTTTATGAACTTTTTACGGGAGGGAGGCGCCGTCATGACGGATATCGGCTATGCCGGCGATCAGCTGCTTGACGCCTGGCTGAACCTGACGAGCACGCTGTGGAATACGCGGCTGGTCTCGTCCCTTCCCTACAACGAAGCGCACGTCATGGGCATCCTGCTGCGCCACAGCGTGCAGGAGGACCCCATGACCGCCACCGACCTGATCCGCCGCACGCGCCTGCTCAAGAGCCAGATGAACAAGGTGCTCACCCGGCTCGAGGAACGCGGCTACATCACCCGCGTGCGTTCCGCGCAGGACAAGCGGATGATCCACGTTCAGCTGACGCAGGAGGGCGAAACCGCCTACCTGGAGGAGCACAAGGGCGTCGAAGCGATCCTCCATCAGCTGGTCGGCCAAATCGGCGCAGAGCGCGCGCTGTCCGTCGCGAAGGATCTCTCCGAGATCATCGACGTGCTGGACACCATCGTCCCCCCGCCCGGCAAATAACCGACTTTTGAAAGGAACATGCACATATGATCCGAATCATCACCGATTCCGCCGCAGATTTTTCTTCCGACGAGCTGCGCCAGTACGGCGTGACCATGGTGCCGCTGCAGGTCACCTTCGGCGAGGATACCTATGAGGACGGCGTCACCCTGACCCCGGAAATCTTCTGGTCGCGCATCATGGCCGGCGAGAATCCCAAGACCTCGCAGCCGTCCCCGGATGCGTTCCTGTCCGTTTTCGAGGAGGCGAAGGCCGCGGGCGACAGCGTCCTGTGCGTGCTGCTCTCCTCCGCGCTCTCCGGCACCGTGCAGAGCGCGACGCTCGCCCAGAGCATGGCCGACTATGACGACGTCCACATCGTCGATTCCCTGCAGGCCGCCACCGCGCAGAAGATGCTCGTGCTGCGCGCCTGCCAGCTGCGCGACGAGGGCAAGCTCAGCGCCGCCGAAGCCGCCGAGGCGCTGCGCGCCTTCACCAAGCGCATCAAGCTCTACGCCTGCCTGGATACGCTGGATTATCTGGCCCGCGGCGGCCGCATCCCGCAGGCGGCGGCGAGCCTCGGCTCCCTCGTGCAGCTCAAGGTGATCGTGCACATCACCGAGGACGGCAAGGTCGGCATGGCCGGCAAGGGCATGGGCCTGCACCGCGTCAGCGCCGCCGTGCTCAAGCTCGCCCAGCAGCATCGGATCGATACAAACTTCCCGGTTCTGCCGCTGTACACCTATTCGCCGGACAACTGCCTGGCCTTCGTCAAGAAGCTCAATCAGGCCGGCATCGCCTGCCGCGAGGAGGACGCCATGCCCGTCGGCGCCACGATCGGCACCCACGTCGGCCCGGGCGTGTTCGGTCTGGTCTTCGTCGAGGCCGAATAAGCGCCAAAGCTCAAGCTCTGCCAACGCAGAGCTTTTTTTCACATAGGGAATTGCGTCAAAAAACCGTACAGCGGTCACCGAATGACTTGATTTTGTAAAGCTGTTCGGAAGTGGGAGCGGGCTCAGCCCGCTTTTTATTTTCCCGTCAGACCTTGACAGCGCTGCTGTTTCCGTGTATCATATCGAAGTTCACTTTATGAACCATTTTATTTCTTCTTTGTACGAAAGGAATCACATGAAGATGCGTATCATTACCGACTCCGCTGCGGACTTCACCCGCGCGGAGCTTGAGCAAAACGACGTGCGCTGCGTGCCGATGCAGGTCATGTTCGGCGGGGAGAGCTTCAGCGCTGCGGCGCTGTCCGGCGACGACTTCTGGCAGCGCCTGCTGTCCGGGGAAATCGGCAAGACCTCCCAGCCCTCGCCCGACGCCTTCCTCAGGGAGTTTGAAGCCGCGCTTGAGGCTGGCGAGGAGGTCGTCTGCATCGTCGTCTCCTCCGCCATCTCCGGCACGCTGCAAAGCGCGATGATCGCCGCGTCCATGCTGGACACCGTGAAGATCCACATCGTCGATTCGCTGTCCGCCGCGGGCGGGCAGAAGCTGCTGGCGCTGCGCGCCTGCCAGCTGCGCGACCAGGCCAGGCTGACCGCTGCGGGAATCGCCGGCGAGCTCACCCGCCTTCGCAGCCGCGTTCATGTCTATGCCGGCCTGGATACGCTGGAAAACCTCGCGCGCAGCGGCCGCATCTCCAAGGCAGCCGCCAATCTCGGCGCGCTGGCGCAGCTCAAGCCGCTGGTGCGCATCGCGCCGGAGACCGCCGGCAGCGTGGATGTCTGCGGCAAGGCCGTCGGCCGCCACCGCGCCATCGACGCCGTCGCCAGGCTGGTGAGCCGCTGCAAGATCGACGAGCGCTTCCCCGTCATTCCGCTGTACACCCACTCGAGCGAAAACTGCGCCGCGCTGGTCAAAAAGCTCCATGCCTGCGGCGTCGCCGTCAGCGAGCACATGGCCAACTCGCTCGGCCCGACGCTCGCCACGCATATCGGCGCAGGCGCTTACGGCGTCGCGTTCGTGGAGGCGGAGTAAACGGAATGGGGAACGTTGGGGCCGCAGCCCCAAACCCCGCCTGGGGACGCAGTCCCCAGACCCCTTCTTCGCTTGGCGCATATAGAAGCAACTTGCCATTCATAAAAAAACAGCCTCGGCGAAAACCGAAGCTGTTTTTCTGTTCATCAGGAAATTGCCGTTTACGTGCGTCCGCCGATCGCCTTGAGATGCTTCATGACCATCTGTGCGACGACGCCGGTCAGCACGCCCGTCACCACGCCGGAGATCATCAGGATCGGCAGATAGGTGACCAGCAGCTGCGGCGTGTTCAGCATCAGCACCGCCACCAGAATCTGTCCGACGTTGAAGAACACCGCACCCAGCGCGCTCACGCCGATGACGCTCACGCCCTTGACGCGGCTGATGAGGATCATCACCACGAGCGAGAGCAGTCCGCCGCCCAGCGAGTAAAACATCGCGTTCATGTTGGTGTAGATCAGCCAGCTCATCAGCGCCTTGAGCAGCATCAGCACGAAGGACTGCCGGACGCCCAGCATGTACAGGCTGTACAGCAGCACCGAGTTCGCCAGGCCCAGCTTCACGCCGGGAATCGCCGCCGTCAGCGGAAACTGGCGCTCAATCAGGCCAAAGACCAGCATCAGGCTGGTGAGCAGGCCGGAGAGCGCCACCTGCTGCGCGCGCTTGTTTCGCATGGAATCCCATCCTCTCTTTAGTCCTCGGCGGGAATCATCTCAATGCTCACGTTGTTGGGCAGGCAGATGATGTACGTGCCCAGAATCCGGTTCTTGTAGGTGTCCACGTGCACCTCGCCCTGGCCCACGCAGTCCTGGTTCTCGCAGGTAGAGAACTCCATGTACACCGTCTCGGGCGTGATGTGCACCTTGTTGAGCTTGCCGTCGTCCTGCTTGATGGTGATGATCTTGTCGCGGTCCATCGGAATCGGCTCGCCGTACTGGCGACCGCCCACGGTCAGCACCACATAGCCGCGCACGGTCTCTGTCTGCTTGGGCGGCATCGGGCCGACCATCGCGGCCTCCTGCGCAGGGGCCTCTGTCGGGTCAGCCGTCGGTTCCTCCGTCGGTAGAACAGTCGGTTCCGCCGCTGTCGCTTCAGTTGCTTCCGGAACCTCAT
>JBJEUH010000169.1:0-13593 GCA_051883735.1 Candidatus Ventricola sp.
CAGATCATCCAGGCGCTGCTGGCCATCGGCTCGGGCGGGCTGTTCGGCGTGGGCCTGGGCCAGGGCACGCCGGAGAAGATCCCGGCGTATTACAACGACTTCATCTTTGCCGTCATCTGCGAGCAGCTGGGCCTGGTGTTCGGCGTGCTGCTGCTGCTGGTCTATGTGCTGCTGATCGTGCGCGGCGTGACGGTCATGGGCCGCTCCAGGCGCTCCTTTGACATGCTGCTGGGCTGCGGCGTGCTGGCCATGCTGGCGATTCAGACGTTCATGATCGTGGCCGGCGTGATTAAGATGCTGCCGCTGACGGGCGTGACGATGCCCTTCCTCAGCTACGGCGGCTCCTCGCTGCTCTCGTGCCTGTCGATGATCGGCATCCTGCACGGCATCGCCGCCCGCGCGCAGGAGGATCTGGAGGAGGACGTGCTGTCCGTCAGGGCGTAAACCTCATCCGCCCTTCGGGCACCTTCCCCAGAGGGAAAGGTGGCACGGTGTGAGCTGTGACGGATGAGGTTCCCCGCGGAGCCCCCGAGAAGGAAGTGATCCTATTAAGGTAATCAAACGCCGCATCCGCATGCTGGTGATGCTGATGCTGGCGCTCTTTGGGCTGATGATCGCCTATTTCTGCTACTCGGTGTATTTCTACGGCGGGCGCTGGGTGGCCAATCCGTACAACCCGCGCATCTCCAGCCAGAAGCAATACGTCATCATGGGCACGGTCACCGACCGGGACGGCACGGTGCTGGCCTACACCGACGAGACGGGCGCAAGGCGCTACAACGCCTCGCGGGAGACGCGCATGGCGGTCTCCCAGGTTGTGGGCGACAGCGGCGGCAAGGTCTCCACGGGCGTGGACACGTTCCACGCGCAGTACATGCTGGGCTTCAAGTCGAGCGTGTTCGAGCGCGTATCCGACGCGCTGACCGGCACGCCCCAGCGCGGCGACGACCTGACGCTGACCATCTCCGAGCGGCTCTCGCGCTACATCACCGAGCAGTTCCCGCAGGGCAAGCGCGGCGCGGTCGTCGTGATGAACTACAAGACGGGCGACGTGCTCGCGATGGTCTCCCTGCCGCAGTTCGATCCGCTGGATATGGACGCGGCGCTTCTAGACGAGGCGGCGGGCGCGCTCATCAACCGCGCGACGCAAGGGCTGTATCCGCCGGGCTCGACGTTCAAGATCGTGACGCTGGCCTCGGCGCTCACCAACCTGCCGGACCTTGAGGATTTCGCCTTCGACTGCACGGGCTATTATCCGGTGGGCAGCTACTCCGTGACGGAATCAAGCGCCCACGGCGTGCAGACGCTGTCGGATGCGTTCAAGAACTCCTGCAACACGGCGTTTGCGGCGCTGTCCCAGGAGCTGGGGTACGAAATGCTGGGCGAGACGGCGGAGCAGCTGGGGTTCAACGAGAACTTCATGTTCGGCGACATGATCGTCTACAACTCGAGCTACCCCATCGACGACCTGAGCGCCGAGGACCTGGCCTGGTCCTCCATCGGTCAGGGCCGCGTGCTGGCCACGCCGATGCACATGACGCTCATCGCCGCGGCCATCGCCAACGGCGGCGTGATGATGGAGCCGCACCTGCTTCAGCGCATCACCACCGCGCAGGGGAACGCGCGGGCGCTGCCGGGCAGCTTTGAGGGCAGGCGGGTGCTCAGCGAGTCGGTCGCCGCGCGGCTGGAAAAGGAAATGAAGCGCGTGGTGACGTCCGGCACGGGCGCGCGCGCGGCGCTTGGAAACGGCTACGTCGTCGCGGGCAAGACGGGCTCCGCGGAGGCGAGCAACGACAAGAGCATCCCGGCGCACGCCTGGTTTGTGGGCTACATCACCAATGACAACGCCCCGTACGCGATCAGCGTGCTGGTGGAAAACGGCGGCTCCGGCGGCAGCGTGGCCGCGCCGCTGGCGAGGAAAGTCCTGCAAAAGGCCATCAATCTTGGCCTGTGAGACCGGTTTTTGTGAGGAGGCTTTTGAATGCGTAAATGGATCGCTGTGATGATTTCCCTGTGTGCGCTGCTGTGCGCGGCTTGTGCCGCGCAGGCGGCGGGCGTGACGCTGCGCACGTTCACGCCGTTTGCGGACGTGGACTTTGCCGCGCAGGGCTATATGGACATGATCACGGCCTGGGAACAGGAGACGGGCAACGTCGTGGAGGATTACTCCGGCGCGATGGACGAGCTGTGGATGGAGAACCTGAAGCGCATGCTGGCGGACGGCGCGGCGGACGTGGTCGTGCTGCCGGCCGGCTCCGGGCTGAGCGTGCAGGAGCTGGTGACCGCGGGCGAGCTGGCGGCATCCTCGGACTGCGGCGCGAAGAAGTTCGCCTCGATGAAGGAGGCGGACGGCAGCCTGCTGCTCGCCCCGGTGCGCCTGTACTGGGAGGCGCTGTATGTGAACACCGACGTGCTTGGGCGCTATGGCCTGAGCGCGCCGCAGACCTTTGAGCAGCTGCTGGCGGTTTGCGCGGTGCTCGCGCAAAACGGCGTGCAGCCCATCGCCAACGCGCTGTGCGAGTGGAACGAGATCGTGCTCGACTGCGCGGCGCTCGCGGGCGCGCCGGCGGAGCAGTACGGACAGCAGGCGTCGCTGGACGGCGCGCTGGACGTGCTCACGGCGCTCGTGCAGGTCGGCGCGTTCGGCAGCGACCCGTGGAACATGACCGACGCGGACGCGGAGAGCCGGTTCCTCTCCGGCGAGGCGGCGATGCGCTTTGACGCGGACGTGCTGGCGCAGCTGGTGGACGAAGCCCGGCTGGACGACGTGATCGTCATCAATCCGCCGGCCAAGGACGGCCAGGCGCGCACCGAGGTCGTGGGCACGCCGGCGTTCGGCGTGGCGGTCACCCGCGCCTGCTGGCAGGACAGCGCGCGCAGCGAGGCGGCGGCCTCCTTTGTCATCCGGCTGCTGGCCGAGCAGAGCCTGGTCACGCCGGTGGGCGGCAGGCTGGGCGAGAGCATTGCGGCGCTGACCGCCGGCGCGAGCGACATGACCGG
Organism: Candidatus Ventricola sp.; assembly: GCA_051883735.1. Lineage (GTDB taxonomy): Bacteria > Bacillota > Clostridia > Christensenellales > Aristaeellaceae > Ventricola. The sequence goes on from JBJEUH010000169.1 coordinate 3,001, forward strand.
CGTGCTCTATGACCACAACCCGGACAGCTTTGACAGCTGGGCCGAGGGCGTCATCGCGCAGCTGATGGGGCTGTAAATGAAGCATGATCCGGAAGGCAGGAGCGGGAGCTTCTGCCTTCTTTGTTGACAAACATACACCGCTGATTTAAGATGGAGGATAGATAATGGGGAGGTGTAGGCCATGGGAAAGGCATCGGTGAGGCTGCAGCGCATTCTGGCGCGCGCGGCGCTTCTCCTGGCGCTGTGCCTGTTTGCCGGGCTGACGGCGGCGGGCCTGCTGGTCACGGCGCACCTGGGCAGGCAGAGCTGGTCGCACGAGGCGGTCGTCTTCTCCCATGACGCGCTGCCGGCCACGCTGGCGCTGACGGCGCTGCTGCTGCTCTTTGTGCTCGCGCTGCACCGGCTGCTTGAGCGGTTTGCCGGGGTGAAGCTGAGCCTCGCGCTGCTGGGCGCGTGGACGGCCGGCACGCTTGTGCTCGTGCTGGGCGCGAACGTCGCGCAGATGTACGACTTCGCCTATGTGCTCGAGGGCGCGGAGCTGTTTGCGGCGGGCAATTACAAGCCGCTTGAGATCGACTATTTCAACGTCTATTCCTATCAGCTGGGCATCTGCCTGCCGATGGAAATCCTCGTGCGGCTGCTGCCGGGGCTTGACCTGTCCCTGTTCATGCAGGGGCTTAACGCGCTGCTCTCGGCGGGCACGGCTGGGGCGCTTGCGGCGCTGTGCCAGGTGATCTTCTCCGGGCAGGAGGCCAGGGCGGCGGTGCTGCTGTTCGTGCTCTTTCTGCCGCTCGCCCTGCAGTGCATCTTCGTCTACGGCACGCTGCCGATGCTGATGATGACCGCGCTGGCGGCGCTGTGCTTTGCGCTGTATCTCAAAAAAAGAAAGGCGCGCTTTGGGCTTGCGTATGCCGTATGCATCGCCGTGGCCTATATGCTCAAGCCCAATGCGGCGGTGCCGCTGATCGCCCTGACGATCTGCGCGGCGCTGGACTGGCTGGTGAGCCGGGATCACCGGCTGCTGGGCTTTGCCGCGCTGGGCGTCGCGCTGTCCGTGGGGCTGCTGCATCTGGTGATCGCGCAGTACGAGCTGCGCGCGGGCGTGAAGCTCACGGGCGACGTGAGCCTGCTGGCCCGCATGGTGATGGGCCTGCAGCGCGGCGGCGCGCAGGCGGGCTGGTTCAACCGCTACACCGAGCAGTTCTTTCCCTTCGAGGTGACGGCGGCGCAGGAGCGCGCCATCGCCTCGGCGGATCTGGCGGCGCGGCTGGAGGAGCTGCGCGCCGACCCGGGCATGGCGCTGGCGTTTTTGAGGGACAAGCTACTTTCCCAATGGCTGGAGCCGTCCTACGGCGCGATGTGGTACGGCGACCTGTGCGCGCATACGGGCGCGCTGGCGGAGGGGACAAAGGCGATCTTTGAAGACGGCGGCGCGATCCGCGCCGCGCTGGAGCGGTATATGGGCGTCTATCAGAAGATGATGTACGCGCTGTCCTGCGCGGGCATCGTCAGCCTGCTGCGGGACAGGAGGGCGAACCTCACGGCGCTCGCGCTGGCGCTTTGCGCGCTGGGCGGATGCCTGTATCACATGCTCTTTGAGGCCAAGGCGCAGTACATCTACATGTACGCTGTGCTGATGATGCCGGTGGCCGCACACGGCCTGTGCGCGATCGGCGGCTGGATCGGCAGCAAAATCCACGGAGGATCACGCGATGAACGATAAGATGAGCAGGGGCGCCAGGGCGGCGGGCTTTTTGAGCGCGGCGGCCCTCGTGCTGCTGCTGTGCATTCTGATTCCGCTGGCGCTGTGCAGCATGGCGGTCTTTGCCCAGCTGGGGCTGGACGGGCCGTTTGAGGATTCCATCCTGTTTCTTCCCGAGCGCCTTCTGACGAACCTGGCGCTGACGGCAGCGGCGATTGCCGCGCTGCTGGGCATGCGCGCGCTGATGGAGCGGCTGATGGGCGTGCGCCTGACGGCGGGCATGATGGCCGTGTGGACGGCGGCCGCGCTCGTCTGGATTGTGGCCGTGGGGCTGATTTCCGAGACGGACTTCGGCTGCGTGGTCGATTCCGCCGAGCGCTTTGCGCAGGGCGATTATGAGCTGCTGCATTGGGGCTATTTCCGCGGCTCGTCCTATCAGCTGGGCATCTGCCTGCTGATTGACACGATCAAGCGCCTGCTGCCGATGCTGAATGTGGACATCGTGATGCAGTGCCTCAATGTGCTGCTCTCCGTGGGCTTCATGGGCATGCTGGCGGCGTTCGGGCAGACGGTGCTCCATGTGAGCGCGAAGACGACGCTGCTGCTGTTTGTGCTGTATCTGCCCGCTTTCCTCTACAATCACTACGTCTACGGCACGCTGCCGATGATCTTCTTCGGCGCGGCGGCCTGCCTGTGCTTTGCGCGCTACCTCCGCACGCGGCGTACCTCCCTGCTGGCGGTGATGACGCTGGCGCTGGCGCTTGGCTATGTGCTCAAGCCCAACGGGATCGTGGTCACGATCGCACTGCTGATCTGCGGCGTGCTCCATGCGATGGAAACCCGGGACGCAAGGCCCGTGCTGTTCGCGCTGGGCGCGTTCCTGCTGGGATACCTGCTCAACCGGCTGGTGATCCTCCAGTACGAGCTGCGCGCGGGCTTCCCGCTCGATGAAAACCAGAGCCTGCTGACCTGGCTGGTGATGGCGATCACCCCGGCGGAGGATGTGACGCCCGGCTGGTACACGGGCTATGCGGGCGTGTTCTACGACCTGTACCTGCCCAGGGAGGAGCAGAGCGCGATCGTGATGGCGGACCTGAGCCGAAGGCTCGGGGAGATGGCGGCTGACCCGATGGGCACGCTGCGGTTCTTCCGGGAGAAGATCCTCAGCCAGTGGATGGAGCCGACGGTCAGCGTGATGACCTACGGCCTGCGCTGCGCGTATGAGGGCCGGTTCAACGGGCTTGCGCTGGCGCTCTTCCGCGAGGGCGTGGTCAACGATCTGGCAATCGCCTACATGAACCTGTATCAGCAGGCGCTGTATGTGCTCGCCTGCGTCGGCGCGGCGGGCGTGTTTAGGAAGCGGCGCGACGCCGCGGCGATGGCGCTGCCGGTGATCGTGATCGGCGGCTTCCTGTTCCACACGCTGATGGAGGCGAAGTCCCAGTATATCTACCCGTACATGGCATACATGATGCCGCTGGCGGCGCTGGGCCTCTCCATGCTCGGACGGGCGGCGGGCAGCGTGATGAAGCGAAAGGGACGGAAGGAGGAAACAGCGCATGCCCGAAAGGACGGCGATGGGACCGGCGCGCAGCGCATGGTCTGAGCGTCTGGCGCGTGTTCTCGGCCTCTGCGCGATGGGGCTGTTTGTGCTGCTGCTTGTGCTGGCGACCCTCGGCGCGCTGGGCACGACGGCCTCGTCGATCGTGGCGGAAAACCGGATGAACCAGCGGGTGACGGTGGCGCGCGACGGCTGGACGGACCTCGTGCTGACGGCGCTGATGCTGCTGGTTCTTGCCGCTGTGTATGCGTTTGTGCAGCGCCGGGCGGGCCGGCGGGCGCTTGCGGCTGTCCTTGTGCTGTGGACCGGCGCTGCGCTGTGCTTTGTGCTGGCGGTGGGCCTCGTGCCGCGTGCGGACAGCGCGCTGGTGATCGAGGCGGCGCAGCGCTTTGCCGCGGGCGATTTCAGCCTGCTGGAGAGCGTGTATTTCAACCGTGTGTCCTATCAGCTGGGCGTCTGCCTGCCGCTGGAGGGGCTCGCGCGGCTGCTGCCGGGGCTGGATCTGAACCTTCTGATGCAGGCGCTCAACTGCGTCATCAGCGCTGCGCTGATGGCGCTGCTGTGCCGCCTGGTGAGCGAGCTTTCGGGCGACGCGCGCGCGTTCCGGGCGGGCATGCTGCTGTATCTGGCGTTTTTACCGATGCTGATGTTCAACATGTTCGTCTACGGCGTGCTCCCGATGCTGCTGCTGTGCGTGCTGGCGATGCGCTGCTTCGTGCGCTATACGAAGACCGGCGATCGGCGGTTCGGCGTTCTCTATGCGCTGCTCATCGGCGTATCGGCGGTGCTCAAGCCCAACGCGATGATCGTGATGCTGGCGCTGCTGCTCTGCGCCGGAGTATATGCGCTGGAAAGGAAGGACGGCTTTTTGCTGCTGTGCGCGGCGCTGTCGCTGGCGCTTTGCGTCGCGCTGCCGGCGGGCGTGGTGCGGCTGTACGAGCTGCGTTCCGGCGTGACGCTGGCGCAGGATACCGGCATGCTGCTGCGCCTGGCGATGGGCATGCAGGATTCGGTGATCGCGGCGGGCTGGTACAACGGCATGATCGAGGAATACTGGCCGCTGTCGGTGACGCCGGAGGCGGAAAAGGCGGCGGCGCTGGAGATGCTGGCTGCCAGACTGCAGGAATTTGCCGCCGAGCCGGCGGGAGCCTGGGCGTTTTTGGAGGAGAAGTTCCTGACGCAGTGGGCGGAACCGTCGTATGACATCCTGTGGTACGGCGCGGCCTGCGAGAAGGGCGGACGCTTCAACGGATTGGCGCATCTCGTCTTCCGCGACGGCTCCGGCCTGCGGGCGCTGCTGGAGAGGTATATGAATGCCTTCCAGCAGGCGGCGTATGTGCTCGCGCTGATCGGCGCGGGCGGCATGCTCAGAGAAAAAAGGACCGGCGCGGTGCAGCTGATGCTGCCGGTGACGATCCTGGGCGGCTTTCTGTATCACATGCTCTTTGAGGCGAAGAGCCAGTACATCTATCCGTATATGCTGCTGCTGATGCCGCTGGCGGCGCAGGGGCTGATGACGCTCGGACGCAGGGCGGGCGGCGCGATGAAGCGAACGGGATCAAGGGGAAAATAGAGCGTGGAATTTGGAGTGTGGCGTATGAAGAAGCGGACGGCGCCGGGAACGGCTCGCCGTGCCTGGCCTGAGCGTCTGGCGCGCGTTCTCGGCCTTTGTGCGATGGGGCTGTTTGCGCTGTTGCTTGTGGGGATCACCCTCGGCGCGCTGGGCACGACGGCCCTGGAGAGCGTGGTCCAGAATTATATGAGCCAGCAGGTGGTCGTGGTGCGCGACGGCTGGACGGGCCTGGTGCTGACCGCTGTGATGCTGCTGATCCTTGCCGCTGTGTATGCGTTTGTGCAGCGCCGGGCGGGCAGGCGGGCCTTTTATGCGGTGCTCGCGCTGTGGACAGCGGCCGCAATCTGCTTTGTGCTGGTGGTGAGCCTCCTGCAGTTCGGGGACAGCGAGCTGGTGATGGAGGCGGCGCAGCGCTTTGCCGTGGACGACTACAGCCCGCTTGAGGGCGAGTATCTGAACCGCGTGTCCTATCAGCTGGGGATCTGCCTGCCGCTGGAGGGGCTCGTGCGGCTGCTGCCGGAGCTCGATCTGAACCTTTTGGTGCAGGTGCTCAACTGCCTCCTGAGCGCTGTGCTGATGGCGCTGCTGTGCCGCATGGCAGGCGAGCTTTCGGGCGATGGGCGGGCATGCTGGGCGGCCATGCTGCTGTATCTCGCCTTTTTGCCGATGCTGATGTTCAACATGTTTGTCTACAGCGTGCTTCCGATGATGCTTTTCTGCGTGCTGGCGATGCTCTGCTTCATGCGATATGCGCAAACAGGCCGGCGGTGCTATGGCGTTCTCTATGCGCTGCTCATCGGTGCGGCGGCGGTGCTCAAGCCCAACGCGTTGATCGTGATGCTGGCGCTGATCATCTGTGCCGGGATCCATGCGCTGGAAAGGAAGGACGGCTTTGCGGTGCTGTGTGCGGCGCTGTCGCTCGCGCTGTGCATTGCGTTGCCGGCGGGCGTCGTACGCCTGTATGAATGGCGCGGCGGGGTGACGCTGGCCTCTGACACCGGCATGCTGCTGCGCCTGGCGATGGGCATGCAGGACTCGGTGATCGCGGCGGGCTGGTACAACGGCATGATCGACGATTACTGGTCGCTGTCGGTGACGCCGGAGATGGAGAAGGCGGTGGCGCTGGAGATGCTTGACGCCAGCCTGCGCGGATTTGCCGCCGATCCGGCGGGAGCCTGGGCGTTTTTTAGGGAGAAGTTTCTCACGCAGTGGGCGGAGCCGTCGTGTGACATGCTGTGGTACGGCTCAGCCTGCGGGTATGGCGGCCGTTTCAACGGGCTGGCGAGTCTGATCTTCCGCGACGGCTCCGGCCTGCGGACGCTGCTGGAGGGCTATATGAACATCTTCCAGCAGGCGGCGTATGTGCTCGCGCTGATCGGGACATGCGGCATGATCAGAAGGCAGAGGACCGGTGCGGCGCAGCTGATGCTGCCGGTGACCATCCTGGGCGGCTTTCTGTATCACATGATCTTTGAGGCCAAGAGCCAGTACATCTATCCGTACATGCTGCTGCTGATGCCGCTGGCGGCGCAGGGGCTGAGCGTGCTCAGCGAAGGACTCCGAATCATCAGAAAAAAGAAATAAAGCACGGGCTTCGCAGCGTATCACTGCGAAGCCCGTTGCGGTTCATCAGCGGCACAGGACAAAGCCCATCGCGCACAGCGTGAAGCACAGGATGAAGGAGGCAAAGCTGCACAGGAAGATGCCCTGCGGGATATCGCCGGCCATGGGCGCGTGGGTGTCCGCGCCGTCGCCCGCGATGCCCAGGATGCTGAGCAGGCGGCCCTGCGCGCCATGCCCCCTTGTGCGCAGCGGATTGCGGCCGACCGTGCCGGAGCACAGCAGCATGAACGCGCAGAAGACGCGCTCCGCAAGGCGCCGGATGGCCGACGCGATGCGCGCGGCGGCGGGCAGCTGCGGCGCGAGCGCGCACAGCGCGGTATAGGCCAGGCCCAGCGCCGGCCCCAGATGCAGCGGCATGCCGGCGGCGCACAGGAGCATCGGCGCGGCGATCCCATCGACGAACGCCGGGGCGAGCGAGCGGCAGGTCTCGCGCACGCGCGCCTCGTAGGCCGGGATGTCGCGGGCGTATTTGCCGGCGTCCAGCTCATCCTTGACCCGCGCGCAGGGAGGCAGCGCGGCAAGGCCTGTGAACGCGGGCGCCATCAGCAGCGCGGCGGCGAGGGGATGGAGCGCGGCGAGCGGCACGAGCACGCCGCCCAGCACGAGCAGACAGGCGGCCAGCGCGGGGATTTCATCGGTCTGCCCGTTTTTGCGGGTAAACGCGCGCAGAAAGCCCCTGAACAGATGGCGAAGCGCGGCGTCAAGCCCTTCCCGTGCCCGGGGCAGCGGCAGATACACGCAGCAGGCGAGCAGGAGGGCGGCGGGTACAGCGAAGATGCGCATGGGAAACGCCTCCTTATTCTGAAGAAGAGGGAGCTGCTGTGAACGGACTCCCTCAAGAGGGAGCCTTTATGGCATCATAAAACGACGGGACTTGTACGGAAATCCCGCCCGCTCTGGCGCAGCGCCGGCGACGCGCAGCCCAGCGACCAGAGATCCTGCGCGCGCACGTCGAGCGCAAAGAGCGGATCAGCGCGGTCGTAATCGGCGGCCTTCGTGACGAGCGGCACACAGGCGCTTTGCCGGATGGCGCGCAGCAGCGGCTGCGCCTCGCGGCGGAAGCCCAGCACGCGCGCATAGGTGGGCGCGGCGTGCTGCTGCGCGAAGGACTGCGTGACGTTCAGCAGGACATTCGTGCACAGGCGCGAGAGGCGCGCGTAGGTATAGCGCTTGGATTTGACGGCCAGAATGAGCGCATCGCGGGTGTCGGCCGTCCGCGCCGCGGCGAGGAAGCGGTGATGAAGCCCCTCCTCCATCCCGGCGACAGCGGAAAGCGCTTCGGCGGTCGTCGTGCGCAGGCGATAGAGCAGCGCCTGGGTGAGCGCCTCCTCCCCGTGCACATCGCCGCGGGCCTCGGCGGCCTCGAGCAGCTCCGGGCAGGGGACGGCCGCGAGCGCTTCGGACAGCTCGCCGCGCAGGAGGGCGGCGCGGATGGCCGTGGCGCTGGGGAGCGCGCCCAGCGACGCGTCGTGATAGCCGCAGCCCTCGCGCGCGACGGGCACGGGCGTGATGGAATCGGGCAGCGCGCGCAGGTATTCGATCGCCAGCGCGGCGTTCGGGCGGGCGATGAGATCGGCCAGGCCGTCCATGCCGCTGGCCTGCTGCGCGGCCAGCGTGCGGGCGCGGGGATAGGGCAGGCCGCTGTCCAGATGGGCGCGCAGCGCCTGACGCATCGCGGGCGATTCCTCGGAAAGCGCCTGCGCGGCGCGGGTGAGGAAAGGCAGGGCCTCCGGCTCGCAGCCGAAGGACAGATGCGTGACCACGCCCAGCGCGCCAAGCAGCCCCACACCGCCCGAGGCGAACTCCGGCGCGGGCGCGCCGCTAAAGCGCGCGGGCAGCTCGAGCACCAGGTCGCAGCCGCAGGAGAGCGCCATGGCCGCGCGCGTCCACTTGTCGTGGCGGGCGAAGCTGCCGCGCTGGGTGACGCTGCCGCTCATCACGCAGACCACATAGTCCGCGCCGGACAGCTCTCTCGCGCGCGCGAGGTGCAGCGCGTGCCCCCTGTGGAACGGATTGTATTCGCAGACGACGCCGCAGACCCGCATGCCGGCTCCTTTCCCAAAACGATTCTTTCCGGGTTTGCCGATAAATTGCTCATGCAACCTTTTCAAAATCGGAAAAATGAGGTATAATCATTTTGAATCGTTCTGTTATCTTGGGCTTATTTAAAGGATAAGCCTATTATAACATGCCAGGCGTGAATTATAAATACAAACGGAGGTAGATTCCCATGAAGATTCTGGTCATCAATGCCGGCTCCTCTTCTCTGAAGTTCCAGCTGATCGATATGGAAGATGAGTCTGTGAAGGCCAAGGGCCTCGTCGAGCGCATCGGCATCGAGGGCACCCACTTCAAGCAGACCGTTGCCGAGGGCAACAAGGTGATCGAGTTCACCCGCAACATGGCCGACCACACCGAGGCCATCGCGGCCGTCCTTGACGCGCTGACCGACAAGGAGAACGGCGCGATCGCGTCCCTGGACGAGATCGGCGCGTGCGGCCACCGCGTGCTCCACGGCGGCGAGACCTTCAAGGAGTCCGCCCTCGTGACCGAGGAGAGCATGAAGGCCATCGAGGACCTCATCCCCCTCGGACCGCTCCATCAGCGTCCGAACATCGCGGGCATCAAGGCCTGCCAGGCGGTCATGCCGGGCAAGCCGAACGTCGCCGTGTTCGACACCGCGTTCCATCAGACCATGCCGCCCAAGGCCTACCTCTACGCCGTGCCGTATGAGTACTACAAGACCCTGAAGGTTCGCCGCTACGGCTTCCACGGCACCTCCCACCGCTTCATCGCGGGCGAGACCCCGAAGTACCTGGGCAAGGATCCCAAGGACTGCAAGTTCATCATCTGCCACCTGGGCAACGGCTCCTCGCTGAGCGCCATCGTCGGCGGCAAGGTCGTGGATACCTCCATGGGCCTCACCCCGCTGGAGGGCATCGTGATGGGCACCCGCTCCGGCGACGTCGATCCGGCCGTCCTCGAGTACATCATGGACAACACCGGCATGGACATCCACCAGATGCTGAACGTCCTCAACAAGAAGTCCGGCTTCGCCGGCCTGTCCGTGTCCTCCGACATGCGCGACGTCAAGGCCGCTGCGGCCGCCGGCGACGAGCAGGCGAAGAACGCTGTGGACATCTGGGTGTACCGCCTGCAGAAGTACATCGGCTCCTACATGGCCGCCATCCAGGGCGCGGATGCCATCGTCTTCACCGCCGGCATCGGCGAGAACGACACCCAGGCCTGCGCCGACGTGATCGCGGGCTTTGAGTGGATGGGCATCAAGATCGACCCGGCCAAGAACGTGCGCGGCGCCTGCGGCATCATCAGCACGGACGACTCCACCGTCAAGGTTCTGCGCATCCCGACCAACGAGGAGCTGCCGATCGCCCGCGATACGCTGGAAATTGTTTCCAAGCTGTAATATTTGCGCTTGACAATCATCAGGATTGTGCGTATAATATGGAACGGTCAACTTTGAGGTGAAACGATGAAGCTGGATATCACCAAGGGCATCCAGGGAAAAGGCATCGATGTGCCGTTTGAACTGACGGATGTCTGGGGCGAGGATCATTGGAACGGCGATACGATTGCGTATGTCCGCCCGGTTTCCCTTTCCGGCATGTATATGCTCGCCGATGAGACCGTTATCGTGCGCGGCGTTGCCCGCGCAGCGATCCAGTCCCCCTGCGCCAGGTGCCTGCGGCCCACCGTGACCGAGGTCGAGGCGGAGCTGGAGGAGGCGTTCATCCGCGATACGGGTGAGGCGCTTGACATGGACGAGGATCAATACATGTATTCGGGCCATGTGCTTGAGCTGGACGAGGCAGTGCGCACCGCGCTGCTGCTTGAAATGCCCTCGCGCATCCTCTGCAGGGAGGACTGCCGCGGGCTGTGCGACCAGTGCGGCGCTGACCTGAACACAAACGAGTGTTCGTGCCAGAAGGATCTGACCCACAGAAATCCTTTTTCGGCATTAGCATCTTTGCTGAATGAGGATGAGGAGGTGTAAACAATGGCTTGTCCGAAGGGAAAAATTTCTAAGTCTCGCGGCCGCATGCGCCGCGCGAACTGGAAGCTGTCCGCGCCCGGCATCGTCAAGTGCCCGCGCTGCCAGCAGATGAAGCTCGC
>JBJEUH010000170.1:0-2675 GCA_051883735.1 Candidatus Ventricola sp.
ATCTGACGACCGTGCAAGGATAATGCTTTATCTTCTCATCTCAAGGCTGCAGCTTGGGCCAAACCTCGTCGATATACGCTCGACGGGGTTCCTTCTTTTTCTCTTCCTGCCTGGCCTTCCAGCAGCGGATGCGCAGGAAGCCGAGCATGTCCATCTCGTCAATCTCCCGCATGCGCCAGCCGCTTTCCAAAAGGGAATTGTAGGTGGAATAGATGAAGTCCGGCAGCGTCAGAACTGAGGAATCTCCTCCGATTCCGGGGTCGCCTCCGTCCTCGCTGCCTTCGTAGGGAACTCGTTCAGGATACCGGTGGTCTGCGTCTGCACCGCCATGAGCGCCAGCGCGATGTCGTGCATCAGGCGATCCACGGGGTAGTGATCCAGCACATCGTCCGGGGTGAACTGGTTCCCGAACAGGATGCAGAACCAGCGGATCATCACATCCATCGCATCGGCGATGGAGATTTCTCCGGCATCCGCAGGCGTTTCGCCCTTGAGCGCGGCGTTGGACAGGGAGACAATGCGCCCGTACATCTTGGCGGCGGGCTCCATCTCCCGCAGCGCCCTGCCGGAGACGAAGTCGATGGAATATTTCTGATTGTTCAATGTGCAGGTAATCATTTGCTTTCCTCCAGTTCAACGATTCGTCTCATCAGGGCCGACAGAACGCCGTTTACGATGTGTGCTTCCACGCAGCCTTCCTGCGTCCGGTCGGTGCAGAAGATGAAGGTCAGGTAGGTGTTGATCTCATCGGCGGACAGCGTGCGGACGGGCTTTTCGCGGATATGACCGATCCTGTCGCGGAAATCCGCGTCCCAGACGCCTCCCCGGAAGACATGGCGCTGAAGGGCGGCATAATGCGCGTCCTCAAACCAGCGGGCCGGATCCTTCAGCTCGGCGGACAGGATCGCCTGCGCAATTTCCTTCATATCGAAATCTCCTCCTTATCGCTTTTTCTTTGTCGGAACGGCTTCCAGCACCAGCTCGGTGATTCTGCCGGAAGCATTGGTCTTGATGCCGTGCACCTTGAAATGGGTGTCGCGGTTGAACAGGAACTCATACTCGCCGCTGTTGGCGGAGATGGCGTCCACATACATGCCGCTGACGCCCTTGTTGACGTAAATCTTGTAGTTCACGTCCGCCGACCATGCGCTGTTCTGATGCGTGCCGGAGGACATGAAGCCCTTGTCCACCACCGTTCGTCCGATGCGGCTGCGCAGAAACGCGGGGTTGGACAGGTCGGCTTCCGTGCCGCCCAGCAGGTTTGCCGTCCAGTGCAGGTTTGCACCGCGATAGGTGATGACGTCGCCCGCCGCCGCCCACTTGTTCAGGCCGGAGGTCGCACCGTCAATCATCTGCCGGATATTTCCGGCGGGCGTCTGCCCCTCGCGGAGCGCGGTGTTGATCGCCCGGTACCAGTAGTCGGTGTACGATACGATGCCGTGCTGTTCGCCGGAGAGCAGCGCATTCCACTTGCCCCAGTCGAAGTTGTTCGCGAGGTGGTAGCGGATGGCGTCCTGCTGGGTGGCAAAGGACTGGAAGCGGCTGAGCATCGGGTCGCGCCCGAAGCCCCTCGCGCCGAAGTGATTCCCGGAGCTTCCTCTGGAACCCATCCGCCGTCACCTCGCATGGAACGGCAGGCTGCGCGTAAAGGTCTCGTAGTAGGGCGCGTGATGCTCGATGTTTCCCTCGCACTCCTTTGGCACATCCCCAAAGAAGATGATCTTGCTGGGCATAAGCCTTGCCATCATCTCGTTGTAGCCATCGAGAAACATGCGCCGGGCTTCCTTGCCCTTCTGCGTCCCCACGGAGGATACCGCCACCGTGCCGCCCACAGGTTCGCCATCAAAGCACCAGCTGTAGCTGTCCCTGCCGATCCAGCCGATGGACGGGATGACCGTCATGCCGGCCCGCTGCCAATAGGCCCCCAGCTGGTGCTTGCGCCAGTGGTTGTAGATCTGCACCGCCCTGGGATAGTCGGCGAACATGGAAAAGTCCGGGGTCATCACCGCCGGAAACGAACGAAGAAAGAGAGCATAGCGCGGAGGATCGTGCCATGCTCTCTGAAAGAGATAATCATCAATGAAGAAGTGAACGCCATAGCGTTCCCTCTGCGGTTCGCGAAGCGCGTGATTGAAGCGGATCCACGTAAGGCGCGCATCCAGCTGAACTGGGCGAAGTGCGGGAATGCCGTACTCGCCGCTCAGCTCAAAGCTGCCCAGCTCCAGGTTGTGGCCATTGCGCTTGAGGGCTTCCAGCGACATCCCCGATCACCTCCGATCATCAGGATGCCGTGAAGCTGGGTTCGTAAACGGACTGCAGGAAGGTTGCAGCCTTCTCGGCGGTGAAGCCGTTCTGACCCTCGTCCGCCACCGCCTGGTAGCGCCCATCGTGGGTCCTTTTGATGGCAGTCCACTCGACCTCGCCGGTCTGACGGGTGACGGTCTTGCCCTCCTTGGTGGCGTAGTTTTCGGTGACCGGCTTGGCACGCACCTTGTACAGCCAAATATAGCGGTAGGTCTTGTCGGACTTCTCGCTGCGGAAGCCCACCGCGTAGTAGGGCGGCTTGTCCTGTGCGGTGCGGACGAGCACGCCGTTGTCGTCGATCTTATTGCCGAAGATTTTCTCCTGGATCATCAGGGGAATGTCGGCCATTTTGGTCTTGAAGGACAGCTCGG
>JBJEUH010000171.1:0-2658 GCA_051883735.1 Candidatus Ventricola sp.
TTCCGCGTGCGCGGCGACGTGGTGGAGATCTTCCCGGCGGGCTATGAGAAGAGCGCGCTGCGCGTGGAGTTCTTCGGCGAGGAGATCGACCGCATCAGCGCCATCGACGTCGTGACCGGCCATGTGCTCATGACGCTGGCGCACGTCTCCGTCTATCCGGCGACGCACTACGCCACGCCGCGCGAGGCGATCGACCGCGCCATCGAGGACATCGAGCACGATCTCGACGTGCGCGTGGCGGAATTCAAGCAGGAGGGCGACCTGCTCGCCGCGCAGCGCCTGGCCCAGCGCACCCACTACGACGTCGAGATGCTGCGCGAGCTGGGCTACTGCACCGGCATCGAGAACTACTCCCGCTATTTCGACGGACGCAAGCCCGGCGACGCGCCGTACACGCTGCTGGACTACTTTCCGGAGGACTACATCGTCTTCGTGGACGAGAGTCACGTCACCCTGCCGCAGATCCGCGCGATGTACAACGGCGACCGCGCGCGCAAGCAGGCGCTGGTGTCCTACGGCTTCCGCCTGCCCAGCGCGTTTGACAACCGCCCGCTGACGTTCCCGGAGTTCGAGGCGCGCATCGGCCAGCTCATCTGCGTCAGCGCCACGCCCGCGCCGTACGAGCTCGAGCGCGCCGGCCAGGTCGTCGAGCAGATCATCCGCCCGACGGGCCTGCTCGATCCGCTCATCGACGTGCGCCCCGCGACCGGCCAGGTGGACGACCTTTATGCCGAGATCATCAAAGTGACGCAGGCGGGCTTCCGCGTGCTGGTGACGACGCTGACCAAGAAGATGGCCGAGAGCCTGACCGCCTACCTGACCGAGATGAAGGTGAAGGTGCGCTATCTGCACTCCGACGTGCAGACCATGGAGCGCCAGGAGATCATCCGCGACCTGCGCCTGGGCGTGTTCGACGTGCTGGTGGGCATCAACCTGCTGCGCGAGGGCCTCGACCTGCCGGAGGTCGCGCTGGTCGCGATCCTCGATGCGGACAAGGAGGGCTTCCTGCGCAGCGAGGTGAGCATGATCCAGACCGTCGGCCGCGCCGCGCGCAACGCCGAGGGCCGCGTCATCATGTACGCCGACCACATGACCGAGAGCATCAACAAGACGATCTTCGAGACGCAGCGCAGGCGGCAGCTTCAGCAGGCGTTCAACGAGGCGCACGGCATCGTGCCCAGGACCGTCATGAAGTCCGTCCGCGATCTGCTGCAGATCGGCGGCGCGCCGGAGAGCGCGGGCAAGGGCCGCTCCGCCGCACAGAAGCCGAAGAAGCCGCTCACCGAGGACGAGCTGCACCTGCTCATCTGCTCCACGGAGGAGAAGATGCTCCAGGCCGCGGCCAACCTCGACTTCGAGCTGGCGGCCAGGCTGCGCGACAAGCTCTTTGAGCTCCAGGGCAAATCGCCCGAGGAGATCGCGGAGGAGACGGTCGCCGTGCCGCAGAGAAAGCGCCGCCAGCGGCGCAGCCGCTATGTGAAGGCATAGTTCCGAGCCATAAGCGCGAAGCGAAAGTGGGGTCTGGGGATGAAATCCCCAGGCGGGGTTTGGGGCCTGCGGCCCCAACGTCCCCCCATCATCCATAAAAATACGCAGTCTCAGAGCAGGCTGCAAAGCAGCCTACGATTGAGACGGGTTTAATCTCCAATCAACGCTTTATATATGATAACAATCAACCATCTATCAGGAGAATCCACACATGGAACTGATCAGACACTACATGGAAAACGACCGCCTGCGCGCCGCGCTGAACGCGCTGACGCGCAAGACCTTCGGCTTCGACTTTGAGGGCTGGTACGCCGCGGGCGGCTGGGAGGGCGACTATCTGCCGTATTCGTTCATGGACGGCGGCCAGATGATCGCCAACGTCTCCGTCAACCGGATGCGCTTTCTGCAGAACGGGCAGGAGCGCCATTACGTCCAGCTCGGCACGGTGATGACCGACGAGGCCTTCCGCCGCCGCGGGCTGGCGTCGCAGCTCATGCGCGCGGCCATGGACGACATGCGCGGCGCCTGCGACGGCTTCTACCTCTTCGGCGACCTGAGCGCGCTGGGCTTCTATGACAGCCTGGGCTTCTCGCGCATCACGGAGACGCGCTATCATCTGCGCGAGGACGCGCGGCAGACGCTGCCCAGCCTTGCCGCCCGGCGCGAGGCGTCTGCGCGGTTCCTGCCCGTCGCCCCGGGCGATGCGGCCATCGCCGCGCGCTACCGGGAGGCCCTGCAAGACAGCGCGGCCCATTCCGCCCTGGAGCACGTCAACCGGCGCAGCCTGCACCTGTTCTACACCCGGAGCATGAAGACCGTGCGCTTCTGTCCGGCGCTGGACGCCTTCTGCGTCCTCGGGCGCGAGGACGGCGGGACCGTGCTGCAAAGCGTGCTGTGCGCGCAGCGCCTGCCGCTTGAGGAGGTCCTCTCCCGGATCGACACGCCCGTCGGCCGGCTCGGCTTTGCGCCGGAGGCGGCGGACGCAGCCCTGTTTGAGGCGCAGCCCTGGGACGGCGGCGAGGATTACCGCCTGTTCATCCTGGGCGACGCGCTGCGCGCGGTGCAGACGCAGGGGCTCTGCTTCCCCGCGCTGTCGCACGCGTAATTGGGCTGCCGCCCAAACCCGCTTGGGGCGCCGCCCCAAACCCCGCAAGGGATTTCATCCCTTGA
>JBJEUH010000172.1:0-13361 GCA_051883735.1 Candidatus Ventricola sp.
ACGTCCTTCCAGTAGCCGTCGAAGGTGTAGGTGAAGAGCTTCTGGTTGTCGGCGAGCATGTCCGGGATGATGTTCTTGCCGAAGTCGTTCTCGGAATTCGGGTTGAGCTCGTCCTGCTCCAGATACTTGCGCATCTTGCTCCAGGTGAAGATGTACACGCCCATGGAGGCCTTGTTGCTCTTGGGATGCTTGGGCTTCTCCTCGAACTCGGTGATCTGGTTGTGCTCGTCGGTGTTGAGGATGCCAAAGCGCGGCGCCTCGGCCCACGGCACCTCGCGCACGGCGATGGTCAGGTCGGCGCCGTTGGCGATATGGGACTGCAGCATGGCGTTGTAGTCCATCTTATAGATGTGGTCGCCGGAGAGCACGAGCACGTACTCCGGATCCCACTGCGCGATGAACGGGATGTTCTGGTAGATGGCGTTGGCCGTACCCTTGTACCACTCGCCGGTCTTTCCGGAGTGATACGGCGGCAGGACGTATACGCCGCCGTTGGACAGGTCCAGGTCCCACGGGGAGCCGGAGCCGATGTACGCGTTGAGCTCCAGCGGACGGTACTGCGTCAGCACGCCGACGACGTCGATGCCGGAGTTGGTGCAGTTGGAGAGCGGGAAGTCGATGATTCGATACTTACCGCCGTAGGGGACTGCCGGCTTGGCCACGTTCTTGGTCAGGATGCCCAGACGGCTGCCCTGGCCGCCTGCCAGCAGCATGGCAACGCATTGCTTCTTCCTCATTGTGAACACACTCCTGTGATATTGGGTTTCTAGCCAAAGTTGGCTTAGGCTGCGAGACGACAGGCAAACGCATGCTCAGCCGTTTCGCCTATCTACTTACGGTCATTATATCATAAACTGTGCAAAAGGGAAAGCGAATTCATGTGATGTTTTCATTAAAGGAAAGTGCACTCGGTCAGTTTTTGAGCAAATAACGTCCCAATAGACAAAATTCGTCCCGCGCAAGCGGGACGAAAAACGCGGAAAATTCCCGCGGTAAAGCGCCCGCGCGGCAAAGAAGCGCATGCCGCGGCGGATGATTAAATTGCAAAATGACCGCCTGTGCTGTATAATGTATAAAGACAGACCATGCACATCGCGTGCAGGAGGGGAGGCGGCCAGATGGCTTCAAAGAACACGATGCGGCTGGACAGGCTGCTGACCCTGATGGGCGAGGGCACGCGCACGCAGGTGAAGGACATGGTGCGCGCCGGCCGCGTGACGGTTGGCGGCGTGACCGTGCGTGACAGCGGCATGCAGGTGGACGCGGAAAGCGTGGAGGTGCGCCTGGACGGGCGGCTTCTTGCGTACAAGGCGGTGCGCCATGTGATGCTCAACAAGCCGCAGGGCACGCTGACCGCCGCGCGGGATAAGAAACGGAAGACCGTCATGGACCTGCTGCCGCCGATGTACGCGGCGATGGGCTGCATGCCCGCGGGCCGGCTGGACAAGGATACGGAGGGGCTGATCGTCATCACCTCCGACGGCCAGCTTGCGCACCGGATCATCTCGCCCAAAAAGGACGTGGCCAAGGTCTACTTTGCCCGCGTGGACGGCGTGCTGGATGAAGAGGATATCGCCGCCTTTGCGGCGGGACTGCACATCGCGGACAGCGACGGCGAGTTTGACGCAAAGCCCGCCGGGCTGGAGCTTCTCTCCACGGACGGCGTGCGCAGCGAGGTGCGCGTGCGCGTGTCGGAGGGCAAGTACCATCAGGTGAAGCGCATGCTGGCGAGCCGGGGCGCGCCCGTGGTCTATCTGAAGCGCGAGAGCATCGGCGCGCTTGCGCTGGACCCTGCGCTCATGCCGGGGCAGTGGCGCGAGATGACGGACGAAGAGGTGGCGCTTCTTGACGGATAGCGCAAGCGTCGTGCGGCGGGCATGGCCCGCTGCTGAACAGGAGGACAGGGATGCCTGAGCATTATTATACGAGCGCGCCGACGAGCGCGCATGAGGCGCGTTCCTTCCGCGCGGTGTTCGCGGGGCGCGTGCTCGCGTTTGACACGGATGCGGGCGTGTTTTCCAAGCAGCACGTCGATCCGGGCAGCGAGCTGCTGTGCAGCGCCCTGCCGGACGAGCTGGCCGGCGATGTGCTGGACATGGGCTGCGGCTGGGGCGCGATGACGGTGCTGACGCTGGCGCGCTTCCCGAAGGTGAACGTCACGATGGCGGACGTGAACGAGCGCGCGCTGGCGCTGGCGGTGTCCAATGTGGAGAAGAACCACATGCAGGCCCGCGCGGTCCTCTCGGACGGCTTTGAGAGAATCGAGGGCGCGTTTGACGCGGTGATCACCAACCCGCCCATCCGCGCGGGCAAGGCGGTCATCTACAAGATGTTTGAGGACGCGAAGGCGCACCTGAAGCCCGGCGGCATGCTGGTGCTGGTCATCCGCAAGCAGCAGGGCGCGCCCAGCGCGCTCAAGTTCCTGAAGGAACTGTACAAAAACGCGGAGGTCATCAGGCGCGACGGCGGGTACTGGGTGATCCGCTGCGATGTGTGATCCGATGAGGGCGGCGGGAAGGGCCGCGCGCCTGCGCCGGGGGACGGTGCTGATCCTGGGGGCCGCCGTGTACGCGCTGCTGTATGCGCTGTGCTCGCAGATCGATGAAAGCGGCAGCGTCGCGGGGGAGCAGGTGCTGCCGCGCTTTGCGCTGGCGTTTCCGGCGGCGCTGGCCGCGCTGGTGCTGCTGTTTCGCTTTGTCATGCCCCGGCTCGAGCGCGGCGGGACGGCGGAAAAGGGGAAGCGCTTTTTTGCGCCGGGCGCGTTCGCGTTCCTGATAGCCTGCTACGGCGCGATGTTCCTGATCCAGTATCCGGGCTCGTTCATGTACGACACGCAGCGCCAGGTGTTCCAGATCGCCCGCGGCGAGTACGAGATGTTCCATCCGCTGCTGCACACGCTGCTGATCCGGGCGTGCCTGTCCGCGGTTGACATCCTGGGCTCGTTTGAAAAGTGCGCGGCGCTGTACAGCGTACTGCAGCTCACGGTGGTTGCGGCGTGCTTTGCGCAGGTGTGCGCGTCGGTTGCCCGCATGCATGGCAGGCGGGCGGCCGTTCTTTCGGCGCTGTTTTTCGGGCTGTATCCGTCGCATATGGCGTTTGCCAGCAACTGCACCAAGGACGGCCTGTTTTCCGCGTTCTTTGCGCTGTTTTTCGCGCTGTGCTTTGAGGAGGCGCTGACGGGCGGCCTGAGCGCTCCGCGCAGGGCGCTGCGCCTGGCGGCGGGCGTGCTGGCATGCCTGCTGCGCAACAACATGGTCTATGCGCTGGCCGTGTGGAGCGCATGCGTGCTGCTCTTCGGCAGAAAGACCCGGCGCCTGGCGGTGTGCGGCGTGCTGGCCATTGCGCTGGGCTGCGGCGCGAACGGCCTGCTGCAGCGCGCGACGGACGCGAAGGACGGCAGCGTCATCGAGATGTTCTCCATCCCCATCCAGCAGCTCTCCCGCGCGAGGCTGATGGCGCCGGAATGCTTTGCGCCGGAGGACGAGGCGCTGATGGACGAGGTGTTCGTCGATGCGCTCTATGGCGAGAGCGACGCGCTGTATGCGCGCTATGAGCCGACGCTGGCCGATCCGGTGAAGAACTATCTGGACGAGGCGCTGGTGAAGGCGCGCTTTTCTGAGCTGGCGGCGATGTGGATGCGCGTCGGCGCAAGGTGTCCGGGCGTGTATCTGGACGCGTTTCTCAATCTGGCGCTGCCGTCGCTCTATCCGTATTCGGCATACAGGGTTGCCCAGCCGTATATCGAGACGGGCCTGCAGCCCGGCGTGGTGACGGCGCCGTTTGATCAGCCGCCGATGACGCAGCCGGCCCGCTTTGAGGGCGTGCGAAATTGGCTGTACGAGCACATTTACAAGACCGGCGCGGACGATGTGCCGGTGATCCGGTACCTGTTCAATACGGGCTTCGTCTTCTGGGTGCTGCTGATGATCGTGCTGTATGAGCTGTACAGCGGCAATGGCAGGCGGTTTCTGCTGGTTCTGCTGCCGGTGCTGCTCTGGGGCACGTATCTGCTGGGCCCGGTGATGCAGGGCAGATACCTGTATCCGTTTATCTGCGTGCTGCCGCTGTTTGTCTTCAGAACGGCGAAAAACCAAATGCAATGAGATACGATGCTAAGGAGGCCATGGATATGGAGTTTGATCGGGCGTATTTCGACGCGGGCGTCAGCCGCGTCGGCACCGAGTGCGAGAAGTGGGACGGCATGATCGAGGAGACCGGCGACGCGGACATGATTCCGATGTGGGTGGCGGACATGGACTTTCCGTCCCCGCCGGCGATTCACAAGGCGCTGGAGGATGTGCTTTCCTGGGGGACCTGGGGCTATACGATCGCCGGCGGGAAGGACGCCGAGGCGCTGTGCGCCTACTGGGCGCGCCGCCACGGGGTGCAGATCGCCCCGGATGAGGTGCTCATGAGCCCGTGCGTCGTCACCGGCATGCGCGTCGCGCTGCGCGCGCTGACGCAGGAGGGCGACGGCGTGCTCGTTCATCCGCCGGTGTACGGCCCGTTCTTCCAGTCCATCCGGCTCAACAACCGCAGGGTGGTCGAAAGCCCGCTGGTGCGCGGCGAGGACGGCCGCTTCCGCATGAACCTGACCGAGATGGAGGAGAAGCTCGCCTCCGGGGAGGCCAGGGCCGTGATGCTCTGCTCGCCGCACAACCCCGTGGGCCGCTGCTGGGACGAGGAGGAGCTTTCCGCCGTGGCGGGCCTGTGCGAAAGGTACGGCGCGGCGCTGATCTGCGACGAGATCCACGCGGACTTTGTGTATGCGCCCAAAAAGCACCGCAGCATCCTCACCATCCCGGGCGCGCAGGCGCGCGCCGTGATGCTCTGCGCGGCGAGCAAGACGTTCAACGTGGCGGGCCTGCAGCAGAGCAGCATCGTCTGCAAAAATCCGCAGACGCTGGAAGCGATGCGCCGCGAGATGGAGGCCGGCGGCGTGAGGAGCGGCAATGCGTTTGCGCTGGCGGCGACCCGCGCGGCGTACACCGGCTGCGACGCGTGGCTCGACGGCCTCATGGCGTACCTGACGGAGAACCGCGACTTTGCCGAGAAGTACATCGCCGAGCACATGCCCCGGGTGCGCGTGACGCCGCTGGAGGCGACGTACCTGATGTGGCTGGACTGCACGGCGCTGGGCATGACGCAGGACGAGCTGATGGAGAAGATCGCTTCCGCGCACGTCAAGGTGACGGAGGGCAAGTTCTTCGGCGCGCAGGGAGCGGGCTATATCCGCCTGAACATCGCCTGCCCGAGGAAGCAGCTGGCGCTTGCGCTGGAGCGGATGGCGACGGTGCTGGGGTGACGGAGGGAACGTTAGGGCTGCCGCCCTAAGACCTGCTCGGGGACATCGTCCCCGAACCCCTTCTTCGCTTCGCGGCGGCTTGATGCAGCCTGGCGACAGCGGACTGCGTCCGCTGGAGAGGATTATTTGGCCCGTGATGATCAAGGACAAGCAAACATTGACATAAGGGGGAAACGACAATGGAATTTCAGGTAAATCCGAAGCTGGACGCAGCGCTGGCGGCGCTCGAGGGCGACATGATTGAGACGCTGCAGCGCTGGATCCGCGTGCCGAGCGTGCGCGCGGACAGGAGCGCGGACAACGCGCCGTTCGGCGCGGAGGTGCGCCGCGCGCTGGATACCGCGATGGCGGACATCCGCCGCCTGGGCATGGAGCCGCGCGACATCGACGGCTACTGCTGCGATGCGGAGATCGGCGAGGGCGAGGAGACCGTGGCCGTGCTGGCGCATCTGGACGTGGTGCCCGAGGGCGACGGCTGGGATCACGATCCCTACGGCGGCGAGATCATCGATGGCCGCCTGATCGGCCGCGGCACCAGCGACGACAAGGGCCCGGGCGTGGCCGCGCTGTTCGCCATGAAGGCGATTCTTGACGCGGGCATCCCGATGAAGCGCAGATGCCGCCTGATCCTGGGCTGCGACGAGGAGTGCGGCATGCAGGATCTGGAGTATTACGAGGAGAAGATCGGCCTGCCGGCGATGGGCTTCTCCCCGGACGCGAACTTCCCGCTGATCAACACGGAGAAGGGCATCATGCAGATGAAGCTGGACGCGCCGCTGGCTGACGGGCGCCTCGTGTCCATCGCCTGCGGCACCCGCGCGAACGTCGTGCCGGGCACGGCTGTGGCCGTGCTTGCCGGCGATTGGCGTGAGCAGGCTGCCGATGCGTTTGACGTGGAGGACGAGGACTGCGCGATTGAGACGGAGCTGGCCGGCGCAAACACGAAGGTCGTCGTCACCGGCGTGCCGGCGCATGCGTCCACCCCGGAGAAGGGCAAGAACGCCGCGAAGATGCTCCTGGCCGTGCTCAGGAAGCTGGGCATCGGCGGCGCGCCGGTCGCGCTGCTTGACGAGGCCTGCTGCGAGGGCAGCGCGGGCGAGGCGATGGGCATCGCCGGCTGCGACGCGGTGTCCGGCCCGCTGACGCTGAACCTGGGCCTGCTCTTTGCCGGCGAGGGCGCGCTGTCCGTGACGTTTGACTGCCGCTATCCGGTCTTCTTTGACGACAGGACCATCTCTTCCACCGTGGCAAAGCGCCTGGCGCCGGCGGGCTTCGTCCTGGAGCCGGGCCATGCGAGCCATCCGCACCACGTGCCGGAGAGCTCCGAGCTGGTGCGCAAGCTGATGGACGTGTACAACGGCATCACCGGCGAGAACGCGAAGCCGTTCGCCATCGGCGGCGGCACCTATGCGCGCCATCTCAAGGAGGGCGTGGCCTACGGCATGCTCTTCCCGGGCGATCTGGAGCTGGAGCATCAGGCGAACGAGAGCATCGACCTTGCGAACTTCGCCAAGGCGGCGCGCATCTACGCCTACGCGATCGTCGCGCTCTGCGCATAAGCGGCTGTTGATCTCAGCTGCTTGTGGATGCGCGAAGCGAAGAAGGGAGTCTGAGGGATGAAATCCCTCAGGCGGGTTTGGGACTGAAGCCTGCCGCCGCCTGTGGCGGATGCAGGCAGGCGAAGTGTCGGAAACAGCAAGGAGCGCTTGCGCGACTATGTCTGTTTCCCGGGTCGGCAGCCCAACGTATCCCAATATCAAATCTGAAAAAAGCAGTTTCAGAGCAGGCTGCGCAGCAGCCTACGATTGAAACGGGTTTAGCCCGCAGAAAAGGTTAACGAGAAATAGCAAATGATGGAGGCGAACGCAATGACCCATGACGAGGTATTGGCCCGCATCCGGCAGGAAAAGCTGGTGGCAATTCTGCGCGGCGTGCCGATGGAGCGCATCGACGGCGTGGTCACCGCGCTGGTGCGCGGCGGCGTGCGCATTCTGGAATTCACCTTTGACCATGACGAGCCGGACTGCGTGGCGGGGAATGCCGCGAAGATCCGCCGCACGGTCGAGCGCTTTGGCGATCAGGTCCTCGTAGGCTGCGGCACCACGCTGACCGTTCAGGAGGTCGAGGCGGCGCACGAGGCGGGCGCGTGCCTGGTCATCTCGCCGAATGTCGATTTGGGGGTCATCCGCCGCACCCGGCAGCTGGACATGGTCTCCATGCCGGGCGCGCTGACGCCGACGGAGATCGTCGCGGCACATCAGATGGGCGCGGACATCGTCAAGCTCTTCCCCGCCGGCGAACTGGGGCTGGGCTACATCAAGGCCGTGCGCGGGCCGCTGCGCCATATCCCGATGAGCGCCGTGGGCGGCGTGAAGCCGGAGAACGTGAAGGATTATCTCGATGCGGGCGTGTGCGGTTTCGGCGTGGGCGGCCCGCTGGTGCTCGCCACCGCGGTGAAGTCCGGCGACGACGCGGCGATTGAGGCGCGCGCCAGGCTGTTTACCGACGCGATCCGCGCGTGGGAGGCGGAACGATGAGCCGGTGCAATCTGATTGTGGACTGCGGCACCACCAATCTGCGCGTGACGCTGCTGGACGGGAACCGGCAGAGGGTGGATGCGGTCAGGACGGAGGGCGGCGTGCGCCATACCGCCATCGACGGCCACAACGGCCGCCTGCGCGCGATGCTGCATGAGAGCATCTGCACGGTCCTCGCCCGGAACGGCTATGTGCCGGCGGACGTGGAGCGGTGCGTGGCCTACGGCATGATCACCAGCGCGCTGGGCCTGATGGAGATTCCGCATGTCCCGGCCCCGGCGGGCGCGACCGATCTGCGCGCGGCGATGCAGGAGAGGACGTTTGAGGATATCGCGCCGTTCCCGATCGCGTTTATTCCGGGCGTGCGCAACTTTGCCGGGCCGGTGGATCTCACGAATTTCTCCGAGATGGACATGATGCGCGGCGAGGAGGTCGAGACCATCGGCCTGCACAAGCTGCTTGCGCCGAAGGGCGCGGCGATGTTCGTGCTGCCGGGCACGCACAACAAGTTCGTCTCCATGGATGAGCAGGGCCGGATTCTGGGCTGCATGACCTCCATCTCCGGCGAGCTGCTCGACGCGATGACGCATCACACGATCCTCTCCGACGCGGTGGGCGGCAGCTTTGTCAGCGCGCAGGCATACGACGCGCAGTACGCCATGGCGGGCGCGCGGGAGTGCGCCGTCAGTGGGCTCGGCCGCGCGGCGTTTGCGGGCCGCATCCTCAGCACGCTCGGCGGCGAGGAGAAGCCGAAGATCCAGTCCTATCTGCTGGGCGCGGCGCTAGCGCTGGACGTGCAGGCGATGCAGGCCTTCGTGGGCGACCGCGGGGACGTGGAGGCGTACATCGCGGGCAAGGCCCCGCTGCAGCAGGGTATGTGCGACGTGATTGAGGCGCTCTGCGCCGGCGAGGCCGTGCAGGTTCCCTCTGAGCTTTCCGGCAGGATGGGCCTTGAGGGCGCGCTGGAGATCGCATTCTGATGTGCCGAATTGCTTTTTCCGCGCAAAGCGAACATGGGGTCAAGGGGCGAAGTCCCTTGCGGGGTTTGGGGCAGCGCCCCAAGCAGGTTTGGGCGGCAGCCCAACGCATCCCATCAATCAAAAGAACACAGCTGATTCGTAAGGCGTAAACGTAACCCCAATCTCAAATGCACGGGCCTTTTCCTCCGGGAGAAGGCTCGTTTTTTGCACCCATGCGCATATATATCTCCTGAGGTGGAGCGGATGTATCGGATTTTGATGATTGAAAGCGGCGTGCGCGGTCTGCTGATGGTCAACGGCCAGTTCTGCGGGCCGGTGGACGACGAGGGACAGGCGTTCCCCACGGGGCAGAATGCGGAGATCTATATGCAGCTTTTTCCCTTTGACGCGCAGGCGGCGCCGCTGACGGCGGAGCTGCTGCTGCGGGAGGGGCGGATCGAGCGCCTGGAGCCGAGGGAGCGGTGCTTTGCGCTGATCTGGCCGGACGGCGTGATTCAGCTGGAGCTGCGCCCGCAGGCGCAGCAGGAGGAACCCGCGCAGAGGCAGCAGGCTGCGCCCAGCACGCTGCTGCGCTACCTGACGATGCGGCTTGCGGGCGATATGCAGGCGCAGAGGCTCTGGATGCGCCCGCAGGATGAAGCAGCGGCGGACCTGTCGGCGTATCATGCGGCGGTCCCGCTGCGCTTTGCGCCGGTTTCGGCGAGCGAGCGCTTTGACGAGCGCGCGGGCCTCGTGCGCCGCACGGCGGACAACGTCGCGCAGGTCGATGCGGCGCTGGCGATCACCTCGCCCGCGGGCCAGGGGCATCGGCTCATCGAGCGCATGGAGATTCTGCCGACGCTGCCGTGATGACGGGCTGCTTCACGCCGCCGCAAAGCGCAGCAAAAAGGACGCCTCCGCAAAGCGGAAGCGTCCGGAAAAGCATCGAAGGGTTTACACGCCCTGCGCGCAGTTCTTGCCGGCGATGTAGCCGTAGTAGACGCACAGGGAATGGCTGATGCCGCGGAAGCAGATCGGATACTCGACCGCGTAGCGGCTGCCCTGCACGTTGCCGCAGACATACAGGCCCGGAATCTGGTCGCGGGTCGGATTATCGGCGGTACCGGTGAAGGTGTGGCAGTTCTCGTCGGACTCCAGGCCGCCGACGCACACGAGCATCGCCGTCGTGCTCCAGGTGCAGGCGTAGAACGGGCCGTTCTCCAGCGGGAACATGCGGCTGGCGTCCTTGCCGAAGTCGGCGTCATAGCCCTCGCGGCAGAGCTGGTTGTAGCGATCCACGCTCGCGCGGGCGTTCTCCAGCGCCTCGCCGGTGTAGCCCAGCTGCGCGAAGAGCTCGTCGAGGGTGTCCGCCTTGAAGTTGTAGGCGTTGGCCTTCGCGGAGACCTTCGTGTACTGGCGGTCAGTGAAGTTGGGGTTGCTCTCGTCCTCGTCCTCCGGGATGATGTAGCACAGGCCGCCGTGGTTGGCCGGCATGTAGGGGATCTGCTCCGGCCACTTGCTGTCGTAGATCTGGAAGGTGGTCTGATCGGGCTGGAGCTCGATCTGGTTTTCCAGCTGCTGGCCCGGGATGGACTCGTTCATGAAGCGCTTGCCGTGCTTGTTGAGCTGCAGGAACGGCGTCACGCCCATGCCGCCGCCCATGTGATGGGTCATCGGGGCGTGGAAATCCTGCACCTTCGCGCCGATCCACGCGCCCATGCGCAGGCCGTCGCCGGTGGGGCAGGGCTTGCCCTCGACGTCCATGCCCATCATGCCCAGGGCGCCCAGGTTCGTGATCTTCTTTTCCACGATCTCCGGCGCGAAGTGCTTCATGATGCGCTCGTCGCCGCCGTTGTCGCCGGTGGCCAGGATGACGCCCCTGGCCGCGTTGAACTGGATGTAGCGGTTGCCGTTCAGCGCGTCGCGCACGATGACGCCGGTCACGCGGCCCGCGTCGTCCTTGAGCAGCTTGGTGGCAAAGCAGCCGAAGAAGGTCTGCGCGCCCAGCTCGACGGCCTTGTTCAGGTTCGCCTCCACGACGAAGCCCTGCTGATCCTTGCGGCTGGAGCGGAACTCCATGGAGGACGGGAAGGTCGGGAACTCCTCGTTCCTGTAATCGTAGTGCTCCGGCTGCGGCCAGGCCAGCGGCACGAGAATGCCCTTGTCAAACTGCTCCTGCGTGACCGCCTGACGGGTGGAATCGCAGATCGTCAGCTCGGGATACGCGCCGATGAACCAGTCGATGGCCTCCCAGGCGTGATCGGCCCAGCGCTTGATGATGGCGCGCTTGTTGCGGTAGGTGCACTCGCGCATCAGGCGGTTGACGACGACGTCGGTGTCCACGATGTTCGTGCGGCCCCAGCGCTCGTTCAGCGGGCCGTTGAGCACGGCGTACTCGCCGGAGCGGCAGTTGAAGGACGCGCACTTCTCGATGACGGCGACGCTCGCGCCCTCCTCGGCAGCCGCGCGCGCGGCGCACACGCCGGACAGGCCGGCGCCCACCACGACGACGTCCACGTCGATCACCTGATCGACCGCCGGGGTCTCCGGCTCCTGGCCGAGCCAGTCGCCATCGTCCTCCGCGGCGCTCTCCACGACCGGCGCGATCTCGACCGTATCGCCCTTGGCCTGCGCGATACAGGCCTTCGCGGCGTCGATGACCGCGTTGCTGGTGACCGTCACGCCGGAAATGGCGTCGATCTCGGCGCTCTGCGCGGCCAGAATGCGCTCGGCGTACTCGCCGGCCTTTTCGAGACCGAAGCCGGTGGTCTCCTTGGAGGTGTCCACCACGACGTTGGTGATGGCGTTGGCGTCAAAGGTCATGGTCACCGTGACGTCGCCCATGCCGGTGGCCGTCGCAGAGTAGGTGCCCGGCGTATACAGGCCCTTCTCCTCGGCCAGCGCGGGAATGCCCATGCTGGCGGCGGCCAGACCGAGCGCGCTGAATGCGGTGCCCTTGAGGAATTCGCGGCGGTTGATGTTCTTGCTCATCCTTGTTGCCTCCTGTCTTGCTGTGAAATGCTTGTCATGCGTGCCGTGCCTGCATGCGGGGCACGCCATGGATAAAAACAGTATAAAACCGTCACAAGGTGATGGGTCAATCCCGCTTTGACGGCAAACGGAAACTGTGATATACTGGCAAAGAATTGACAAACTGACCAATTTTAAGGAATAAGCCGTCACCTGATGACGGCTTGGAGGTGCGTATTGAGAATCAAGGCGACGGAGATGGAGCGCATCTTCGGCATGTCGCAAAACGGCATCCGTCTGTATGAGAAGCACGGCATCCTTCGGCTCGAGCGCAGGGCGGGCAGCAGCTATCGCCTCTACGGCCCGGAGGAAATGCTGGCGATGGGCTGCGGCGTGCAGCTGCGCGGCTACGGCTTTTCCATGCAGGAGACGGGCGAGCTGCTTGGAGAGACGGACGAGGAAGGCCAGATGCATGCGCTGGAGGCGCGCGAGGAGGCGCTCACCGGGGAGATCGAACGGCTGCTGCTTGTGCGCAAGAGCCTGCGCATGCAGGTCAGGCGCATCTGCCAGGCGGAGCGCCTGCTGGATGCCTGCGTCCTGGAGGAAAAGCCCGCGATGTATTTCCTTGGCACGCTGCGCGACGGCTGCCCGGTGGATGAAAACATGACCGACAGGCTTTCGCAGTGGGTGGACGCCTACGCGCCGCACCTGTCCGCCGCCATGCTGCTGGACGGCCCCTATCTCACCCGGGAGGACTATCGCGAGCCGCCGCTGCTGGGCGTCGCCGTCGATGCGGACGTCGCGCTGGAGCTGGGGCTGCGCGCCAGCAGCCAGATGCTGTATCTGCCGCCCAAGCCCTGCGTCGTCACCGCCGTGCGCTATGCCGCGGGAGACAGCCTCGAGCCCGCCTTTGAGCGCGTCAGGCGCTATGCGCGGGAAAACGGGCACCGTCTCCACGCCGGCGCGCTGATCCGCCAGGTACAGTGCGTGTGCCGCGGGGGGGCGCAATGTGCAGACCGGCCTGCTGTATGCGCCGCTGGACTGTGACGAGCGTCAGTTCGGCGCGATCCGCTGATTGGTGCCCGGAACGCTTTGGCGTGCGCGAAGCGAAGAAGGGGTTCGGGGGACCGGAGCCTGCCGCGCCCGGTGGGCGAAGCAGGCAGGCGGAGCGTCGGGAATCGCAAGGAGTGCCGCTAGGCACGACTATGCGAGTTCCCCGGATCAACGTCCCCGAGCGGGTTTGGGCGGCAGCCCAACGTTCCTCATAAGCGAAGCATGAAAGGCAAGAATCGCAGCGGAGCCGAAGGCGACTATTGCGATTCCATCAACGATGCTTGAAACAGGCCCAAATTGATTTGTGAATCGCAGGAAATGGCAAAGCGCCGCAGCCCGCAGTGGAAACAGGTTCGATCCGCTGGACAAAGAATTTGGATGCAAATGGTTTTGGCGTCAAAACCGGCATGCTGCCGGCGGCGTCACCGACAAAGTTCCGTCAATCATGAAGCTCTGTGCCCGAGAACGGCGCTGCACGGAAAGATTTGCATAACAAACTCCATGCACAGAAGTGCACGACGAAGAATGAAAAGAAAG
>JBJEUH010000173.1:0-49150 GCA_051883735.1 Candidatus Ventricola sp.
ATGACGTGACCTCCAGCAAAAAGGAGGACGGCATGTGGGACATGATCGACGAGGAGGTGCTCGCGAGGATGAGCGAGGACGTGCTCGTCAAGGCGTACTTCGGGAACGACGCCAGCGTGCAGGAGACGCTGCTGCTGGTGCGCGAGAAGCTCGGCGAGCTGAAGCGCCTGAACCTGGGCTTTGACATCGGCAGCCTGGCGCTCGAGCATCAGAACGTGCAGGAGCAGGACTGGGCGGAGAACTGGAAGAAGTACTACAAGCCCTTCCGGGCGGGCGAACATCTGGTCATCAAGCCGAGCTGGGAGAGCTACGAGCAGAAGGAGGGCGATCTGGTGCTGGAGCTCGATCCGGGCATGGCGTTCGGCACGGGCACGCACGAGACGACCTTCATGTGCATGGAGCAGCTGGAAAAATACGTGACCCCGGGCTGCAGGGCGATCGACGTGGGCTGCGGCAGCGGCATTCTGGCGCTGGCGGCGGCGAAGCTGGGCGCAAGCGACGTGCTGGCGATCGACCTGGACGAGCTGGCGGTGAAGGTGGCCGCGGAGAACACCGTGAAGAACGGCCTGGCGGACAGGGTGCGCGTGGTGCATGGCGACCTGCTTGAAAAGGCCGACGAGATGGCGGACGTGATCGTGGCGAACATCATCGCGGACGTGATCTGCTTCCTGTGCGGCCCGGCGAAGAAGCACCTGCTGCCGGGCGGCACGTTCATCTGCTCCGGCATCATCCGCGAGCGCGAGGACGACGTGCAGCGGGCGCTGGCCGCGGCGGGCTATGCCGTGTGCAATCGCCTGGAGAAGGGCTCCTGGGTCTGCCTGGCGGCCAAGGCGGCGCTGTGACGCGGGGAGAAGACGATGCATCGATTCTTTGCCGATGAAAACGGGATTGTGAATGGAACGGCCTGCCTGAGCGCCGGGGATTCCCAGCACGCGCTGCGCGTCCTGCGCCTTGGCTGTGGGGACGAGGTTGAGCTGGTCTGCACGCCGGGCCGGTATCTGGCGGAGATCGCGGGCGAGACGGACGGCCTGGTTCAGGTGAAGATCCTTCATGAACTGCGCCGGACGGAAGCGCACACGCAGGTGACGCTCTATCAGGGGCTGCCCAAGGCGGACAAGATGGAGATGATCGCGCAGAAGACCACGGAGCTGGGCGTGCATGCGATCCGTCCGGTGGCGATGGAGCGCTGCGTGGTGAAGCTGGAGGGCAAGGACGCGGGCAAAAAGATCGAGCGCTGGCAGAAGATCGCGCGCGAGGCGGTCAAGCAGTGCGCGCGGGTGTCGGTGCCCGAGGTGCTGGAGCCCAGAAAGCTCACGCAGCTGGGGGAGGAGCTTTCGCAGCTGGACGTGCTCATCGTGCCCTGGGAGGACGCACGCGATGGCAGCATCCGCCAGGCGCTCGCGCCGTTCGAGGGCCAGGACGCGCTGCGCGTGGGCATCCTGATCGGCCCGGAGGGCGGCATCAGCGAGCGGGAAGCGCATTGGCTGGCGGACAACGCTGGGGCGAAGCTGGTCACGCTCGGCCCGCGCATCCTGCGCACGGAGACCGCGGGCCTGTGCGCGCTGACGATGGTGATGGCGTTCCGGGGCGAAATGGAATAGACCAATTTGCGGCGCAAGACTTGCAAGAGTCCGCGCCGTATTTTATAATGGAGACAAAACCAAGGACGAAAGAGGGATCAGAAGATGCGTTTTCGCAAGAGCATCAAGGTGACCAAGGGCGTCAAGCTCAATCTCTCCAAGGGAGGCGCCAGCTTCACGCTCGGCAGCGGCCTGCCCGTCTCGCTGAACGTGGGCACCAAGGGCGCGTATCTGAACTGGAGCATTCCGGGCACGGGCGTGTACGATCGCGTGCGGCTGGACAAGGTGCTCAAGGACAAGCTGGGCGGCGTGCTCGGCTTCGGCACGGCGGCCGCCGAGGAGGAGCAGGAGGAGACGGTCGCGGAGAAGAGCACGAAGAAGACCGGCGCGAAGACGACGGCCAAGAAGTCCTCTTCCGCCAAGACGACGACCAAATCGACGGCGAAGAAGACGTCTTCCGCCAAGACGGCGGCCCAGAAGGAGCCCGCCCGTCCCAGCGACGAGGAGCTGAACGCCATCGCGCAGGAGATCGCGCTGGTGAACATCCACCGCCAGGCGGTGGACGTGAGCAAGAAGGCGTCCGGCGCGCTGGACGCGGACAAGGCCGAGGCGGACATCGAGGAATGGCTGTCCGAGAGCGAGGCGCCGATCGAGTTCTCCGTGCAGACGGAGGTGCTGGCGGACAAGGGCGCGATCATGATCGACCTCGACCTGCCGGAGATCGAGGACATGCCGCAGAACAAGCTCGCGGAGCTGGCGGACGGCACGATCAAGATCAAGAAGAAGACGAAGAAGGAGCAGGTGGAGGACTACCGCACCTGCGTCTTCGGCCTGGGCGAGTATGTGGCCAGCCACGTGTTCACCGTGGCGCCGCAGGCGAAGAAGATCGTCGTATCCGCGTACACGCAGCGCAGGAGCGAGAAGACCGGCGAGCTGATGGACGTGTTCATCTATTCCGTCGTGTTCGAGCGCAGCGCGTTTACCAAGGACTATCAGGAGAAGGACCCGTACGAATTCTGCCAGAAGCTGCCGAGCCGCTTCTACGTGCTCGCCAGCGGCGTGATGAAGGAAATCGTCCCGTTTGAGGCGGCGGACATCCAATAAACCGGCATGATGCCGGTTGCATTACCGACCAAATCATGCAAGTCCTGTTGCTTTGCAATCGAGGCCGAAGCTTTGCAGAAGGACTTACAGAGTAAACCGAAGGAGAACAGACCATTTTCATGATCGAGAACAGGACGGTGGCCTTTCACACGCTGGGCTGCAAGGTCAATCAGTACGATACGCAGGCCATGCGGGAGCGCTTTGAAGAGGCGGGCTTTCGCACGGTGGATTTTGAGGACAAGGCCGACGTCTACGTCGTCAACACCTGCACGGTGACGGGCACGGGCGACAAGAAGAGCATGCAGACGATCCGGCGCTGCCACAGGAACAACCCGGACGCGGCGATCGTCGTGACGGGCTGCCTCGCGCAGCGCGCGGCGGACGAATTGAAGCTGCCGGGCGTGCGCCTGGTGCTGGGCACGCAGCGGCGCGGCGAGGTGGTGCAGCTGCTTGCTCAGGCGCTTGAGCAGGACTGCGCGCTCATCGCGGTGGAGACGCTGCGCCAGGCGCCGTTTGAGCGCCTGACGGTTCACGCGCACGAGGGGCATACCCGCGCGACGATGAAGATTCAGGAGGGCTGCGACCGCTACTGCACCTACTGCATCATCCCGTCCGTGCGCGGCCCGATCCGCTCGCGGCCGCTTGACGAGATCCGCGCGGAGGCGGAGAGCCTGGCCGCGGCGGGCTTTAAGGAAGCCGTGCTCACCGGCATCCACCTGACGAGCTATGGCCGCGAGCAGCACGGAAAAATCACGCTGCTCGATGCGATCCGCGCGGTGCACGAGGTCGAGGGGATCGAGCGCATCCGTCTGGGTTCGCTGGAGCCGGTGATCGTGACGGAGGAATTCGTGCAGGGCATCGCGGCGATGCCCAAGGTCTGCCACCAGTTCCATCTGGCGCTGCAGTCGGGCAGCGACACGGTGCTCGCGCGCATGCACAGGCGCTACACGAGCGGGGAATTCCTGGCGGCGTGCGCGCTGCTGCGCGGGGCGTTTGATGACTGCGCGCTGACGACCGACGTGATGACCGGCTTTCCGGGCGAGACGGAGGAGGAATTCGCGCAGACGGTGGACACCTGCAAAAAGGCGGGGTTCGCCCGGATGCACGTGTTCCCGTATTCCGAGCGCGAGGGCACGAAGGCCGCCGCGATGGAAGGCAGCGTGCCGCGTCCCATCCGCGAGGAGCGGGCGAGGCGGCTGATCGCCGTGGGCCGGGCGCTGGAGCGCGAGGCGCTTGAAAGCCGCGTGGGCAGGACCGACGAGGTGCTCATCGAGGAGATCGACGGGCAGGGACGCGGCACGGGCTATACCGGCGGCTACCTGCGCGTGCATGTGAGGGGCGCGCAGCCGGGCGAGATCGTCCGCGTGCGGATTGACGGGGTCGAGAACGACGAACTGAGCGGAGAAATCGCCGAATGAGCCGCCCGTGGGCGGCGGCGGATTTTGGCGGATGAAAGGAGAGCTTTCCCATGAACGATTGTCTTTTCTGCAAAATTGCTGCGGGCGAAATCCCCAGCACGAAGGTCTATGAGGACGAGCAGACGCTGGCGTTTCGCGACATCGCGCCGCAGGCTCCGGTGCACGTGCTGGTGATCCCCAAAAAGCACGTCTCCGGCTGGTACGACGCGAAGGACGAGGACGACGCGCTGCTCGCGCACCTGATGCGCGTGGCGGCCAGCGTGGCGAAGATGGAGGGCGTGGTGGACAGCGGCTTCCGCGTCGTCTCCAACTGCGGCGCGGACGCGCAGCAGACGGTCAGGCACCTGCACCTGCACGTGCTGGGCGGCAAGGCGATGGCGGGCGAAATGGCCTGACAGCATTCACGCGGATTCGCGCGCCGCTTTCGGCCGGTTTGGGGCCGAAAACTTTTTGAAGAAAATGAAAATTGCGGTTGACGAATAGAGTTAGTTGCGCTATAATTAAGCGTACGGTACTCCATTGACGGCGAGTTTGACGCAATGGATCGTCGAATGATTGAGCCGAGGGGAGGGATACTAGATGTCTGAGATCCGTATTCGTGAGAATGAATCCCTGGAAAGTGCTCTGAGGAGATTCAAGAGGCAGTGCGCGCGAGCTGGCGTGATCGCGGAGGTTCGCAAGAGAGAGCATTACGAGAAGCCGTCCGTCCGTCGCAAGAAGAAGGCTGAGGCTGCCCGTAAGCGCAAGTACTGATTCACAAAATCGCTCCATCGCAAGATGGAGCTTTTTTCTTGCATCATAGGAAATTGCGTCAAAAAACCGTACAGCGGGCACCGAATGACTTGATTTTGCAAAGCTGTTCGGAAGAGGGAGCGGGCACGGCCCGCTTTCTTGCTTGGGATGCGCCGGCGGCATAAGGGATCGATTGTTGACGGACTCCCTCAGTCAGCTTCGCTGACAGCTCCCTCAAGAGGGAGCCTCACTCTCGTTGCGCTGTTTTCGCAATCGTTCCTAAAAGACATTTCTTTTACAACGGAGGAAAACTGTGAAATACACCTTTCTGCTTTATCCGCACCAGAACGTGCGCTACCGTCAGTCGCTCGGGCTCCTGGCCGAGCAGGAGCTGCGCATGACGCTGTCCGCCCTCGGCCACGCGTGCGAGGTGGAGACGGGCGAAGTCGGCGGCGCGCCGTGCCTCTCGTTTGAGGCGGAGGGGCTGACGCAGCGCGACATGCGCATGCTCAGCCAGCTCTCCAGCGTCTATGTGATGTTTGCCCGGGAGGGCGGCGGCCTCGTGCCGGTGGAGCGCCTGCACCCGAACTACGTCGGCGAGGACCTGCCGGCGCTGCTCAAGTACAAGGGCAAGACGAACGAGATGTTCACCGACGGCATGATCACCATGGCGCTGGCCTCCAGCGGCTTTATCGGCGCGCACGACAGCGACCTGACCGTCTGCGACCCGATGGCCGGCCGCGGCACGACGCTGATGCTGGCGCTGCGGCGCGGCTATCACGGCGTGGGCGTGGAGATCAGCCGCGCGGACGTGAAGGAGGCGTGCGACTACATGACGCGCTACCTCGAGTTCCACCGCATCAAGCACAGGAAGACCGAGGCCGCGCTGACGGTGAAGGGCCAGACCGGCGGGCGGGAGACGCGGTTCGTCCTTGCCGACACGGCGGAGCACTTCAAGGCGGGCGACACGCGCACGCTGCGCATGATCCAGGGCGACACGCGCGACACGCTGGCGCTGCTCAAGGCGAAATCCGTGCACCTGATGGTCACGGACATCCCCTACGGCGTGCAGAAGGGCACGGCGGGCAGACAGGACTCCATCGGCGGAACGCTGGAGAGAGCGCTGCCCGCCTGGCACGACACGCTGAAGCCCGGCGGCGTGCTGGCGATGAGCTTCAACACCTATGTGACCCGGCGCGCGGAGCTTGAGCGGCTCTGCCGTCTGGCCGGGTTTGAGATCGTGGAGACCGGCAGCCTCGAGCATTGGGTAGAGCAGGCGATCAGCCGCGACGTGATCCTCGCCCGGCGCGCGTAACGCTTTCACCCTTCCAAAGGATACATATTCTGAACCTGTGCTGCGTATCCTTAATAGCGAAGCACATCCACGGCCGGTCAGGCTGTGACAAAGACCATGTGTCCCTTTGGGAGGAGCTGAAACAGGTGGAATCTGTAAGATCAATCGAGCGCATGACGGTCGTGCAGCTGCGCGAGCTGGCGAAGGAGCGCTGCGTGCGCCTGCCCTATGGCGTGAACAAGGCGCAGATTGTGGAGCTACTCAGCCGCGGCGAGCCGAAGACGGACGAGCAGGCGGAGAGCGAGGAGATCGGGCTGTACAAGCCCAAGCCGCTGGGGTATTACAACGAGGAATACGGCACGAGCAACCCGGTGGTGCCCCGGATGATCAAGGCGGGGCTGCTGGGCTCGGGCCAGGGCGTGCTGGAGGTGCAGGCGGGCGGCTACGGCTTCCTGCGCGCGAACAACTGCTCGCCGGGGCCGGAGGACATCTACGTCTCCATCGCGCAGATTCGCCGGTTTGGCCTGCACAGCGGCGATTTCGTCATGGGCAAGACGCGCGAGAAGCGCGTGGGGGACCGATACAGCGCGCTGATGTACATCGACAGCGTGAACGGGGACAACCCGGAGATGGCGCGGCTGCGCCGTCCGTTCGACACGCTGACGCCGATTCACCCCAACCGCAGGCTGACGCTGGAAAGCCCCGAGGGCGAAAGCGACCTGGCGATGCGGCTGCTGGACTTTATCGCGCCGATCGGCCTGGGCCAGCGCGCGCTGATCGTGGCCCCGCCCAAGGCGGGCAAGACCGTGCTGCTCAAGAAGATCGCGCAGGCGGTCAGACGGAATCATCCGGACATCGAGCTGATCGTGCTGCTGATTGACGAGCGGCCGGAAGAGGTGACCGATCTGAGGCGCAGCGTGGACGCGCAGGTGGTGTATTCGACGTTCGACGCGCCGCAGGAGAACCATGTGCGCGTGGCGGACATGGTCTACGAGCGCGCGCAGCGGCTGGTGGAGCAGGGCAAGCACGTCGTCGTGCTGATGGACAGCCTCACGCGGCTGGCGCGCGCCTGCAACGCGCTCGCCCCCGGCGGCCGCGCGATGAGCGGCGGCCTCGCGCCGGGCGTGCTGCAGAGGCCGAAGCGCTTCTTCGGCGCGGCGCGAAACATCGAGGAGGGCGGCAGCCTGACGATCATCGCAACCGTGCTGGTGGAGACCGGCAGCCGGATGGACGACGTGATCTTCGAGGAATTCAAGGGGACGGGCAACGCCGAGATCCGCCTCGACCGCGCGCTCTCGGAGATGCGCGTGTTCCCGGCGATCGACCTGGCCCGTTCCGGCACGCGGCGCGAGGAGCTGCTGCTGTCCGCTGAGGAGGCGCAGGGCGTGCGCGCGGTGCGCAGAATCCTCGCGCAGGGACACACGCGCGAGGCCACGCAGCAGCTGATCGGCATGCTGGAAAAGACAGCCAGCAACAAAGAATTTTTCAAAAAGTTGCAGGAATGGCTTGCAATTTGGGAAAAAGAAGGGTATACTATACGAAGTCTCCGCTCAAGCGTATGAGAAAGCGCCTGATCTTTGTGCTTTTCATGCGATAGTATTGCGGCACAGAGAGGTGAAAAACATGAAGGAAGGCATCCATCCGAAGTATCAGAAGGTTACCGTGACCTGCGTCTGCGGCAACACCTTCGTCACCGGTTCCACCAAGAAGGAGCTGCGCGTTGAAATCTGCTCCAAGTGCCACCCGTTCTACACCGGCAAGCAGAAGCTGGTTGATACCGGCGGCCGTGTCGATCGCTTCAAGAAGCGCTACGGCATGTAATGTCGATAGAAAAGAGACGATCCGTTTGGGTCGTCTCTTTTTTGCCTCATAGAAAATTGCGTCAAAAAACCGTACAGCGGGCACCGAAT
The DNA here is from genome assembly GCA_051883735.1 of Candidatus Ventricola sp. GTDB lineage: Bacteria > Bacillota > Clostridia > Christensenellales > Aristaeellaceae > Ventricola. The sequence goes on from JBJEUH010000173.1 coordinate 8,039, forward strand.
GACTTGATTTTGCAAAGCTGTTCGGAAGTGGGAGTGGGCACAGCCCGCTTTTTTGTCGCACAGAGCATTGCGCAAAAAGGGACAACGGACACCGAATCGCGGGGCTTTGTCGAGCTGTTCGGAAGCGGGAGCGGGTACTGGACATTTTTATGCATAACAGGATGCATACGGGCTATGAACGCAGTGAAAAACGAAAAAAACCATATTTGGGTAAAAGTCAAAATTTTGACACAAATTCATGCGAAAATAGAACTAAAGCAGAACGACGCTGGAACGAACGACATGGTATAATATGGATGTTATTATTCGGAGGGAGGGGCCGTGTTTTGCTCATCTTTCTCGCATAAGTATGCAAGAAGCGAAGGATGATGAGAACACAGCGTGGCCGAGTAAGAAAAATGGCAGGCAACAAGATTTTAACGGATGAAAAGACCATCGCCAACGTGTTCCTGAACATGCCGGTTGCCGTGCACGCGCGGCATATCCTACAGGTCCCGCTTGACGGCATGCCGAGCGAGGACGGCGACGTCGCGTTCAACGATGCGTACTGCCAGCTAACCGGCTACACGCCGCGCGAGATTGAAGCGCAGTTTCAGGGCTATCTGAGCCGGATGGTGGTCAGGGAGGATCTGGAGCGGTACATGCAGGAGGTTCATGAGCTCTGCGAGTATCCGCATGAAAAGACGGTTTCCTTCCGTGCGACGGTCAAGGGCGGCCGGCGCATCCGGGTGGAGGAAAGAATCAGCTCGATCCGTCAGGCGGACGGCTCCGTCTGGCTGTATAGCGTGGTGCTGAAGGCGCAGGAGGAACGGGCGGATGCGGCGGAGGCGGATGCTGAGCCGGGTGCAAAGCGAGTCACGGTTCAGACCTTCGGGTACCTCAATATCCTGATCGACGGCAAGCCGGTGGTCTTTGAGCACGAAAAGGCGAAGGAGCTGCTCGCGGTGCTGATCGACCGGCAGGGCAAATTCGTCTCCGCCGGGGAGATCATCAGCTGCCTGTGGGAGGATGAGCCGATCAACGAGAACACGCAGAGCCGCTGCCGCAAGGCGGCGTATCACCTGCGCAGGATTCTCGCGGCATACGGCCTGGAAAACCTGCTGGAGAGCACGCCCAAGGGCTACCGCAGGGTTCGCACGGAGATGATCGACTGCGACCTGTATCATTACCTTGACGGCGAGGAGGCGTATCTCAAGCGCTTCCGCGGCGCGTACATGTCCGATTATTCCTGGGCGGAGCAGACGCTGACCATGCTGACGTACGGAGAATAACAACTACAATTAAAAAGCGTTCAAGAAAATGAAATAAGAACGGTAAAGGAACGGAAAAGAATCTGCATACAGAACGACAGAAGCTGTATAATGGCGTGTAGAAGGGGTGGCAGGAATTTGAAAGAGGAGTTTTTCAAACCGTCGCTGTTCGTGGTTCCTTTTAGCGGGCCGCTGACGAACGATGAGCTTGCCGCTTTGCCGGACGACGAGCTGGCAGCGTACCTGCGCGAGAACGGCTATTACGAGGCCAAGCAGCGGGCGCTGGACGCGCAGGTGCGTCTGGAGAAATGTGAGAACAACGAACAGTTTTGAATAGGGGAGGTCTTCTGATGAAGAAAGCGTATGTGAAGCCGGTGTTCCTGGCGGAGGAGTTTGTGGCGGCGATGGATCATGTTGCTGCGTGTCCAACAAACACATGGACTCCGCAGGAACTGCAATTTCCTATTAATGGCCAAGGTGGAACGCGTCTTTGCAATAGTCAAAAAACGAACTGTAGTCATTATTTGGGAAGTGGTAAGGCTACCATCAATGGCTACTATGATGAGGCCAATAAAATTACTTATCAACAGTATGCTGAATGGAGCATAGATGCTCGTTCTAATGCAGGGGACGGTGTTTCTGATGCAACAAAGGCCTATCTTTTCAACTCCGGCTATGGAGCATGCGACTTTGTTTGGGATGATACAAACCAAAACGTTGGTGTCTGGGTCTGGGAGACGAAGAACGAGAAATGGGGCATAAAGTTGATCGAAAAATTTGGCGACTTTGGCAAGTTCTTCTTTGGCGCTAAAGCGAACAACGACAATCATAAGCCGGCGATTAATGGCACTGTGATACCTTCTTGAATCCGGTGTTATCTGCAATATGAACCAGCCAGAGTGGCTGGTTCTTTTTACAATGAGGAGTGGTGAAATGGCATACACAAACGCGATACAGGAAGCCATGCAGAAACAGGCAATGCTTCAGCGCCAGCCCTTGACGGTGAATCTTGAGCTGCTCCCTGTCTGCAATCTCGATTGCAAGATGTGCTATGTCAGAACGAGCGCGGCACAGGTGGAACGCATGGGCGGACTGAAATCTGTGGATGAATGGCTAGCGTTGGCTCAGCAGTTGCGCGAAGCGGGGACGATGTTCCTGCTGCTTACCGGCGGCGAGGTCTTTCTGTATCCGGGTTTTAAGCAGCTCTACACAAAGCTGTATGAGATGGGTTTTTCAATCACGATCAATACCAATGCGACGATGATCGACGAAGAGGCTGTCCAATGGCTTAGAGATTATCCGCCCAAGTGCGTTAGCATTTCGCTTTATGGTTCGAGTGAGGAAACCTATGAACGGCTTTGCGGAGCAAAAGGTATGTTTGAGCGCGTGAAGCGTGCGATCATCTTGCTTGCTCAAAACCATATCCGCTATGAGCTTAAAACGATTTTCACACCGCTGAATATCTGCGATTTGGCGTATTGCTGTGCCATAGGGAGAAACCTTGGCGTGCTGCATGAGACTGGATTCTATTCATTCCCACCAGCGCGGAGAAATGATAAGGCTCAACAGATTCGTTTTTCGCCGGATGAGGTTGTTGAGCATTCTTTTGAACGCATGCGCTTATATTACTCAGAAGAAGAATTCCAGGAAAAAATCGTTAATCATCTGAAAAAATACATGGACACAAAGGATAAACCAGGTGCAAACCTTTATGGCTTTACATGCAGTGCGTGCAATGCTGCCTGTTGGATCACATGGCAGGGAAGAATGACGCCCTGCGCTCTGCTGCCAGAGCCGTATACGCTGCCTTTTGAGCGAGGGTTTATGAACGCTTGGGAGGAATTGAAGCAGATTTGCGACAGGATTCTTATGTCGCCGCAGTGCTCGCACTGTGATAAGCGCGAAGTCTGCATGGCGTGCCCTGCTGCGAATTATGCGGAAACCGGCAGGTTTGATAAATCCTCGCCTTTTCACTGCAAAATGACGAAGAAACAGCTCTACGACATGGAAAAAATGGTTGAGGGCTGGGGGGTGGATATCCGGCATACGGAGAAGTTGGAAGGAGAAGCATAGTGAAGAGAAAAGAATCGTTTATTTCTCGCGAAATTATGGGCAGCCACGTTCTGATGCCCCATGGGGAAACCTCACACAAGTTCAGCGGCATGATCCTGACCACCGAAACCGGCGCGTTCATCTGGGAGCACATCGAGGAGGTCAGCTCCGCGGAGGAGATGGCAAACCTGCTCACGCAGGAATTCGAGGTGAGCTACGAGGAGGCTCTCGCGGACGTGTCGGCGCTGTTTGACAACTTTAAGAAGGCCGGCTGGATCGAGTGAGATCCGCCCGGCGCGGCTTGACAAAAGTATACAGATTTGGGGAAGGCTCCTTCCCGCACGCAGCTTGGGCGATGCCAGGCTGCGGCGGGAGGGGGCTTTATTTTTTTCGGTTTTCAGCGGGAGAGAGGCCGTTTGAACGGTTCAGGAGTGTTTGTTACGTAATTGTTACGACAGGGCGGGGGATTTAGCAAATTCTTCATCGCTGAGGTGCTTGAAAAGTGGAGGAAAATGGTGTAAAGTATTTGCGAAAGGGTGTAAAGTGGTTGATTTGGGGAAGGAGGGATGACGCGCATGGCTCAGATGGCGTTTTCGGGCTCGTTTGACCATTCGCTGGATGGCAAGGGCCGCGTGATCATCCCCGCATCCTTCCGTGAAGCGCTCGGCGAGGACTTCACCATCACCATCAACCCCAATAAGACCGCCGTGGCCATCTACCCCAAGGCCATGTGGGATCAGCAGCTGGAGCGCCTGTCCCATATCAACCCGATGGACAAGGTCGGCATCAAGTACGAGCGCTATGTGATGAGCGTGTCCTTCTCCGGCAACAGCATGGACGCGCAGGGACGCGTGCTGATTCCGGTGAAGCTGAGAAACAAGATCGGCCTGACGCGCGATATCGTGTTCGTCGGCCTGAATTCCTATATCGAGGTCTGGGACGCCGAGGTCTATGCGAAGATGGAGGCGGAGACCGAGGAGGACTTCGAGAACCTGGCGGATTACGTGTACGAGAAATATCCGATCTGACGGCGGACCGCACAGGCGGCGCGCCAGGCGGAATGAGGCGCGGGAACAGAGCGGTTCTTGCGGGAAAGGCGGGTGAATACACTGATGGCAGGCGCTTACAAGGCGCGCAGCACGCGCGGCAGATACAGCCAGGCGGGCTACGCCGGGGACGAAGAACGGGCGCTGTACATCGCGGATGTGCCCGCAGGCTCCGCGCAGGATGCGCTGCGCGACCATAACCGCGCCGGCTACCGCAGCGAGCGCCCGTGGCACGAGACGCCCGAACCGGTGTTTGAAGCCGCCGCAGCTGTGCCCGCGCATCAGACGGCTGTGCCGCGCCGGGAAACCGCCGGGCCGCAGACCCTCCTTGACCGGCTGGCCGCGCAGGCCAGACGCGAGCGCAGGGATGTGGCCGTCTGCGCCGTGCTGCTTGCGGTCATCATGATGATGGTCGCGGCGTGGGGCCAGCGGATGATCAAGGGCGTGGAGCTTCAGCAGAGCATCAACCTGTACCAGTCGAATACGGTTGCCCTGGAGCGCGAGAACGAGCGGCTGTCCCAGAAGCTCGAGCTGGCGCGCGGCGGCGAGCGCATCCGCAACCTGGCGCAGAACGAGCTGGGCATGCTCCGCCCGGAGCGCGCGCAGAGCGAGACGATTTACATCAGGACGTCGGAGAATTCGGCGCAGAAAACGGCACAGAATATCGAGGAGCCCGGAATGGAATTGCTGGACATTCTGCTGGGCTTGCTCAACGTGCTTCATATTGGGGAGTGAGAGGGCTTGCGTTCACCGGGAGCCACCGTACGAAAGCGGCTGGTCCTGTTGATCGGCGGATTCTTTCTCCTTTTTCTTTGCGTGATCGCGCGGCTGGTTGACCTTCAGGTGCTGCAAAGCCAGGCGCTCACGCAGCGGGGCGTTCGCCAGTGGACGCGCAGCGGAACGGTTGCCGCGCGCCGCGGCGATATCGTGGATACCCATGGAAAATTGCTGGCGCAGTCCATCACCAGCTTCATCGTCAGCGCGAGGGTGCGCGATGTGAGCGACGTGGATGGGCTTGCTTCCGTTCTGGAAAAAGAGCTGGATGTGCCGGCGGAGCGGACGAAATCCAGGCTCGAGGGCTCGAAGGCGGCCTCCGTCACGCTGGCCCGGCAGGTGTCCCGCGAGGACGCGGACCGGCTTCGGGCGATCCTGGCGGATAAATCGAACGCCGATTCCGCAAAATTATCGGGAATAACATTTGACGAAGACGTCAGTAGATGGTATCCTATGGGGAGCAGCCTTGCGCAGGTCCTGGGCCTGTGCAATGTGGACGGCGTGGGCCAGAGCGGCCTGGAGCTTCGGTATGATGATGTGCTCTCCGGCGTGCCGGGGCGGATCGTGACCGAGGTGGACGCCAAAGCCAGAACGCTGCCCGACGGCGTGACGCTCTATGTGCCCGCCCAGGCGGGCAGCACGCTGCAGCTGACGATCGACAGAGAGGTACAGTCGGCGGTGGAGCGCGCCGTGCGCGAATGCGCGCAGGTGAACGAGGCGCAGCAGGTGCAGGCGATCGTGATGAACGTGAACACCGGCGCGGTGCTCGCCATGGCGATGTACCCGACATACGACCCGGCGGACCCGCCGCGCGAGGATATCGAGAAGCTCAACGAGCTGATGCGCATCACGACGCTCAGCGACGTGTATGAGCCCGGCTCCACGTTCAAGATGCTCACGGCATCCGCGGCGATCGACTGCGGCGCGACGAACCCGCAGGAGGGGTTCTACTGCTCCGGCCGCATCACGGTGAGCGGCAGCACGGTGCGCTGCTGGGGCGCGCCCCACGGCGCGGAGACCATGAAAAAAGCGCTCCAGAACTCGTGCAACCCGGTCTTCACGCAGCTGGCGCTGAGGCTGGGCAGCGACAGGATGTATCAGTACCTGCACGCGTTCGGCCTGGGAAAGCGCACGGGCATCGACCTGTATGGCGAGGCCTCGGGCATCCTGATCCCGCAGAGCCGCGTCAAGGACGTCGATCTGGCGCGCATCGGCTTTGGCCAGAGCGTCGCGGTGACGCCGATTCAGATGATCACGGCGGCGTGCGCGGTGGTCAACGGCGGCCGGCTGATGAAGCCGTATCTGGTGGAGGCCATCCTGAACGAGGACGGCGAGGCGACGCAGGTGTTCAGCCCGACGGTGGTCGCCAATCCCATTTCCGCCGAGACGAGCGCGACGATGCGCGAGCTGCTGGGCAGCGTGGTCTCCGAGGGCGGCGGCAAGAACGCTCGGGTGGACGGCTGGTCCGTCGGCGGCAAGACGGGAACGGCGCAGATTTACAAGAACGGAAGAATTGAATCGAACCTGCACATCGGCTCGTTTGTGGGCTTTGCGCCCGTGGAGGAGCCGGAGGTGGCCGTGCTGGTGATCGTGGACGAGGCGCAGGTGAAGCCGGACTATGGCGGCACGACGGCCGCGCCGTTCGCCGCGCAGATCTTTTCGGAGATTCTGCCGCTGCTGGGGGTCAAAAAGACGGACGGAAGCGCCCGGCGCGCGAGCGTGACGATGCCGGAGGTGACCGGCATGGACGTCAGGGACGCGAAAGCGATCCTGCGGGAGAAGGGCATCGACAGCGTGACGGACGGCACGCAGAGCGTGGTGACCGGCCAGCTGCCGCCCGCGGGCACGACCGTGCAGGAGGGCTTCTGCGCGATGCTCTACGTCACGGGCGCGCTGGCGCCGACGGCTGAAGAGTTTACGCAGGTGCCCGATGTGATCGGGCTGCCCGTGCGCGAGAGCGCGCAGGCGATGAGGAGCGCAGGCCTTGTGCTTTCCGCGCAGGGCGACGGCATTGCAGTCAAGCAGAGCCCGGCGGCGGGAACATACGCCGCGGCAGGAGATACAGTCACGGTCGAATACCGGGAGCCGTGACGCATGTACGCCGAAACAATGGAGGAATGACGATGAAGCTTTCACAACTGACGATGGATATGCCGGAGCTGATCAGGCTGACGGGGGACGCGGAGATCGCGTCGCTGACGGCGAATTCCCGCGAGCAGTGCGCAGACGGCCTGTTTTTCTGCATTCGCGGCGGCAAGGTGGACGCGCATGACTTCGCGCCGCAGGCGATTGAGAACGGCTGCGTGGCGCTGGTGGTGGAGCGTGAGCTTGACATCGACTGCCCGCAGGTGCTGGTGACGGACGTGCGCGCGGCGATGACGCGCATGGCCAGCGCCTTCAACGGCCATCCGCAGCGGCGCATGAAGCTCGTCGGCATCACCGGCACCAAGGGAAAGACCACGACGACCTTCCTGCTCAAGAGCATCTTTGAGGCGGCGGGCATCCGCTGCGGCATCATCGGCACGACCGGCTGCATCGCGGGCAGCACGAAGCTGCCCAGCCGCCTGACCACGCCGGACCCGATCGAGATGTTTAAGATCCTGCGCATCATGGCGGACGCGGGCGTGCAGGTCGTGTGCATGGAGGTCTCCGCGCACGCGCTTTACCTGCGCAAGCTGGTGGCGATGACGTTTGAGACGGCGGCGTACACCAACCTCTCGCAGGATCACCTCGACTTCTTCGGCACGATGGAGAAGTACTTTGAGGCCAAGAAGCTGCTCTTCACGCCGGACATGGTCCGCAACGCGGCGATCAACGTCGACGAGGAGACGGCGCCGCAGATCATGGAGGATCTGACCTGCCCGACGCTGACCTACGGCATCTCCGGCCGCGCCGACCTGTTTGCGCGCGACATCGAAATCACGGAGAGCGGCGTATCCTTTACGATCAATCTGCGCAACCTGCATACCGAGCGCATTCACCTGCTGCTGACCGGCATGTTCAACGTGTACAATGCCCTCGCGGCGGCCTCCTGCGCGCTCATCCTGGGCGTGGATCTGGCGGACATCAAGAAGGGCCTGGAGGCGGTCGTGTCCGTCCCGGGCCGCGTGGAGATGCTCGCCACCGACACGCCGTACCGCATGATCCTGGACTATTCGCATTCGCCGGACGCGCTTGACAACATCCTGCACACCGTGCGCGAGTTCTGCCGCGGGCGCATCATCCTCGTCTTCGGCTGCGGCGGCGACCGCGACAAGGGCAAGCGCCCGATGATGGGCAAGATCGCCGGCCAGCTGGCCGACTACTCGATCCTCACCAGCGACAACCCGCGCTTTGAGGACCCGATGGACATTCTTGCGGCCATCGAGCAGGGAATTGCCCCCACGGGCGCGAAATATGAGGTGATCGAGGACCGCCGCGAGGCGATCCGCCAGGCCATGGAGATGGCCGTGGGCGGCGACATCGTCGTGCTGGCGGGCAAGGGTCACGAGACGTATCAGGACATCTGCGGCGTGAAGCGTCCGTTTGATGAGAAGGAGATCGTCAAAGCGCTTCTTGAAGAGATGAAGCAGAATAACTGATTTGCAGGGGTACTTTGCTCTGCAAAGGATTCGGAGGAATGACCATGCAAAGGATGATGCTTTCCGTGGTGCTGGCCTTCTTGGTCGGCGCCCTGCTGGGCAAGCTGCTGCTCCCGGTGCTCTACAAGCTGAAGTTTGGCCAGAACATCTACGAGCTGGCACCCGAGGCGCACAAGAAGAAGCAGGGCACGCCGATCATGGGTGGCCTCACGTTCGCCGGCGCGGCGATTCTGGTGGGCCTGCTGATGAACGACTACAGCGTGCCGCTCACGCAGAACATGACGCTGGCCGTGCTGCTCATGGCGCTTGGCAACATGTGCATCGGCTTTGCCGATGACATGACCAAGATCCGCGGCGGCAAGAACGCGGGCCTGACCGCCAAGCAGAAGATGTTCTTCCAGACGATTCTGGCGCTGGCGTTCTCGGCGTACTGCTATTTCCATCCGATGGTGGGCTCCGCGATCAAGATTCCGTTCCTCAAGGCGGAGCTTGACCTGGGCATCCTGTATATCCCGCTGATGATGTTCGTCATCGTGGGCACGACCAACAGCGCGAACCTGCTGGACGGTCTGGACGGCCTGTGCACGGGCGTGTCCATGCTCGACTTTGCGGCGATGGCGGTGATCGCGGCGGCGGCGGGCCTGGGCGGCGACCTGGGCGTGATCTGCTGCGCGATGGTCGGCGGCCTGATGGGCTTCTGGCTGTACAACGTCTGCCCGGCCAAGATGTTCATGGGCGACACCGGCTCCATGTTCATCGGCGGCGCGGTGGTCGCCGCGGCGATGCTGCTGCGCCAGCCGCTGATCCTGGTGCTGATCGCGTTCTGGATGCTCATGAGCAGCCTGTCGGTCATCATCCAGGTGACCTATTTCAAGAGGACGGGCGGCAAGCGCATTTTCAGGATGTCTCCGATTCATCATCACTTCGAGCTTTGCGGCATGAGCGAATTCCAGATCGTCGCGATGTACATGACGACGACCCTGGCGCTGTGCCTGATCACGCTGATGGGCGTGCTGTAAGACGCATGAGCTTAGGGCCTCTTCCGATAAAGTTGACAGAATTGGTTTTCTGTTCTGCCCAAGGGAGAGGCCTTGCACATTTGTAGAAACAATCGAGAAGCCCTGACGGGAGGCAGAATGATGGATGTGAAGAAGAAACGCGTGATCGTGTTGGGCATGGCGCGCAGCGGCGTGGCGGCTGCCAAGCTGCTGGCAAAGCGGGGCGCGATCGTGACCATCAGCGACATGAAGACCGAGGAGAGCTTCGGCGGCGCGCTGGATGAGCTGAGGGCGCTGGGCTGTATCTTCGCGCTGGGCGAGGGCCCGCAGAAGCACCTGGCCGGCCAGGACATGATGATCCTCAGCCCGGGCATTCCGGTCGCCAAGCCGTTTGTGCAGGAGGCGATTGCAGCCGGCGTGGAGGTCATCGGCGAATTGGAGCTGGGCGCGCGCATGATGCGCGGCGGCCTGTGCGCCATCACCGGCACCAACGGCAAGACGACGACCACCACGCTGGTGGGCGAGCTCTTCCGCGCGACGGGCCGCGCTACGCACGTCGTGGGCAACATCGGCTATCCGATCACCGCGGATGCGGGCGAGATGGGAGACGACGACCTGACGGTGGCCGAGGTCAGCTCCTATCAGTGCGAGACGATCAGCACGTTCCATCCGCACGTCGGCGCGGTGCTCAACATCACGGAGGATCACATCGCGCGCCACGGCTCGATGGAGGCGTACATCGGCATGAAGCGCCGCATCTTCGCCAACCAGACGGATAAGGACTGGGCGGTGTTCAACTACGACGATCCGACCTGCCATGAGATGGCGAGGGGGCTGGCGGCGAAAATCGCCTGGTTCTCCCGCACGCAGCAGGTGCCCTGCGGCGCATGGGTCAAAGGCGGCATGATCGTCCTTGACCTGGGCGGCGGAGAGAAGGAGATCTGCCGCGCGGACGAGGTGTTCATCCCCGGCCCGCACAACCTGGAAAACGCGCTGGCGGCGGTGGCGATTGCGGGCGCGATGGGCGTGGAGCCGGAGCTGATGGCCCCGGTGCTGAGGACCTTCCGCGGCGTGGAGCACCGCATCGAGACGGTGCGAGAGCTGGATGGCGTGACCTGGATCAACGATTCCAAGGGCACGAACGTCGATTCCACGCAGAAGGCGATCGCGACGATGACCAGGCCGACCGTGCTGATCCTCGGCGGCAGCGACAAGGGCACGTCCTTTGATCCCCTGGCGGAGACGATCATCGCCGCGCCGCAGATCGTGCACTGCGTGCTCATCGGCGATACGGCGGAGAAGATCAAGGCGGCGCTGGACAAGGCGGGATATACCGCGGTGACGATGGCGGGCTACGACTTTGACCTCTGCCTGCGCCTGTGCCGCGAGAAGGCGCCTGAGGGCGGCTGCGTGCTACTCTCGCCGGCGTGCGCGAGCTTCGATATGTTCAAGGATTTTGAGGACAGAGGACGGATTTTCAAGGAGAAGGTGCTGGCGCTGGCTTGACGCGCGCCTGACCGGACGGCATGCGGCGGATGAGTGAGCCGTTCCCGTCTCCGCTTCCGAAGCGCTCTGAAGGAATACAATGCAGGGCGCTCGCTGTACGATTTTTGCACAGATTCCCAGGATGAAAAAATCGGATGGCGGCCGGAAGGGGCGGTTGGAGATGGAAAAGGCGCAGGTGCGGCGCACATGCGACAAGACGGTTGTGCTGCTGATGGTGCTTCTGCTCGTGCTGGGGCTGACGACGCTGTTCAGCGCGACGTATTACCAGCGGACGGCCAGCGGCGATCCGCTCTCGGCGGTGAGAAAGCAGCTCTTCGGCGTGCTGCTGGGCGCGGCGTGCTGCACAGTCCTCTCGAATGTGCCGTACAGGACGTACAGGAACCCGAGGGTGACGCTGGCGCTGCTGGGCGCAAGCGCGCTGCTGCTCATTCTGGTCATCATTCCGGGCATCGGCGTGAGCATCAACGGCTCGCGGCGCTGGCTGAGCATCGCAGGACTGAGCATGCAGCCCTCGGAGTTCGCCAAGTACGCGATGGTGATCTTCATGGCCGGCGCGCTGGACCGCAGGAGCGACCAGCTCGGCTCGCTCTTTGGCGGCGTGGTGCCGCTGCTGATCGTGCCGGGCGTGATGTTCCTGCTGATTCTGGAGCAGCCGAACCTCTCGACCGGCGGCAGCATCCTGATCTGCGCGCTGATCATGCTCTTCGCGGCGGGGATCAGGAAGCGGCACATGGCGCTGCTGAGCGTGTGCGGCTTGTGCGTGGGCGCGTTCTACGCGTGGAGCGCGCCGTACCGCCGGGAGCGGCTGCTGTCCTTCCGCGACCCGTTTGCCAAGATGAGCGACGAGGGCTATCAGCTCTCGCAGTCGCTGATCGCGCTGGGCTCCGGCGGGCTGTTCGGCATGGGGCTGGGGCAGGGCAAGCAGAAATTCGCGTACCTGCCGTATCCGGAGTCGGACTTCATCTTCGCCATCGTCGGCGAGGACTTCGGGCTGGCCGGCTGCACGGCGGTCATCCTGCTGTTCGCGGCGTTCGTGTTCGCCGGGCTTCGCGTGGCGCTCTCCTGCCGGGACCGCTACGGCTGCCTGCTGGCCGCGGGCATCACCTCGATGATCGGCCTGCAGGCGTTCATCAACATGGGCGTGGTCACGGGCATCCTGCCCACGACAGGCCTGCCGCTGCCGTTTTTCAGCGCGGGCGGCACGTCGATCACCATGATGATGGCGGCGGTGGGCATCCTGCTGAATATCTCGCGCGAGAACGGGCGCGCAATCGTAAGACATGCTGGCGGAGGAAAGCGGCCATGAGATACAGAAAACGGAAAAAAGCGGCGAAGCAGGTCCTGGCGATGTGCATCCTGGTGATCGGCGCGCTGGCGGCGCTGATCGTGCTGGCCTGCTCGCAGGTGTTCGTCGTGCGCGACGTGATGGTCGTGGGCAACCGCAACCTGCTGCGCGAGGAGGTCGTCACCCAGAGCGGCGTGAAGACCGGCGACAACCTGCTGGGCATCTCGGATCAGAGCCTCAAGCAGGCGCTCGAGCAGAACCGGTACATCCAGTATCTGGGCCATGGCTTTGACTACCGCGGCACGCTGACGCTGCGCATCGAGGAGCGCCTGGGCATGGCGGTCGTCTACGACCTGGGCTATTACTACGTGCTCGACGCGGCGGGCATGGTGCTCGAGTGCGCGGGCAGCGCGTATCCCACGGGGGTCGCCGGGCCGAAGGTTTCAGGCTTTGATCTTTCGCCCAACTCCCGCATCACCGTCGGCGAGATGCTGCCGGTGAACGACAAGGGTCAGCTGGAGGCGATGGAGGCGGTGCTCTCCGAGCTGGATCAGACGAACATGCTGGGGCGCACGTCGGAGCTGAACATCAGGAACACGGACAACATCTACATCCTGACCTCGGAGGGCGCGAAGATCGAGCTGGGCGATACGGGCAACCTGAGAACGAAGCTGCTCATCGGCCGCGAGGTGCTCTCCGTGCGGGAGGAGAAGGGCGACCTGCTGGGCGCGAAGATCGACGTATCCAACGGAAAGAATGCACATTACATCCCGGCCATCCTGCCCACCATCACGCCGACGCCGACCGCCACGCCCACGCCGTCGCCGTCGCCCACCCCGTGAGGGCATCCCGCGCAGGAAAAATTGGCTGGAAAATGGACAAAATTTGCTCAAGTGGCTTGAAAGAACGGGCATAATCGGTTACAATAAACTCGCATAATAATAGCAAATCAGATGATTTTTTGCGCCCATTTGGGCGAATTTACATGCGGGCAGACAGGAGCATGAGATCGTATGATGAAAAAAGCGACAGCGGTTCTGGACTTTGGCACGTCCAAGGTGCTGGTACTGCTTGCAGAGGAGAGCGCGTATCAGAAGGTAACCATTACCTCCGCCGGCATGGCGCAGTATGATGGATTTATGAACGGGGAGTGGAATGCTCCGGGCGATGTGACCGATGCGATTGCCAGCGCCATCGAGGCGGCGGAAAACAAGGTGGGCGCACATATCAAGGAAGTCTATGTGGGCGTGCCGGGCGAATTTGTCCGCGTGTATGTGATCGAGTCGAGCGTGACGCTGCAGGGCGCCGATCCGAAGGTGACCAGCGCGGACGTGGAAAAGCTGCAGCGCCAGGCCACCGAGATGCTCGACCGGCCGACCGGCGTGATCATTCACCGCAGCCCGGCCTGGTTCAAGGTGGACGGCGGCCAGAAGACGCTCGAGCCCGTCGATCAGAAGGGCTCCACGCTCGAGGGCATGATCGGCTTCGTGCTGGCGGATCAGTTCTTCGTCAACGATGTGACCGAGCGCCTGCGCGAGCTGAACATCGAGGTCAAGGGCTTCTTCTCCACGTCCGTGGGCGAGGCCATGCAGATGATCCCGTTTGAGGAGCGCGATCACACGGCCATCCTGGTGGACGTGGGCTATCTCTCCACGGAGGTCATGGCGGTGGAGGGCGACGCGCTGATCTGGCAGAAGGTGCTGCCGGTGGGCGGCGCGCACATCACGCTCGATCTGGCGTACGGCCTTGAAAAGCCGTTTGACATGTGCGAGAAGATCAAGCGCAGCTACACGTTCAACGCGCCGGGGAATACGCAGATCGAGGTGCAGGGCGAGGACGGCCCGCAGACCTTCTCCGGCGAAACGGTCAGCATGATCGTGGACGCGCGCGTGGACGAGATGCTGGAGATGATCGACGAGGCCATCAAGAAGAGCGGCATCCGCCTGGGCAACTGGTCCAACATCTACTTCACCGGCGGCGGCCTGATGCCGATGTCCGGCGCGCGGGTGTATGCGGCGAGCAAGCTCTCGCGCAACGTGCGCGAGGCGGCCACCAAGACGGTCAAGCTCAAGCCGGCGCAGATCTTCGCCAGCGGCAGCGGCCTGCTGGAGCTGGTGTACAATACCATCGAACTGGAAGAACAGGACGAGAGTCTGTTTGATCGTATCAAGCGCATTTTCCGCCGATAAGCGCGAAATTGCAGAGGGGCTATTCTAGCGAAACAAAAGGGGGATTTTCCTGTGTTTGAAATTGAAATGGACGAGCGTCCGGCAGCTTCCATCAAGGTTGTGGGATGCGGCGGCGGCGGCGGAAACGCGCTCAACCGCATGGTCGACTGCGGCGTGACCGGCGTTGACTTCATCGCGGTCAATACCGACGTGCAGGCGCTGCGCACCAGCAGGGCCGCGACCATGATCCAGATCGGTGAGAAGCTGACCAAGGGCCTCGGCGCCGGCGCGACCCCGGAAATCGGCAAGAAGGCTGCCGAGGAGAGCCGCGAGGAGATCGCCAACGCGCTCAAGGGCGCGGATCTGGTGTTCGTCACCGCCGGCATGGGCGGCGGCACCGGCACGGGCGCTGCGCCCGTCGTGGCCGAGATCGCCCGCGACATGGGAATCCTCACCATCGCTGTGGTGACCAAGCCGTTTGCCTTTGAGGGCAAGACCCGCATGCGCAAGGCCGAGGCCGGCATTGACGAGCTCAAGCAGCGCGTGGACACGCTGGTCGTCATCCCGAACGAGCGCCTGCTGCAGGTCTGCCCGAAGGGCACCTCCTTCAAGGGCGCGTTCAACTTCGCGGACGACGTGCTGCGTCAGGGCATTCAGGGCATTTCCGACCTGATCTCCCAGACCGGCATCATCAACCTGGACTTTGCGGACGTGAAGGCCGTCATGGAGTCCGGCGGCATGGCGCATCTGGGCATCGGCGTTGGCAAGGGCGAAAAGGCCATGGCCGACGCGGCGCAGAACGCGATCTCCTCTCCGATGCTGGAGACGAGCATCGACGGCGCGCGCGCTGTGCTCATCAATGTGACCTGCAACTCCGACTGCTCCATCGTGGACATCAACGACGCCGTCGAGATGATCACCGCCGCCGCGGACAGCGAGGCGAACATCATCTTCGGCGCGAGCATCGACGATACGCTCGAGGATGAGGTGCACATCACCGTCATCGCGACCGGCTTTGAGAAGGTGCCGTTCCCGCCGCGCGCGTCCAGCGCCGAGCGTCCGGCCTCCCTGCCCAGCCAGGCTGCGTATGTGCCGCAGAGCTATGGCGCGGCCTATCAGCAGCCGCAGCCCCAGAACCGCAGCTACGCCCGCTACGACCCGGCCTACACGCCGGTGACCGGCTACGCCCAGAACCCGGCCGAGCCGGAGGTGCCCTCGTTCCTGAACGACAACGCGGGCAGCCAGCGCGTCTCCCCGTTCGCCGCAATGCCGGACATGCCGGCCCCGGCGGCGGAGCCGGAGCGTCCGCAGGCGGAGGAGCAGCGCGCGCCGCGCTCCTTCATGGACGGCATCCCCGCCTACATGCGCCGCAAGTAAGCCATGAAAAAATCGACTGCCGGTCTCAGGGCCGGCAGTTTTTATGCCTTGCAGGAAAGCGCAAAATATGTACAGCGGGCACCAAATGACTTGATGTTGCAAAGCTGTTCGGAAGAGGGAGCGGGCACAGTCCGCAAAAAAGAGGCTGTACAGCAAATGCTCTGCAGCCTCTTTAAACTGTGAACCTGTATGAATTTGCGTCCGTCAGCGTGCGGCGGTCACGGCCCGCTTTTACAGGAACTTGATCGTGGAGCGAACCTTGCGCCAGAGGTAGTTGTAGTAGGAATACCAGTTGCGCGGGGTGGTCAGGCGAATCTGATAGAGCGACTTCTCGTGCGCCACGACGATGATGCGGCCGTTCATCTCATAGGTCTTGGCGCCGTCGTTGTAATCGGCCTTGTAGTAGCAGTAGTAGCCGTTGCCCTCGCCAAAGCTGCCGGAGGCGATCTCCGCCGGGGTGAAGGTGGTGAAGCTGGCGGCCAGCTCCTCGAGCACGGATTCCAGACGCGTGCGCGCGTCGGCAGCGGTCTGCGCCAGACCCATGTTGTACCGCTCGATGGTGAAGCGGGTCTGGTAGCCGTCCGGCTCCATCATCTCGCTCTTGGGCTCAACGAACTGGACCGTCGTATCCTGATTGGTGTTCGGGTTGAGGAGCCAGGTGTAGGGGATGGAGAACGAGATGCCCATGGCCGTGTTCTCATAGGTTTCGTACACGAAGTTGGGCGTGGGCGCGGGGGTCGGCGTGGGCTTGTCGATCGGATCGATGGCCACCGGCGTGGCCAGCGGATTGTCCGGCGTGAGCAGGTCGAAGTCGATCCTGGGCGCGCCTTCAGCGGCGGCGCAGGCCAGCGCGGACGTCATCAGCGCGCAGGCGAGGAAAAGAAGAAAACGCTTCATATTACAGACCTCCGTTCAGAAGCTGATATCGCATATGGATGGGTTATGGTATTGTCAGTATAGCAGGTCAGACACGAAAAGTCAACGGCGCGCCGAGCTTGAAAGCATGGCAGCGGCGGCGTATAATGGAAGCGCAAGAGGACGCCGGGCATATCTGCCCGGGAAAGGATGAGGCGGAAATGAAGATCGTTGTGCTGGACGGATATACGCTCTGCCCCGGGGACCTGAGCATGGACGCGCTCAGTCAGCTGGGCGAGGTGACATTTTACGACAGGACGCCGCAGGCGGATATCGCGCGGCGCATCGGCGACGCGCCGGTGGTGCTGACGAACAAGGCGCGCATCACGCGCGAGGTGATGGACGCCTGCCCGCAGATGCGATACATCGGCGTGCTGGCGACGGGCTACAACGTGGTGGATCTCCCGGCGGCGAAGGAGCGGGGCATCGTCGTGACGAACGTGCCGGCTTACTCCACCCAGGCCGTCGCGCAGCACACCATGGCGCTGCTGCTCGCCTCCATGAGCCGCGTGAGCGAATACGACGCGAGGGTCAAGCAGGGCGCGTGGAGCGCCAGCCCGGACTTCTGCTTCTACGCCGGGCCGATGGAGGAGATCGCCGGGAAGACGCTGGGCATCGTCGGCTTTGGGCACATCGGTCAGGCGGTCGCCCGCGCGGCGCTGGGCCTTGACATGCGCGTGATTGCGCACACGCGCATGCCGAAGACAGGCTTTGAGCCGGTGGAATTTGTGACGATGGACGAGCTGCTTGCGCGAAGCGACGTGATCACGCTGCACTGCCCGCTGACGGAGAGCACGCGGGGGATCATCGGCAGCGGGACGATCGCCAGGATGAAGGACGGCGTGCGCGTCATCAACACGGCGCGGGGCCCGCTGGTGGACGAGCGGGCGATGGCGCAGGCGCTTTCAAGCGGCAAGGCGGCCTGCTATATGGCGGACGTGCTCGACACCGAGCCGCCTGCCCCGGGCAATCCGTTGCTGAGCGCGCCGAACACCATCCTCACGCCGCATGTCGCCTGGGCGCCGCGGCAGACGAGGGAGCGCCTGCTGGAGATCGCCGTCGGCAACGTGCGCGCATTCCTTGCGGGCGCGCCGCGCAACGTGGTGTCTGCGTAAGCCCGCATGGATTGACCGACCGCAAAAAGGGAAAAGAATTTGCGCGCTGCGCGAAGTTTTCTGTTGATTTCGTCCAATTTTTTGCTATAATTTAAGTGAGGATACTCCACGATCACTTGAAACAGGCAGGAGGGATCAGGATGGATAATCATGTGATTACGATTGCACGCAGCTATGGCAGCGGCGGACGGCGGATGGGCCGGATGCTGGCCAAGGAGCTTGGCTACGAGTTCTATGACCGTGAGATTCTGCGCATCGCGTCCGACGAGAGCGGAATCAACGAGGATCTGTTCAGGCAGGCTGACGAGACCAAGCAGCACATGCCGCTGTTCCGCATCGCCCGGGAGATGTACACGGGCGAGGTGATCCCGCCGGACAGCGAGGACTTCATCTCCAACGAGAACCTGTTCAGGTATCAGGCGAAGATCATCCGCGAGCTCGCCGCCACGCGCAACTGCGTGATCGTGGGCCGCTGCGCGAACTACATCCTGCGCGGACGGGAGAACGTGCTGAACGTGTTCGTCACCGCGCCGGTGGTCGACTGCGTGCGCCGCGTGATGCAGGAGGACGGGCTGGACCTGGAGGCTGCGGAGAAGAAGATCAAGAAGATCGACAAGCGCCGTGCGGACTATTTCAAGTATTTCACGGGCCGGGAGTGGCACGACGCCGCGCTCTACGATCTGTGCCTGAACACCGGGCACATGCCGGAGGAGAAGTGCCTGGAGGTCGTCAAGGCCTACATGAAGGCGCGGTTTGAGACGGAGTAATCCTTGAATCACACAACCTGGCGCATGCTTCGGCATGCGCTTTTTGATAAAAACCGTGCGGCGCGCGCCGGATGGCCTGCCTGGCAGGGCGGTTCGCAGGTGGGCGCGGACAGGACGGAAACAGGGTTGCATCCCGGCGGCAAAGCGGCTATAATAGACGCATTGCGGCAGACGCGCCGTGCGTGCGCTGCAGGGGACTGGCGCAATTTCCAAACAGAAAAAACGCCGCGGGACGGCGAATGAGGAGACTGAAGAATGGCGAAGCTGTATTTCCGCTATGGAGCGATGGGCTCAAGCAAGACGGCCAATGCGGTCATGGTGCAGTACAATTACAGGGAGCGCGGCCGCGAGGTGCTGATGCTCAAGCCGAAGCTGGAAAACCGCGACGGCGCGACGATCGTGCGCTCCCGATGCGGCCTTGAGGCGCAGTGCCGCTTCGTGGAGGAGCTGGACAGCATCTCCCTGGACGGCATCTCCTGCGTGATCGTCGATGAGGCGCACTTCCTGACGAGCGCGCAGGTGCGCCGCCTGGTCGATATCGTCGATGAGCACGACATCCCCGTCATCTGCTACGGCCTGCGCACGGACTTCAGGGGCGAGCTCTTTGAGGGCAGCCGCGAGCTGCTGTGCTGGGCGGACACCATCGAGGAGATCAAGACGGTGTGCTGGTGCGGCAAAAAGGCGACGTTCAACGCGCGCGTGCATGACGGCAAGATCGTGCGCGAGGGCGAGCAGATCATGCTGGGCGGCAATTCCACCTATGTCAGCCTGTGCCGCAGGCACTGGAAGAGCGGCGAGCTGGGTGATGCGCCGAACCTGAACGACTGACGCGCTGCGTCTGGAAGAGGATGCATAGAATCCCTCTCTGTGGGCAACCTGCCGGCAGGGAGGGATTTTTGTATGGAATTCAAGGAGAGCCGCACGAGGGAAAACCTGATGCGCGCGTTTGCCGGCGAGAGCCAGGCGAGAAACCGGTATACCTTCTCCGCGGGCGTGGCCAGAAGCGCGGGGCTGCACGGCGTGGAGCGCATCTTCCGCTTTACCGCCGAGCAGGAGAAGGAGCACGCGGAGCTGTTCATCAAGCACCTGGCGTCCAGCGAGGGCGAGAGCATCCACATCGACGGCAGCTATCCGGTGGAAAACACGGCCTGGATGCCGGCGAGGCTGCTGCGCAGCGCGCAGCACAACGAATACGAGGAGGCGAACCACGTCTATCCGCAGTTCGCCCAGATCGCCAGGGAGGAAGGGTTCCTGGCGGTGGCCGGCACGTTTGAGCTGATCGCCGCCATCGAGCAGACGCACGGAGACCGCTTTGGCCATCTGGCGCAGCAGCTGGAGGAGGGGAAGCTCTTCAAGGCGGAGCAGGAGGTCGCGTGGCTTTGCCTCAACTGCGGCCATGTCCATATCGGCACACAGGCGCCGCCGGTCTGCCCGGCCTGCAAGCACGCGCAGGGCTACTTTGTGCGCGCGGATGCGGCGGAGCTCTTCGTGCCGCAGGGATGAGCCGCTGGACCCGCAAGCGCGCCCGGACGGCTATGACCTGCTGAAAGCGACGAAACGGGCGGAGTCCCTGAGATTCCGAAAAGCTGGATGCTGCTCTTGACATTCGCGCAAAAAAGAGGTATAGTATCCTGACAAATGACCCGTGAGGGAGTAGCAGGCGTCTGATCGGACGCAGCAAGTCAACATACTGACTGTTCTGGTCTGGCTTGCTTTAAATTGCGAGACTCATGCATAACCGTGGAAGTTATACATGCAGTCAAGCGCTTTCGCTTTCATGACCCAGGTATAGCTTCTGCGGCTATGCCTGGGTTTTTTGCTACTCATACTAATTCTTATTAAAATGGCTTAATCCGCGCATCGTCTTTTTCGCACTGACTTTGTCTCGTTCCGTTCAACGTACCTCCAGTACGCCTCACTTCACTCGGCTTCGTCAGAGCAAAAAATCCGATGCGCTCTGTTAAGCATTTTAATTGCGAATTAGTATCAAAAATGGGAGGATATCGTCATGAATCTGTTTTTGCCCATCATTCTGTTTGTGCTCGGCGTCATTCTGGTGGTGAAGGGCGGCGACCTGTTTGTGGACGCCGCCTCATGGATTGCAGAGCGCAGCGGCATCCCCAAGATCATCATCGGCGCGACCATCGTCAGCCTCGCGACCACCATGCCGGAGCTGCTGGTTTCGCTGATGGCGGCGGTGGAAGGCAAGGTGGACATGTCCATCGGCAACGCCGTCGGAAGCGTCACGGCCAATATCGGACTGATCATGGGCATATCGCTCGTCTGCATGCCGGGCGCGATTCAAAGAAGCAGGTATCTGGCCAAATCGGTTTTGATGGTCGTTGCAGCCGCGCTCATCACGGTCTGCGGCATCACCGGCGCGGTCAGCCTGCCGATCTCGGTCGTCCTGATGCTGGTTTTCGCAGCCTTCATGTGTGAGAACATCCATGCAGCGAGGAAGAACCTCGCCGCCAAAAAGGCTGAGGATGAGGAGGCGGCGTCTGCCTCGCAAAGCGTCCTGATCACCAACGTTGCAAAGTTCATCATCGGCGCGCTGTGCATTGTGCTCGGCTCCCAGCTTCTGGTGGACAACGGAAGCACGCTGGCGCGGCTGGCGGGCATTCCGGAGCGCGTCATCGGCGTCACGCTGATTGCGGTCGGAACGTCGCTGCCGGAGCTGATTACCACCATCACCGCCATCGTCAAGAAGCAGTCCTCGCTGTCGATCGGCAATATCCTGGGCGCGAACATCATGGATCTGACGCTGATCATGCCCTTGTCGGCGCTGATTTCGGGAAAGGCGCTTCCTGTTTCCACGGTGCTGGCGCAGATTGACCTGCCGTTCTGCCTGCTCGTGAGCCTGATTGCCATTGTCCCGGCGATGATCCGCTCCAGGTTCAGCCGCTGGCAGGGCATCGCTCTCCTGGCTGCGTATGCGGGCTATCTTGTGGTGACCTGCACAGCCATCTGATGCGCTTTCCGGATCAAAACGGGCCGCTGGCATAAGGTGAAGAAGGGATTCTCTGTACAATCCGCTGCCTGATACAAAGAAAATCCTCCGCATGGCCTGCCAGCCATGCGGAGGATTTGTTATGCGAGGATATGCGGTGCGCTGCTTATTCCCGGCATCCGGTGCAGCGGTCAGATTCTGCCGTTTTCAAAGCGGTTGATCGCGCTGAGGATGCCCTTGACGGAGGCGAAGTTGATGTTGTGCTCGGTGCCCACGCCGAAGATGCGGCGGCCGCCCGGCGCGCGCAGCTGGATGTAGGCGACGGCCTGGGAGTCGGAGCCGTTGCTGATCGCGTGCTCGTGATAGGTGATGAAGGAGTAGCCCTCGATGCCCGCCTGGCCCAGGGCGTTGAAGAACGCGTCGATCGGGCCGTTTCCGCGGGATTCAAGCTGCACAAAGCTGTCGCGCACGCTCAGCACGCCGGAGAAATGGGTGACGTTCGCGGAGCTGCCGGCGATGGCCTCCTCGTAGAACTTGGCGCGGGAGAGGGCGTAGGGGGCGCTGATGTTGAGGAACTCGCGCGTGAACAGGCCGAGCACCTCGTCGGGCAGCAGCTCGCGGCCGGTCCTGTCGCACTCGATCTGCACCACGCGGCCAAACTCGGGGTGCATCGCCTTGGGCAGATGATAGCCGTAGTTGTGATCCATGATGAACGCCGCGCCGCCCTTGCCGCTCTGGCTGTTGATGCGGATGACCGGCTCGTACTCGCGGCCCACGTCCGCCGGATCGATCGGCAGATACGGGATCTCCCAGTAGGGGGACTTGCTCTCGCGCATGTACTCGTGGCCCTTGTTGATCGCGTCCTGATGGGAGCCGGAGAACGCGGTGAACGCGAGCTTGCCGGCATAGGGCCAGCGCTCCGGCACCTTCATCTTGGTGCAGCGCTCGTACACGTCGCGGACGTGGTCGATGTGGGAGAAATCGAGCTTCGGATCGACGCGCTGGGTGTACATGTTCAGCGCGACGGTGACGATGTCCAGGTTGCCGGTGCGCTCGCCGTTGCCAAAGAGCGTGCCCTCCACGCGCTCCGCGCCGGCCATCATGGCCAGCTCCGTGCAGGCGACGCCGGTGCCGCGGTCGTTGTGCGGATGGATGGAGATGATCGCCGCCTCGCGGTTGGGCAGGTGGCGGATGAAGTACTCGATCTGGTCGGCGTAGGTGTTGGCGGTGCACATCTCGACGGTGTTGGGGAGGTTGAGGATGACCGGGTTCTCCTTCGTCGCGCCGAGGGTCTCCATGACCTGATGGCAGATGTCCACGGCGAAGTCCATCTCGGTGCCGGAGAAGGACTCCGGGGAATACTCGTAGCGGTAGTTGGTGCCGGAGCCCGCGTCGGCCTCGGTCAGCTCGCGCACGAGCTTGGCGCCCGCGACGGCGATGTCGATGATGCCCTGCATGTCCTTCTTGAAGACCACCTTGCGCTGGAGGGTGGAGGTGGAGTTGTAGAAGTGGATGATGACGTTCTTCGCGCCGCGCACGGCCTCGAACGTCTTGCGGATGAGATGCTCGCGCGCCTGAACGAGCACCTGGATGGTCACGTCGTCCGGGATGTAGTGGCCGTCGATGAGCGCGCGCAGGATTTCATACTCGGTCTCGGACGCGGACGGGAAACCCACCTCGATCTCCTTGAAGCCCAGCTCGACCAGCAGCTTGAAATACTCCAGCTTCTCCTGCAGGTTCATCGGGGTGACCAGCGCCTGGTTGCCGTCGCGCAGATCGACGGAGCACCAGATGGGCGCCTTCTCAATGCGCTTGTCCGGCCAGGTGCGGTCCGGCAGAGAAACGGGGGTGAAAGGAATGTACTTCTCGTGGCCCTGATACATGGTTGTGTTCTCCTTTCGATTTCGGCTCTTTTGTCAATGCGTCTGCCGCCGTGCCGGGGGATACAAAAGCGCCCCCAAGCCGATTGCGGCTTAGGGGCGCAGAAAGATAATCTTCGCGCGGTACCACCCTAATTCAGCTGCGACGTCGCAGCCCTCACGGTCTCAAACAAGACCTGACCGGTCACGGGGTCATCCGTCGCAGACTACTGAGCGTTTCGCCTGCGCAATTCCGGGAGGAGTTCTCAAAAGGCTTCCCGCCGGCTCGCACCGCCCGCCGGCTCTCTTGAGGGAAGGGTCCCTGTGATTTTTTCCCATCATCATCTTTATCAGTCGTGGAATATGAACTTGCCCCATATTGTATCGGAGAAAAATCGGTTTGTCAAGGGGCGCGTGCAAAAGGCGCGAAAAAAAAACGCGCAGGGCGGCGAACACGCGGATACAGGGCGCAAAAAACGAAAAAACGCAAAAAATCCTGAGCAAAACAGGGAAAAAGCCTTGACAAAGCCATGGGACAGCGGTTAAAATAACCATTGCGTATGTTCGCCTGTTAGCCCCGGGCCCTCGTGCGCGCGTTTGCAGAGCGTCTGACCAGCGCGATGCGTTTTATTGTGGATCAAGATTCACCACGAGGAGGAAATTCACGTGAAAACGTTTATGGCAAATGCCCAGAACGTCGAGCGCAACTGGTATATCGTTGACGCCGACGGCATGACCCTTGGCCGACTGGCCAGCCAGGTGGCCGCGATCCTGCGCGGCAAGAACAAGCCGACCTTCACCCCGCATGTGGACTGCGGCGATCATGTCATCGTCATCAACGCGGCGAAGGTTGTTCTGACCGGCAAGAAGCTGGATCAGAAGATCTACTATCATCATTCCGGCTATGCGGGCGGTCTCAAGAAGACCGCGTACCGCAAGCTGATCGACGAGAAGCCGGAGTTCGCGGTGAAGCACGCCGTCGTCGGCATGCTGCCGAAGGGCCCGCTGGGCCGTCAGATGGCGCGCAAGCTGCGCGTGTACGCCGGTGCTGAGCATGAGCATGAGGCCCAGAAGCCGGTCGTGCTCGAGCTCGTGAAGTAATTGCAGGAAGGAGTGTTTGACACATGGCACAGGTTCAGTATCAGGCGGTTGGCCGCCGTAAGAAGGCCATTGCTCGTGTTCGCCTCATTCCGGGCGAAGGCAAGATTGTGATCAACGGCCGCGATATCGATAACTACTTCGGTCTGGAGACCCTCAAGATGACCGTCCGTCAGCCGCTGGCGCTCACCTCTCTGGAGGGCCGCTACGATGTGCTGGTGAACGTGTACGGCGGCGGCCTTTCCGGCCAGGCCGGCGCGATCCGCCACGGCATCTCCCGCGCGCTGATCAAGGCTGATCCGGAGCTGCGTCCGGCCGTGAAGAAGGCTGGCTTCCTCACGCGCGATCCGCGCATGAAGGAGCGCAAGAAGTACGGCCTGAAGGCCGCCCGCCGCGCGCCGCAGTTCTCCAAGCGCTAATCCAACAAGCGAGTCAGGGAGGCAGAAGATTATGGCTATCCTTAACGGCATTGTCACCGTGCTGCTCGTTGTGTCTGCGCTGATTCTCATCGTCACCATCCTGCTCCAGCCGGGCGAGAGCAACGGCCTGGGCGCGATCGCCGGCGGCGCTGAGACGTTCTTTGGCAAGAACAAGGCGAAGTCCATGGAGGGCAAGCTCGCTCTGGCAACGAAGGTTTCCGCGGTCGTGTTCATCGTCTGCGGCCTGCTCGTTGCGGTGCTTGGCTAATGAATTGACAATCAAAAGAGGCTGAAGCTGAAAGCGCTTCGGCCTTTTTTCTCGCCTTATCGGAGATTCAGCAAAAATACCATGCAGCGGGCACGGCCCGCATCCTGTCTGATAGGAAATTGCGTTCAATCCCGTGCA
The DNA here is from genome assembly GCA_051883735.1 of Candidatus Ventricola sp. Lineage (GTDB taxonomy): Bacteria > Bacillota > Clostridia > Christensenellales > Aristaeellaceae > Ventricola. The sequence goes on from JBJEUH010000173.1 coordinate 33,605, forward strand.
GCGGGCACGAAATGACGTAACTTTGCAAAGCTGTTCGGAAGTGGGGGCGGGCACAGCCCGCCGGACCGGAAAAGCTGCGCGCAGCCGCATGATTTTTCCTCCGAAAACAGACCCTAAGGCGGCGAATACACGGGAATCGGGAGATTCAGGAGTTGAAGGCATGAAAAAAGGAAATCCGGGAAAGGCGCGCTATGTGCGCCGCATCCCGATTGGCAGCTTTGCCCCGCCGGCCAAAGGCGGAAAGGGCAAGGGCGGCCAGGAAAAGAAGGAGACGCTCCGCCTGAACGTGCGCGGCCTTTCCCGCGGCGCGGTACGGATGGAGGCCGACGACGGCGCGGCCTACGCCTGCTCCAAGGTGAACGCCTGCGGCACGCTGTGGGGCGACGTCGTGGAGGCCGAGCTGATCGGCCGGGAGCGCGTGCGCGTGCGCAAGGTGCTCGTGCGCGCGCACGAGGAGATCGTCGGCGTGCTGCATGAAAAGCAGGGCGTGCGCTATCTCATCCCGCTGGAGCGCAGGCTGCCGCAGGGCATCGCGGTGCGCCCGGGCGGCGAGGAGGCGCACGACGGGGACATCGTGCACACGAAGGTGGTGCGCTGGGAGGACGAAGGCGGCCTGCTGGTGCGCATCGACGGGGTTTTGGGCAGCTTCGGCGAGGCGAGGGCCGCGCTGGACGCGCTGATCGTCAGCCAGCACCTGCGCACGGCGTTCGGCGACGATGCGCTGCGCGAGGCGGAGGGCTGCAGGGACGCCGATCTGGCGGATGACCCGACGAGGACCGACCTGCGCGATCTGCTGTCCTTCACCATCGACGGCAGCGACGCGAAGGACTTTGACGACGCGGTGAGCCTGGAGCGCCTGGAGGGCGGCCTGATGCGCCTGGGCGTGCACATTGCGGACGTGGGACACTATGTGCCGCAGGGCTCCGCGCTCGACCGCGAGGCCTATCTGCGCGGCACGAGCGTGTACTTCCCGGGGCGCGTGCTGCCGATGCTGCCGGAGCGGCTCTCCAACGGCGTCTGCTCGCTGCGGCCGGACGAGGACAAATTCACCATGAGCGCGCTGATGGACGTGGACGAGACGGGCAGCGTGGTGCACACCCGCCTGCTGCGCACGATCACGCGCTCCAAGGCGCGGCTGGTGTACGACGACGTGAACCGGCTCTTCGACGGCGACGCAGCGCAGCGGGCGCAGATGGCGGAGCTTGAGGATACGCTGCTGGCCATGCGCGAGCTGGCACGGCGCATCCGCCAAAAGCGGCAGGCGCGGGGCGCGATCGACTTTGACACGGACGAGCCGAGGTTCATCCTGGATGAGGCGGGCGAGCCGGTGGAGATCGCCAAGCGGGCGCGGGGCGAGGCCGAGATGATGATCGAGGACTTCATGCTCACGGCGAACGAGGCGGTGGCGAAATTCGCGAAGGCGCGCGGCGTGCCGATGCTCTACCGCGTGCACGAGAAGCCGGACCCGGAGAAGCTGGATGCGCTCAAGGACTTTCTGGACGGCATCGGCGTGGATACGCGCGGCCTGCGCCACCAGGCGAAGCCGGGCGAGATCCGCGAGGTGCTCGAGCGCACGCGGGAGACGCCGGAGTTCAGCGTGGTCAGCGCGCTGGCGCTGCGCAGCATGCAGAAGGCGCGCTACGACGTCAGCCCGCTGGGCCACTACGGCCTGGCCTTGGAGGACTACTGCCACTTCACCTCGCCGATCCGGCGCTATCCGGACCTGGTCGTCAGCCGCGCGCTGACGGCGACGCTCAAGGGCGGGCGCGCAGCGCTGCACGGCGACGCGCTGGCGGACGCGGCGATGCGCAGCTCGGACTGCGAGCGCGCGGCGGTGGAGGCCGAGCGCCTGGCGGACAAGCTGATGATGGCGCGCTTCATGCGCGGGCATGTCGGCGAGCTGTTTGACGGCGTGGTCAGCGGCGTGAGCGAGTGGGGCCTGTTTGTCACGCTGTCAAACGGCGCCGAGGGCTTTCTGCACGTGCGCGCGCTGGACGACTGGTTTGACTTTGACGAGCGGCGCATGACGCTGCGCGGAGAGCGGACGGGCTGCGTGTTTGCGCTCGGACAGACGCTGTGCGTGCGGGTGGAGAGCGTGGAGCTGGAGTCCTCGAGCATCGACCTCGCGCCGGCAGAACCGCTGTCACCGAAGAAAAAAGAGAAATCCGACCGTAAGAAAGAGCGGGAGCGCCTGCGCGGATTCAGAATGTAAGGTTTTTGCATGCGGTTTGCATGCCGGAGCGGAAGTTTTGTCTTGCGCCCGGTGACAGTTCCTGATATACTATACTTATATCATCATGAGATTTTCGCGTGGAGCGTACAAGGGATAGGAGCGATACGTATGGCTTATAAATCGAGGGTGTCCGACGCAGTGGTGCGCAGGCTTCCGATGTATTATCGTCATCTCAAGGAGCTGGAGAAGGCGGGCGTGGTGCGCATCTCTTCTCAGGAGCTGGGCGAGCGCATGAACCTGACGGCCTCGCAGATCCGTCAGGACATCAACTGCTTCGGCGGCTTTGGCCAGCAGGGGTACGGCTACCATGTGGCGAACCTCAAGGAGCGCATCGGCGAGATCCTGGGCCTGCACAAGCAGTATCACATGATCATCGTCGGCGCGGGCAACATCGGCCGCGCGGTGGCGAACTACGCGGGCTTCTCCCGCGAGGGCTTCAACATCCAGGCGATCTTCGACGTCTCCGAGGCGCTGGTGGGCATCGACGTTCACGGCATCCTCGTGCAGCCGATGGAGAAGCTGGATACCTGGCTGGCGGCGCATCAGGTGGACATCGCGGTGCTGTCTGTGCCCAAGGGCTGCGCGCAGGAGATCGCCGATCAGCTGGTGCGGGGCGGCGTGCGCGCCGTCTGGAACTTTGCGCCGGTCGATCTGGCGCTGCCGGAGGGCGTGGCGGTCAACAATGTGCACCTGTCCGACAGCCTGCACATCCTGTCTTACCGCATGAACGAGAAGGAGCTGTTCGCGGCGATCGACGCGGCGAAGCAGTCCTGACGACCATTCTGAGGAGAACTTGACGTTATGGCTTTGGATCGCCGCAGGTCCCCGGGGCGCAGCCGCCGGGGACGGGCTGATGCAAAAGAGGAGAGAAGGCTGTTCCCGGTCTGGACGCTGATCGTCGTCCTGGGCTGCGCGGCGGTGTGGCTCGTCGGCGCAAAAATCTATCAGGAGCAAATGGCGGCATATGAATCGTATGCCGCCATTCGTCAGACTGTGAGCAGCGATGCGTTCTTCCCGGGCGTGACGATCGACGGCACGGACCTGGGCGGCATGACCCTGGAGGAAGCGCAGGCGCTGATTGCCGACCGGCAGGAGCAGACCTCGCAGGCGTTTTCCCTGGTGGTCGCCGCGGGTGAGCGGCGCTGGCGCATCACCTCGCAGGAGGTGCCGGTGACCTTTGACGCGCAGACGGTGCTCGCGCGCGCGTACGCCGTGGGCCGCACGGGCACGCTGGAGGAGCGCTATGCGCAGATTCAGTACGCCGCGCAGAACGGCGTGCACTTTTCTACCGGCTTCACCTATGACCGGGACGCGATTGACAGCCTGGTGAACATCATCGGCGACAGCCTGGACGTGGAGGTGAAGGACGCGACGCTCGACGCGTTTGACGTGAACAGCAGGACGTTTACCTTCACCGACGCGCAGGCGGGCTACCGCATCGACCGCGCGCGGCTGGCGGCGGATATCCTGGCAGCGCTTGACGAGGGCGCGTACGACCGCGTGATCACCGTGCAGGGCGAGACGCTTGAGCCCGGCGTGGTGCGCTCGCAGCTGGAGGGCCTCTTTGGCCGCGTGTCGTCCTTCTCGACGAAGACGACCAAGGATCAGGACCGCAACACGAACATCGCGCTGTCGGCCGGCGCGCTCAACGGGCGCGTGGTGCTGCCGGGCGAGTCGCTGTCCTTCAACGAATGCACGGGCCAGCGCACGGGCGAGAAGGGCTACCGCGAGGCCGGCGCGATCGCGGGCGGCGTGCTCGTGGACGACACGGGCGGCGGCGTCTGCCAGACGTCCTCGACGCTGTTCAACGCCGTCGTGCGCGCGGACCTGACGATCGTCAAGCGCAGCGCGCACAGCTGGCCGTCCTCCTACGTCAATAAGGGCGAGGACGCGACGGTCAACTGGCCGTCGCTCGATTTCGTCTTCAAAAACGACGGCAAGTTCCCGGTGTTCGTCGTCGCCTGGTACGAGAATCAGCAGGTGACGGTGGAAATCTACGGGCAGCTGCTGGAAAACGGCATGACGATCGACCTGGAATCGACCGTGACGAAGACGATCAAGCCGTCCGATGAGATTCTCTACACGCTGGACCCCTCGCTGCCGGTGGGCACGCGACAGGCGGGGCGCGAGAAGCGCACGGGCTACGAGGTGGACACCTACAAGATCTACAAGGACAGCGAGGGCAACGAGATCGAGCGCAAGAAGCTCTGGACGACGACGTACCGCGCCACGCAGAAGGAGATCCTCTACAACGACGGCTCCGCCTCTGCGGCGAAAGAGTAACGAGGGAAGGCCTGATGATCCGATGAAGAAGGGCGATGCGCGCCGGGGCGAGCTGTTGGCCACGGCGGAACGTCTGTTTTACACGAAGGGCTACGAAAAGACCTCGGTGCAGGACATCCTGAACGAGATGAACTTTTCCAAGGGCGGCTTCTATCACCACTTCGACAGCAAGCTCTCGGTGCTGGAGGCGATCTGCGAGCTGCGCGCGCAGGAATGCGGCGAGCAGGCCCGGCAGGCCGCCGCGCGGACGGAGGGCACGGCGGTCGAGAAGCTCAACGCGGTGTTCCACGACTCGGCCATCCTGACCAGCGGCAACAGCGGGTTCATCTCGCTGATGATCCAGGTCGCCTATCGGGAGGACGGCGCGCTGATGCGCGAGAAGATGAGAAGCAGCCAGATGGAGGCCATGCTGCCGGTGCTGGGCGAAATCCTCGCCGAGGGCGCGGCGAGCGGAGCGTTCTTTATCCGCGACGTGGACGCCTGCGCGCAGATGCTGATCAGGCTGTACCTGGTCTTCACCGACGAGATCGCGTTCCTGCTGGCGCGCGAGGACCGCGAGGAGACGCTCATGGACGAGCTGATCCGCAAGCTGAACGCCTACCGCACGGCGATTGAGCGGGTGCTGGTCGCGCCGTTCGGCTCCATCGCGCTCTTTGAGGCGAAGGAGCTGCAGCTGCTGGCGCAGACGATCCTGCGCGAGCGCGTGCGCAAACGAGCGGACGCGCTGCTGGGCAAATGAATGAGGGCCTTTCCCTGGTGGGAGGGCCTGTTTTATACTGTTTTCTGATAGAAACGAGCGATAAGTGCAAAGCGAAGGAGGGGTCTGGGGACGGGTCCCCAGGCTAGGGGTTTGGGGGATGAAATCCCCCAACGGTCCTCTGTCGCAAAGCGGTCAGAGCAATCGCAGTCAGGGAGCGAGTACAGCCCGCTCAGAAATCTGAAGGTCGATAACGAACGTATTGACAATTAAGCTGGCGCCCGATATAATACAATGTCGTTGTATGGACATCGCTGAAAAAAGCTGAGGAGTTATCAATATGCTGAAAAAATATCTGCTGTGCGCGCTGATCTCCATGATTCCGCTGATCGAGCTGCGCGGCGGCGTGCCGGTTGCGGTGGGCATGGGCCTGCCGTACTTTCGGGCGCTCGTCGTCTGCGTGATCGCCAACATGCTGCCGGTGCCGGTCATCTACTTCTTCGCCCGCAAGGTGCTCGAGTGGGGCAGGGACAAAAGGTACATCGGCAAATTCTTCACCTACTGCATCGAGAAGGGCGAGCGCGGCGGCGAGAAGCTGACCCGGAAGGCCGGCAAGCGCGGCCTGTTCGTCGCGCTGATGCTGTTCGTGGGCATTCCGCTGCCGGGCACCGGCGCGTGGACGGGCACGCTGGCGGCGTCCTTCCTGAACATGGGCATCAAGACCACGTCCCTGGCGGTCTCCTGCGGCGTTGTGATCGCGGGCATCATCATGGGCGTGGCGAGCACCGGCGTGTTCAGCGTCATCGGTCTGTGAGGCGATTGATATGAAAAACAATGCTGTACTGAAAAGCCTGCTGCTGGCGGTGCAGGGCGCGATTGTCGGCACGGGCGCGATCCTTCCGGGCGTCAGCGGCGGCGTGCTGTGCGTGGCGTTCGGCATCTATGAGCCGATGATGGCGCTGCTCTCGCACCCGGGCAAGTCGTTCAAGGTCTACTACAGGATGTTCATCCCGTTTTTGATCGGCTGGGTGCTGGGCTTTACGCTGCTGGCCAACGTGGTGGAGGCGATGTTTGCCGCCTCCGCGACGGTGGCGCTGATGCTCTTCTTCGGCCTGATCTGCGGCACGCTGCCGGAGCTGATCAAGGATTCCGAGCGCAGCGACGCGAAGATGGGCTGGACGCCGTTCGTGCTGTCGCTGTCCTTGGCGTACTTCCTGTTCAACCTGCTGGAGCGCGGCATGACGGGTCAGGCGGAGACCAGCGCGCTGAGCTTCGTGTTCTGCGGCCTGGTCTGGGGCCTGAGCCTGATCATCCCGGGCCTGAGCTCCTCCTCGGTGCTTTTGTACATGGGCCTGTACGAGCCGATGACCGCGGGCATCGCGGCGCTTGACTTTGGCGTGATCCTGCCGCTGCTGCTGGGCCTGGCGATCACGGTGATTTCGCTGGCCAGGGTGGTCAACAGCCTGTATGAAAAGCACTACGCGCTCGTCTCCCGGCTGATTCTGGGCTTCGTGATCGCGTCCACGCTGAAGATCGTGCCGTCGAGCTTTGAAAGCGCCGGCGCGCTCGTGCTCTCGCTGCTCTGCTTTGCCGTCGGCTTTGCGGTGGCCAGGGGCATGGACTGCGCGAAGGAAAAGCAGGGAACCAAGGAATAACTGCCTGATACCGCGCGAAGCGAAGAAGGGAGTCTGAGGGACAATGCCCTCAGGCGGGTTTGGGCGGCAGCCCAACGTATCCCATTCTATAAAAGAGCTCCGTCCCAATCGCAGAGCATCCTCAAACCAAACGGGACTCCCGGCCAAACTGGCCCGGAGCCCCGCTTTTGTTACTTGCTGTTGTCCACAATGTATTCGTTCGGCCTCGGCCCGCCGACGAGCTTCTTGTCCCACAGGCCGTACTGGTCCGTGTTGCGCAGCGCGGCGATCATGTAATCCTTGATCTGGGGATAGTCCCTGGAGAGCGTGCGGATGAGCTCCTTGATCTCCTCGCGCTTGGAGTGGCCGTCCGCCGGACAGGGATTCTTGATCACGGGCAGCTCGAGAACCTTGACCATGTGCTTGACGTGCTTCTCCGGGACGTAGATCATCGGCCGGATGACGGTGACGCCCTTGCGGGAAAGATAGGTGTTGGGGTGGAAGGTGTGCAGGCGGCCCTCAAAGAGCAGGCTCATGAGCAGCGTTTCGATGGCGTCGTCCCGATGATGGCCGAGGGCGACCTTGTTGCAGCCCAGCTCCCTGGCGGCGTCGTTGAGCGCGCCGCGGCGCATCTTCGCGCACAGGGCGCAGGGATTGGTCTCCTTGCGCAAATCGAAGATGATGTGGGCGATCTCCGTGTCGATGACGGTGTAGGGCACGTCCAGCTTCTCACACAGCGCGGCGATGGGCGCCACGTCAAACGGCTCCAGACCCAGCTTGAGCGTGATGGCCTGCAGGGTGAAGTCCTTGCCGGAAAACCTGCGGTAGAGCGAGAGCGCATAGAGCAGCAGCAGGCTGTCCTTGCCGCCGGAAACGCCCACGGCGATGCGGTCGCCCGGGGCGATCATCTCAAAATCGGTGTCCGCCTTGCGGACGCAGCCCAAAACAGTCTTCATGGCGCCTTGCCTCCTGCATGTTTCCGTGTAAGTTTTCAAAAGCCCCGGCCCCGGAAAAGGGCTGCAAGATTTACAGCTTTTCGTCGCGATGGGCCGGCAGCATGCCGGTTTGCAGAGGTGATTATACAGGGCAAACAAGAATCTGTCAAGCGCAAAAGGTTATGCTTGACAAAGGGAAGAAAATCTGATATCATGGTTCAGCTTTCATAAGGAAGCGAACTCAATAACCTTATCCAGAGCGGCGGAGGGAATAGGCCCTGTGAAGCCCGGCAACCGGAGTCAAATCCGGTGCTAAATCCTACGACAGCGATGTCGGCAGATGAGGTGTGGTCAAGATTGCAGCCGCTCTGATTGTGCAGAAATCAGAGCGGTTTTTCTTCACCTGTTGGAAATTGCGCAGAAAACCGTGCGGCGGGCACGGAACGCTTTCTTCACCCCAAGCAGCTGGCAGACAATGAAGGAGAAAGAGACGAGATATGGAAAAAATGAGAAAGCTGTTTACGTCCGAATCCGTGACCGAGGGCCATCCGGACAAAATCTGCGACCAGATCAGCGACGCAGTGCTCGACGAGATCCTCAGCCAGGACCCGTATGCGCGCGTGGCCTGCGAGACCTGCACCACGACGGGCATCGTCATGGTCATGGGCGAGGTGACGACGACCGCCCGCTACGCCGTGGACGACATCGTGCGCAGGGTCGTCTGCGAGATCGGCTACGACCGCGCCAAGTACGGCTTTGACGGCAGCACCTGCGCGGTGCTGACCGCGCTGCACGGCCAGAGCCCGGACATCGCGCAGGGTGTGGACGCGGCGCTGGAGGGCCGCTCCGTCGGCGAGAACGACATCGGCGCAGGCGATCAGGGCATGATGTTCGGCTTTGCCTGCGACGAAACCCCGGAATACATGCCCATGCCCATCGCGCTGGCGCACCGCATCACCCGCAAGCTCTCCGAGTGCCGCCGCAGCGGCCAGCTCTCCTGGCTGCGCCCGGACGGCAAGAGCCAGGTGACGGTCGAGTACGACGAGAACGACCGGCCTGTGCGCGTGGACACCGTCGTCGTCTCCACCCAGCATGCGCCGGAAATCGAGCACGACGAGCTCAGCCGCGAGATCATCGAGAAGGTCATCAAGACCTCCGTGCCGGCGGAGCTGCTGGACGAGCAGACCCGCTTCCTCATCAACCCGACGGGCAAGTTCGTCATCGGCGGCCCGATGGGCGACTCCGGCCTCACCGGCCGCAAGATCATCGTGGACACCTACGGCGGCTACGCCCGCCACGGCGGCGGCGCGTTCTCCGGCAAGGACCCGACGAAGGTGGACCGCAGCGCGGCATACGCCGGCCGCTACGTCGCCAAGAACCTGGTGGCCGCGGGGCTGGCCAGGCGCTGCGAGATCGAGTTGGCGTATGCCATCGGCGTGGCCAGGCCGGTCTCCCTGCTGATTGACACGCAGGGCACGGGCGTGATGCCGGACGAGAAGCTGGCGGAGCTGGTCAGCCGCTGCTTCGACCTGCGCCCGGCGAGCATCATCAGCATGCTCGACCTGCGCCGCCCGATCTACCGCCAGACGGCGGCGTTCGGCCACTTCGGCCGCACGGACATCGACCTGCCGTGGGAGCGCACCGACAGGGTGGAGCAGCTCAGGGCGGAGGCCGCGAAGCTCTAAGATACACAGAAATCCGAAGGAACGGCGATGCTCCTTCGGATTTTTTGTGTTTATTCCATCCTTGTTTTCGTTCGGGTCTGTTTAAAGCACCATGGGCGGAATCGCAATAGTCGCCTTCGGCTCCGCTGCGATTCTTGCTTTCGCGCTTCGCGTCTGGGGAACGTTGGGCTGCCGCCCAAACCCGCTTGGGGATTTCATCCCCAAACCCCTTCTTCGCTTCGCGCTTATGGCCCGTTACTATCAGAAAATCGTATTAATTCATCTGCGCGTATTTCTGGCGAACCTGCTCGATCTGCTGTGCGTCGGCCTCCTGGGACGGATACCAGCCCTTGGCGGTCATCTGCTTGTAGATGTCGTCCTGCATGCACAGGCTGTCGGAGAGGGCGGTGTCAAACGCCTTGTGGACGTTCTGCGTGCTGGATTCCACCGTGCCGTGCATGTACAGATCGCACACGCCCTTGGTGGTCAGGAGAAGATTCTCCATGATGGCCTGATCGTTCATATGCTGCCTCCCTTATACCAACTGATAAAACTGGTTGAACAGATCCTGATGCGCCGCGAGCATGCGCTGCACGCTGTTTTTGAGCGCCGGATCGGACAGCGCCTTGACGGCCTGCTGACACTGGCTGATGAGGAATTTCTCATGGCCGAGGGCGTCGTCGATGTAGAGCAGTTCCTTGGGACTCATACAATCACCTCCGGCGCTAGGGTTGCAGAAAGCACCGGAGATTATGCAGGCATTTTTTTCGGCCTCCGTGCATGCAAAAAGCCCGCCGGAAAGCGGGCTTGTATGCGAGAGGGGGCCTGAAAAAAATCGTGCAGCGAGCACGAAAACGCCTGGTTGTGCAAAGCTGTTCGGAAGCGGGAGCGGGCACGGCCCGCCGGCCCGCGTTATTTCGCGTTTTTGCCGAACAGGTCGGAGACCTCGGTGATCGAGATGAACGCATGCTCGTCGATGTCGTGGACGATCGTGCGCATTCTGGCGATCTGGAAGCGGTTGACGACGAAGTATTTCATCTTGCTCAATATTGAGTATTGAGGCTTTTAGAAATACAAGACGAGGCAATGGAAACCTGATTTCAAATATCTCACATATCCCTATTTATTCTCTTTTTCTTTATTCTTGTGTGTCAGATTGTGTGTCAGGTTGTTCGAATCTTTTGAAGTAGTCTTTGAGGTGCTGATCAGATTTCTTCTTTTGTTCAGCGGTGAGTTTTGCATACAGGTCTCTTGTCATGCGGGCAGATGTATGGCCCATCCATAGCTGAGACGTTTTTTCATCGACTCCCGCATCATACAACATAGTTGCGTATGTATAGCGCAAATCATGAGGCGTAAAGCTGACGCGGATGTATTGATCTCCCATCTTGCTTATCCTTTCGCGTGACAACCTGGAATTCAGTGGAATACCGCTTGCAATTTTGCTGAGTTGATTCATCAGGGCAGTCCATTGTGATCTGAAGCTTCCTTCTGTCAGAGGAGAACCGTCCGAATTAGTGGCAAACCAATCTCGTTCACTTGCAAGATACTGACTTCGTATGATGCTTGTCAAAGGTTCTAGCATTGGCACATCTCTGACGCCTGCCTTCGTTTTTGTCTTTCCTTGATAGGATTTGTTCTTTTCAAAGTGAACACCTGAAACAACGTGAATTACATGATTCTCAAAATCAAAACTATCTCGTTTTAGTGCAAACATCTCTCCACGCCTTAGTCCTGACAACATCATAGTAACAGCCCATAAGGAAGCTTGTGATATATCATAGTGGTTCAGAAGGAGTTCCATCTCCCACTTTTCAAGAATCCTATGCCCAGTATAAGTACCGTCTTTCGGCTTTACGAGATCAAGTGAAGGGTCTGTCGTGATGATTCCATTCATCCTTGCTGAATTGAATATGTGTCTTGTGTAGTTGTAGATTTTGTCGATGTGAGCCTTTGAGTGCCCAGAGTGCGAATTCACAAATTTCTGCAGATGGATCATACGTACATCAATCATTTTCATGTGACCAAGAGCTTTTGATAGGTGACGGACGTGTTTTTCGTAATCCTGTTTCGTCGAATACGATTTTCCTGTTGATACAGTATCAACCCAACGCTTGCACCAGTCTGCAACAGTAATATTTGCATCGATGGGATTCATCCCGGCATTCAGACGCTTTTTGAACTCAGCTGCTTTTGCATCAGCTTCCTTCTTCGTTTTCCCGTAAAATGGTTTAGGGTTTTTTTCTCCCTTGATACGGACTCTGGTACAGAATCGTCCGTCTGCTCGCTCTCCCTTTCTTCGCCTTTTCTCTTTTGATTGAGCAGGCTTCGGAAAGCTTAATACGTTCGTATCCTGCGGCATGTCGATCCCTCCTGTCTATGGACGGAACAAATGTTCCCTTTTGGCTTTTAAAATTGCGCATCGGTGAAGATGCGCGCTTTTGTTTTTTGCAGATCAGTCACGCAATGCCTGATGGCACCAGTAGTCCGTAGCGATGCTTTCCAGGTTGTCACGCAGGAAACTGTCCCAGTTGATCTTCGATACGATGTCGCTCGTGATGTCAAGCGTCATGGCCTTCCCGGTCGATTTGTTGCCGTAGGCGTCGATGAAGTCTGTGTCGGCTTCGATGTACAGCGTGTCATAGGAAATCTTTCCCTGCTCAGTCAGCTCGTCAAGGGCCTTGATGACGTCAACGCAGTCCATGAAGAAGCTCGTCTTATACATCTTGTTGCTCCAAGCCGAACCGAGCTCAAAATAGATGTTGATGTTCTTCCCGTAGTTGTTGTTTTCAAAACGGATGAACTGACTTCCTAGCGCAGACTTCAAAGCGTTCTCAATGTAGGCCTCTTGCGTTGCTGCGGTCGGAACAGGTGAGGCTGTCGGCGTTGGATCAGGCGTCGGCGATGCCGTAGTCACCTGTGTCGGAGTTGCTGTCGGAACAGGAGTGGGAGAAGGAGACGGAGCAGGCGTTGACGTCGGTACAGGCGTTACCATGGCAGATGTGGCCGTGTAGACGATCTCGTTTGCGCCGAGCTTTTCAAGCACGGAATCGCTCAGGTACGGAGCGACATGTGGAAGAATGGCGTTGTCGCAGTAATAGATTTTCTCCTTCGAGTAGAACGCGACCTGATGGAACATCTTTGCCTCTTCCTCGTGCCAGTAGATCATCGTCATGGAGAACGTGCTTTTCGATTTGTCGGCAAATTTGACGGTGCAGTCTCCTGAGAGCATGTACAGCGTGCGTGCACGCTGTTTATCCAGGCCAAACAGGGGATAGGAGACATCTGCATCCTTCGGAATCAGGCTCTCAAAGGCGGATTTGAAATTCTCCGTCAGGAGCTTTGCATCGCTGGACGAAATATCGGTGGCTTCCTTGTATTCGTCTTCGGCCATGGAAATGAGTTCCTTGATTTCCTTGGGCGTCATCTCGTCTAGGTCAATGGTCATCGGATCGGCAAGGGCCACAGAGGAAGAGAGAAGCGCAGCGGCAGCAAAGATACAGACGACTCGTTTCATCAGAATTTCCTCCTCACTTCAACCAACTTACCATAGATTTTGACAGGCAATGTCACAATTTCTTTTCTGTTATAGAATCGTGGCTCGTATGCGGCAGTATTGAATCCGATCAGCATGATACCGTCATCCATCTTTTTGACTTTTTTGATCGTGGCATCTTCACCATTGACAAAAACAACAGCGATATCTCCGGTTTCTATGGTTTCCTGTCTCCTGATAATAGCGATATCTCCATCTTTGATTTCCGGAAACATTGAATCGCCTTTCACGCGGAGGCCTATATAATCTCCACGACGAGCCATGTCCTCGTCGATTTCCTCCCAATCGATGATATCCTCGATGGCAGAAGTAGGTATCCCAGCGACGACGTGACCGACTACTGGAATCCTGACGACACCGCCGTTTCGAGGGATGTCTGATTTACCTGTAAGGTAATCAATAGACACATTGAAATAGTCAGCAAGGCGCATCAGCGTATCCATGGACGGTTCCCTGCTTCCAGTTTCATACCTAGAATAGACGACTGTGGAGCATCCAAGATAATCTGCAATTACCTTTTGGGAAAGCCCATTCGATAATCTGAGATCGCGAAGCCTCATTTTTGCATCACCTCTTGATGCGATTATACCATTTTGGTAACTGTATGAAAATTTCCAAATTGGAAAATCAAATATTGACAGATTACCGAATCGGTAGTATTATGTACTTACCGTAAAGGTAATTCGGGCTCAATCCATAACAAAGGAGGGACGGAATGATCAAGATCAAGATTCTTCGCGAGAAGATTGGACTCAGCCAGCTTGAACTGGCACAGAGGGTTGGAATTTCTCAGGTTTGCCTTTGCCGGTATGAAACTGGCGAGAGAAGTCCTTCCTATCAGATTCTCAAGCGCATCGCGACCGAACTGAATTGCACAGTTGATTACCTGATCGGTGAATCTGCCTGATTTTTTATACCCTTATATTACCATAAAGGAAATAATAAAAAGTAGCAGATACCGCAATGGAAATCTCTCGGGCGTTGCAGATCCCGCCACGCCAAGGACTGAAATGTTGCGGATTTCGCATGGATGGAGGTGAGAACGTGAGGATCGATAAGAAAAGCGCCCGCCTTGGTGGGACGGGCGTAAAGAAAGACTATCTGATGTTTGAACTTGTCATTCATGTAATTCAATCGACGCTTTTGTTTGCTCAAGTGATCTTCCTGTTGTTGTATTTTCTGAATCAGACATCATGACTGATCGAAGCGAACCCTTTTCGATTGTCCATTCAGGATGCGCTTTGAAATACTTGAGTTCATTGTAGAGCATTGCAAAATCTGTGGCATCTGCCTGTTCGTTTGTTTTGCAAAGCAACTTGGTGGCTGTTTCCCAAACTTCATCCTTTTGAGATTCTTTCAGCTTCTTGAGTGTGACAAGCGTTTGTATGACGGATGTGAAGAAGTACAAGATACTCGGCAAAACAACTGCGAATGCAACAATACTGGACACAGTGTCGCCTCCTTTCAACCGGATTATATCATGATCTGGTATTGAGTAAGGTGGCAGATTTTGCACCTTTTGTGATGGAGGCTAACGAAGTATGGAAACCGCCCAGCAAATCCTCAAAGCAGCCCGCGTCAAAGCCGGCATGACCCAGCTCCAGGTGGCGGCCATGCTGTCCGTGAGCGTGGATCAGGTCAAGCGGATGGAGTACGGAACGTGGATTCCCGAAATGTCCGACGTCGATCTGCTGGAGGAGCAGCTGCATGAACCCGGACTGTTCCGGCGCTGGGCGCGGGCACAGTTTCCGGAGATCAGCAAGCACTTCGGCGCATCCGATGGCCGGGACTATGGCCTGCTCGGCGCGATCGTCAACACGAAGCACCAGATGAACGATGTGCTTGCGCTGCATGAGAAGGTGGAGCGGGATGCGCTGGATGGCAGGATCGACGATCCCATCCTTCGGGAGAAGTACGAGCGAGAGCTTCAGGAGGCGCGTCAGGCCATCGACGCATCGCTCCAGAAGATCAAGGAGGTGAACCGCTAGATGATTGAAATCAGTTTCGACGGAAAGAGCGGCAGGTACGAGAGAAAGTCCAGCAGCCTCGACGCCGTGGCCGTGATATCAGAAATGTCCGGCATGATCGTCGGAATGATCAATGACGTCAGAGAACAGATCGGCCATGAGGAAGCACAGATCTTCATCAATGTCGTTCAGAAGTACATGGAGAAGATCGACCTCACGGCAGATGAAGGAAAGGGGTTGATTCAGTGAGCCAGAAGGCAGCCAGCCCGGCGCGGCGCGAGTTCTTCAACACGAACGATATCGCGGAGATCACGGGCTTCGGGTATACCAAGGCGCGCGAGATCATGCTGGATTTCGACCGGCAGGGCATGACCGTGCATTTCGGAAAGAGCATCCTCGTCCGGCGCGATATTTTCGACATCTGGACGATGGAGCAGGACGGCTTCAACAAGATCACCGGGCAGCGGAATTTCAAGGTCATCAAGGGGAGGAAAAAGGCGTGATCGACAAGGCCATGTGGGATGCGCTGTGGACGATGGCGCCCGGCGAAATGACGTTTCTGTGCGTGATGACCGTG
>JBJEUH010000174.1:0-13183 GCA_051883735.1 Candidatus Ventricola sp.
CGTCTCCGGCTGCGGCGACATCAAGATGGACGAGGAGAACAAGCGCTTCACCCTCAAGGGCAAGGTGTTCACGGAGGGCGACGTGCTGTCCCTGGACGGCTCCACCGGCAACATCTACGACTGCCTGATCCCGACCGTTCCGGCCGACCCGAACAGCGGCTACTTCGGCCGCATCATGGCGCTGTCCGACAAGTACAAGAAGCTGGCCGTGCGCACCAACGCCGACACGCCGGCCGACGCGAAGCAGGCGGCTGCCTTTGGCGCGCAGGGCATCGGCCTGTGCCGCACCGAGCACATGTTCTTTGATCCGGAGCGCATCAGCGCGTTCCGCGAGATGATCTGCGCCGAGACCGTCGAGGAGCGCGAGACCGCGCTGGCGAAGATCGAGCCGATGCAGCAGAGCGACTTCGAGGGCCTGTTCGAGGCGCTCGAGGGCTATCCGGTCTGCATCCGCTTCCTGGACCCGCCGCTGCATGAGTTCGTGCCGACCGAGGAGGCCGACATCAAGGCGCTGGCCGAGGCGCAGGGCAAGTCCGTCGAGTACATCAAGCAGGTCATCAGCGACCTCCACGAGTTCAACCCGATGATGGGCCACCGCGGCTGCCGCCTGTCCGTCACCTATCCGGAGATCGCCAAGATGCAGACCTCTGCGGTCATCAAGGCGGCGCTGGCCGTTCAGGCCCGCCATGCGGACTGGAAGGTCGTGCCGGAGATCATGATCCCGCTGGTTGGCGAGACCAAGGAGCTCAAGTTCGTCAAGGATGTCGTCGTCAAGACCGCGGACGAGCTGATCGCCGCCGCCGGCAGCAGCCTCAAGTACGAGGTCGGCACCATGATCGAGATCCCGCGCGCCGCGCTGACCGCGGACGAGATTGCGACCGAGGCGGAGTTCTTCTGCTTCGGCACCAACGACCTGACCCAGATGACCTTCGGCTTCAGCCGCGACGATGCGGGCAAGTTCCTGCCGGCGTACTACTCCGGCAAGATCTATGAGTCCGATCCGTTCGCCCGTCTGGATACCGCCGGCGTCGGCAAGCTGATGGAGATCGCCGTGAAGCTGGGCAAGGCGACCCGCCCGAGCCTGCACTGCGGCATCTGCGGCGAGCATGGCGGCGATCCGTCCTCCATCGAGTTCTGCCACAAGATTGGCCTGAACTATGTGTCCTGCTCTCCGTTCCGCGTGCCGATCGCCCGCCTGAGCGCCGCGCAGGCCGCGATCAAGGACAAGAAATAATCCGTCTGATTCGGCATCATCGCCATCCCCGGTCCGAAAGGGCCGGGGATGTTTTTGCGCATCGACAGGGAGTTGTGCAGACATCGGGCAGCGCTCGGCGCGCGCCTGCTGTTCCGGCAAAAGAATGTTTGCATTTGGACATTTGACAATTTCCGCAAGTTTTTTTATAATGGTCAAAATACACAGAACATGACAATCATGAAGAAGAAAGAGACGAGAATCACCATGGCAGGATCATCAGCTGTCCCCAGAAAGACAACCGTCCGGAACATGACGGAGGGTTCCATTGTGGGGCAGGTTACGCTCTTTGCCCTTCCGCTGATGCTGGGCAATATTTTCCAGATGCTCTACAACACGGTGGACTCCATCGTTGTGGGCAATTTCGTGGGCACCCAGGCCCTGGCGGCGGTGGGCTCCACGACCATGATCGTCAACATGATGGTGTTCTTTTTCAACGGCTTCTCCACCGGCGCAGGCGTGGTCATCGCCAATTATTTCGGCGCTAAGAATCTGAAGTCGCTGCACAAGGCCATCGAGACCACCATGGCGGCGACCTTTGTGCTGAGCGTCCTGTTTACGCTGGTGGGCGTGGCCGCGGTGAAGCCGATGCTGCATCTGATGGCGACGCCTGAGGACGTCTTCGGGGAAGCGACGACCTATCTGCGCATCTACATCGGCGGGATTGCCGGCCTGCTGGTCTACAACATGGGCAGCGGCATTCTGCGGGCGGTGGGCGATACCGTGCGGCCGCTGTATTTCCTGGTGATGACCAGCGTGCTGAACATCCTTCTGGATCTGCTGTTCGTGCTGGGCTTTCACAGCGGCATCGAAGGGGTTGCCTGGGCCACCGTGCTGTCCCAGTTCATCTCTGCGCTGCTCATTCTGACGCTGCTGACCCGTTCAAGGGACATCTACCGTCTGACGTGGCGCGATTTGAGGATCGACCGCGCCATCCTGGGCAGGATCTTTGCGATTGGCCTGCCGGCGGGCATTCAGTCCATCATCACCTCGTTCTCCAATGTGTTCGTTCAGTCCTATATCAACTTCTTCGGTTCCAGCTGCATGGCCGGCTGGAGCTGCTACAACAAGCTGGATCAGTTCGTCATGCTGCCCATGCAGAGTATGGCGATGGCTGCCACAACCTTTGTCAGCCAGAATATCGGTGCAGACAAGGAACAGCGGGCGAACAGGGGCACGATGGTCACGGTGAGCATGTCTGTGGGCGTGACGGCTGTGATTGTGTCGCTGCTGTGCCTGTTTGCCGCGCCGGCGGTGGGGCTGTTCTCCCCGGACGACTCCGTGATCGCGTACGGCGTGCTCTTTGTCCGCGCCAACTGCTTCTTCCTGCTGTTCAACTGCGTGAACCATGTGCTCGCCGGCGCGCTCCGCGGACGCGGGGATTCGCGGGGCCCGATGGTCATCATGCTGACGTCATTCGTCGGCATCCGGCAGATCTATCTGTTTGTCGTGACCCGGTTTGTTGCGAACACCCCGCTGCTGGTGGGCCTTGGCTATCCTGTGGGCTGGGCATCCTGCTGCGTCATCGAATTGGCTTACTTTTTCCTCCGCTGGAAAAAGCCTGCGCGGGCGTGACAGCCTCCGTTTTCCATGCGCAGGGGACGGCCGCTTTTTGGCGCTTGCCCCTTTTTCTTTCGCGCGTTTTGTGATATAATGTTTTTTACGAATTTCTGCAATGAAGAACATCTGACGAAGCGGCGCGCATTTTGCAAGAAAAGGCCGGACTGTTTCGTCTGTTTTCTATGAAGCGATGATTGAGTATGAGGAGGCGATGTCATGAGATCGAACAGGCCGAACTACGCCAGCGCGCCTGCCGGTTCCTCAAGAGCGCTGGATCAAAAGCCCAGGCCCAAACGCCCGAAAAAGGAATGGAATCAGCTGCTGCTGATGCTGTTCTTTGTGGTGCTGCCGGTGTTTGGTCTGCTGGCGATCTTCTTCCAGCCGGTCCGCTGGATTTTCATGCTGCTGACGGTGGCCTGTCTGGCGCTGATGTGGCTTGTGCACGCGTTCCTGTTCCCGGGACGCATGATCCTCACGGCGGTGTACGGCCTGCTGATGGTCTTTACCCTGGTGACGGCGCTGAACGCGCAGAGCAGCAGCAGGCTGCCCAAGAACGCCAGTCCGTTTGCGCAGGTGACGACGACGCTCGCGCCGACGCAGATGCCCATCTATTCGCAGACGTATGATGATGCCGCCGGCACGACGGAGATCCTGTACGATGGACTCAGCGACATTCAGGAGGTCGGCATGGCCGGCGGCAGCGAGGATCAGTCCGGGCAGGATCTGGGGCTGTCCGACGCGGGCGCGAGCGAGTATGTGCCTACCGTGAAATCCGAAGCGGAGATTGCGCTGGAGAACTTCATGGAGAAGTGGCGCAAGGGCATCATCGCCGATATGGTGGCGCACACGCCGCCGAGCTGGCGCGACGCGCAGGCGGATTCCGCGCAGCAGCAGCTGTTCTGGAAATTTGCGCAGAAGCCGCTGCAGGATTGGCGGCAGATGTCCGCGCCGACCGGCACGGACGACAGCACGGCCCGGACGATCTCCATAGAGGCGGATATCAGCTACAGCGGCGAGGTACGCACCTACGCCTATGACGCGATCGCGCTGTGCGAGGGCGGAAGCTGGTACATCGACCCGGATTCGCTCTCCAGCGGCATCCTGAAGGTCGCCTCCACGCCGACGCCCGACCCGAACGCGACGCCGGAGCCCACGCCGGAGCCCACGCCGACCCCGACGCCGGGCCCGAAGACCAAGCTCTACTACAACAAGGACGGCGGCAAATACTACCACGCCGATCCGGAGTGCCCCAGCGTCGCCAAGGAGTTCCTGCCGCTGACCAGCTTCACCTACGGCAACCTGAACAAGAGCCCGTACACGAAGCTCCAGCCGTGCCCCAAGTGCGATGCACCGTCGAGATAAGCGTGGGGCGGAGGATTCTGAAAATTCCACAACAAAAAAAGCGCATCCGAATGACGGGTGCGCTTTTTGCGTGGCGGAAATTCACAGGATGGACAGGAAGAACATCTCGTATTCGTCGTCAAAGCCGAAGCAGTCGTAGGGCATCGGGTTGCCGCCGTTGGTGGATTTCATCTGGTTGCAGCAGAACTCCTCGCCGTCGGAGATCACGTCGCCCAGCGTCAGGGGGAAGCCGCTTTCGGTGGAGAATTCGCACAGGGCGAGCAGCGGATCGTCCGCCTCGCGGGTCTTGAGCAGCGCGGCGCGGAACTCGGCGTCGGCAAGCGCGCGCTCGCGGAGCTTTCGAAGGGTTTCGTTCATGGCTCAGGCCTCCTCTCTCAGCGTGCCGCCGGCGACGAAGTGCTTTTCACCGCTTTCGGAGGCGATGAGGAAGGTGAAATGATCGCCGTCGCGGGAAAGGGAGAGCGCAAGCGGGCGCGGCTCGCGGATTTCCTTTTCATAGCCCGCAACCAGGTCGCCGAGGTAATGGCCGTGAAGCGCTTCGTGTCCCAGCGCATCGCACAGAAATCCGATGTAGCGCGTGTTGTTCACATGGCCGTTGATGTCGTAATCGGAGTACGTCGGCGTGCGGGTGAGCTGCTCAGTCGCCTGGCCCAGATGCGGCAGGCGCGTGGGCAGGTCGATGGGCGAGGGGATGTCGGACGTATCCGGAAAGTCCAGATCGACCGTGTTCGGGCTGACGATCTTGCGGTCGTTCACGTCCAGCATCACCCACAGCGCGCCGGCGGAGGCCAGCGGCGTGCCGTCCTCCAGGGTGAAGGTGTGGTAGCGCGGGCAGAAGAAGCGGTTGCTGATGCCGGGCCAGGTGGTATGCACGACGCGCTCGCCGCAGCGGGGCGCGCGCACGAAGCGGACATGGATGCGCGTGAGCGCGAAAAAGAGGCCGCGCGCCATCATTGCGTCGTAGCCCACGCCCAGGGAGACCGCGTGGCGCTCGCCGCCCTCCTGCATGGCGACAAAGAGCGCGGCCGGGCGCATGCGGCGCTGCACGTCGCAGTCCGTCGCGCGCACAATGAAGGTTTCGCTGTACTGCTTGATCATGGGGACGCCTCCGGGAGTTCAAAACGGTATGGAAAATCACGGTCTTAAACGAGGAAAGCATATCACAATTCGCTTTTCTTGACAAGTCCCGCCATATGGATTAAAATTGATTGAATACTGGAATCTTATGCTGATTTTTCAGCCTGCCTTGCAGCGAAGGAGATATATGGTGAACAAGAGATCGATGGCAAAGGGCATGGCGCTGCTTCTGTGCGCCATGCTGGCACATGGACAGACGGCCGTTGCGGAGGAGAAGCGCGTCGGCGACTACATTTACGTTCCGGCGATGCAGGCTTCGAGCAACGCGGGGGCCATCCGCCTGCGCGTGGAGGGACTGGCCCTTGACGCGGGCAGCGACGAGACGCAGACCGTGGAATCCCTGGCGGGCGCGGAGTTTGGCGTATACGTCTTCTCCGGCACGGGCGAGTTGACCCCGTGGGCGAACCCGCTGTACCCCAGCGAGCCGATGCGCATCCGCACGGGCGAGGGCGAGACGCGCTTTACGCTGCCGCAGGGCACGGAGTTCTACCTGCGCCAGGAGAGCGCGCCGCAGGGCTATCTCTTTGACGACGAGGCGCTCATCCCGGTGACGGGCGAGGAGATCGTGGTGCGCAACGCGATGGCCGGCCAGTTGGCGATTACCGCGGTGGATTCCCTGGGCGCGCCGGTGGCGGGCGTCGTGCTGGAGGCGACCGGCGAGGACGGCGAGCGCCGCACGCTGACGACCGACGAAAACGGCGAAGCGGTGCTGCTGTGCGAGCAGGCGCAGCGCTATACCGTCCGCGAGAGCGCGCTGCCCGAGGGCGCGTTTGCCGCGCGCAGCGTGAGCGGCGGCGAATGGACAGAGGAGGGCGTGGTGGCGTCGGTCAGCCCGGCGTGCCGCACGCGCGTCACCTTCGAGCACCCGGCCTCCGGCTCGGTGCTGCTGGACATGCGCCTGAACGTGATCGACGACAACGCGGGCATCAGCGCGCAGCCGCTGGAGGGCGTGCGCATGGAGATCCTCAGCGATCCGGCGATCAGCGTGGTGACGGACGCGCAGGGCCAGGCAAGGGCCTCGCTGCTGGAGGGCACCTATGGCGTGCGCCTGAGCTACGAGGGCAGCGGCAGCGTGATCCTGCCGGTGAGCGAGGGACAGATGATCGTGGAGAGCGGCGCCACGACGGTGATCGAGCTGAGCGCGCATGAGGCGACGGGCCGCATGGAATGGTCGGCGGAGGGCGAGAAGAAGCCGGACGGCGGAAGCGTGACGCTCGTGAGCGAAACGACAGGCAAGCGCTACGGCCCGTATGCGCTCGACGCGGAGGGCATGGCGGTTTCGGAGGCGCTTCCTGAGGGAACGTACCGCATCGCTGAAATGGCGATCGACGAGGGCGTGCAGCTTGTCGGCGTTGAATGCGGCGGGATGAGCGCGCAGGCGGCGGGCGATCTGCCGCTTCAGGTGAGCGCGGGCCAGGTGACGCAGGTGCACCTGCAGCTGCTCACGCGCGAAAAACAGACGTTCGGCCTGGCGATCGAGCGGCTGAATGAGCAGGGTGAGGTCGAGCAGGAGACGATGAGCGAAGCGCTTGTGCTGACGCTCCAGAACGCTGGCGGCGAGGCGGTCGCGCAGATGGATGCGGCGCAGGGCCTGGCGACGGTGGACGCGCTCAGCGGCGAATATGTGCTGCGCATGTCGGAAAGCGACGCGGCAAGGCTCGGCGTGCAGCCGGTGTCGCGCGCGTTTGCGCTGCCTTCTGCGCAGGAGACGATCGTGTTCGTCTCCGAGCGCACGCGGGTGATCCTTTCCTCTGTGGATGAAAACGGCGCGCCTGCGGCGGGCGCGGTCTATCAGCTGACCGACGGCGCCGGCGTGCGCTATGAGGTGGCCTGCGACGAGGACGGCATGGCGGTATCGCCGCTGCTGCTCCCCGGCGAGGTGACCGTGGAGACGCTCGACGCGCCGCAGGGCCATGCGGGCGCGGCGGCACAGACCGTGACGGCGGAGGCCGGCAAGGCGGCGCGCGTGACGATCGTGCACGAGCAGTACGGCAGCGCGGCGCTCACGGTGCGCATGCAGAGCCTGAATGAAGGCGGCGGCGCGGTCTACGCGCCGGTAGCGGGCGTTCAGGTCAGCGTGCTGCGCGCGGAGGCCAACGGCGCGCTGACGGATATCGGCGTGCTGCTGACGACGGACGAGGATGGCCGGGCACAGGTGCGTCTGCCGGCGGGCGAGTACGCCGCCGTGATGGACGAGCAGGCGCTTGACCTGGGATGCCGTGCGCCGGAGGCTGTGCGCTTCTGCGTGGAAAACACGAAGGTGACCGAGGCATCGCTGACCTGCCTGCATGACAAGGGCGGCGTGCGCGTGCGCCTGACGGGCGGCAGGCTGAACGATGAGGAGCTGGCGCAGATCCGCTTTGAGCTGACCGACGCGGACGGCACCGTGATCGCGATGGCCATGCAGGACGGCATGTTCTACGCGGGCGGTCTGGCGGCGGGCGAGTATGTGCTGCGCCAGACGCAGATGCCGCAGGGCTACACGCTCTCCGGCGACCGTACGGTCAGCGTGGCGGGCGGCGAGGCGACGGAGATCAGCGTGCCGCTGGAGGAATATGCGGTGGTGACCGTCGCCAAGACGGGCCTGACGTTTGACAGCGCGATGCGCACCTATGTCGTGCCGCTGACGGGGCAGTATGGCGTGTACACGATGGAGGACGGCCAGATGAAGCCGTATCCGAACGCGGACAGCCAGGTGACGCTGTGGGCGAACGTGACGGCGCAGGAGATGGCCGAGGGCAAGAGCGCCGCGGCGAAGCTGCCCGCGTCGATCGAGGGCACGACGTACTACCTGCACGAGCTGGGCAGCGCGGCGGGCTTTGCCGCAGACGAAAGCTATTATGAGGTGCTGCTGCACGCGGGCGAGATGACGACGCTTGAATGCGCGGTCTCCAGCGACAGGGGCTTCTTTACGCTGGACGCGGTGGACGCGGCCACGGGCGCGCATGTGCCGGGCGGCACCTATGAGCTGATCGACAAGGCCGCCGGCGAGACCGTGCTCGCCTTTGAGATGGGCGAGGAGGCCTATCAGAACCCGATGGCCGTGCCGGTGGGCGAGTATGAGCTGCGGCAGACGAAGGCTGCGCCGGGGTACGCGCTGAGCGTGCCGGCCCGGTTTGACGTGAACGTGGAGCCGTACATGACGCAGGGCGGCCGGATCACTGCCGTGCAGATGGCGGCGGCGAGGGTGCCGCAGGACGGCGAGCTCGGCCTGCTGGAGGAGATGTATGCCGCGCAGCAGCAGGGGCTGACGCTCCTGTGCGTGGAGACCGGGGCGCTGGACGGCGCGCAGACGCTGCTGGCCCCGAGCCTGACCATCGAGGTCGGCGCGGCGGGCGGCGAGCGCAGCGACATCGCCAGCGTGGTGCTCTCCGGCGCGGGCGACGCGACGGGCGGCGCGTACCGCGCGCGTGTGGAATACTGCCTGGACGGCGGCGGCTGGCAGCCCTCGGATGCGAGGGAAACCGGCGTGCTCTCCGGCCCGACGGCGGTGAGCCTGGACGACGTGCGCGACGACATCTGCGCGGTTCGCGTGACGTACATCAGCGATGCGACCGGCAGGGAAGAGGCCGGCGCGGGCTTCACGCCGGGCCAGGTGGCGCTCAGCGTGCAGGCCAGCGCACAGGGCAGCGTGAATATGACGGCAAGCGGCGCGTTTGAGGGCGTGTTCGCCTATCAGACGGAGCTGAACGGCCCGACGCAGGTGCTCACGCGCAGCGCGCAGGCGGACTATGCCTTCACCATGCAGGCGGAGGGCCTGTTTGAGACGGTGAGCGCGGGCCGCGACGGCCGGATTACCGGCGTGGCGTTCTTTGATGAGGACGCGGACGGCGTGATGGACGCGCAGGAGACGAGCCGGTATGCGGGCATGACGGTCTCGCTGCTGACGCTGGGGGGCGATGTGGTCGCCACGGCGCGCACGGGCGCGGACGGCCGCTATGCGTTTGATGCCATCTCCAGCGGAGATTACCAGGTGCAGTTCGACGCGGGCGAGAGCGTGGTCTTCTCCAGCGGCAGCCTGCAGAGCGCGCACCTGATCTCCGCCGTCGAGGACATGCGCTATGGCACCAGCGGCGTGCTGCGCATGGACGGCGGCCATACGGATTACGTTGTGAACGTCGGCTGCATCTATGCCGCGGAGATCGACGGCGCGGTGCTTGAGCGCGTGGAGGACGGCGAAATGGCCGGCTTTGCGGGCCTGAACGTCGAGATGCGGGCGCTTGATGCCGGCGCGGACGACGAGCCGATCGTGGTGGTGACGGGCGGCATGGGCGAATTCACCTTTGGCCGCATCCTGCCGGGCTCCTATGAGGTGACGATCGAGATTCCGCAGGGCTATCTCTGCGCGGACGCGACGGACGCAAGGATCGTCCGAAAGGTCGAGCTGGGCGCGGGCGATACGCACGCCTTCGGCGTCATCGAGCTGGAAAAGAGCGCGGCGATCCGCGGCGCGGTGCGCGTGGATGAGGACGGAGACGGCGTGATTGCCGAGGGCGCGAAGCCGCTCTCCGGCGTGCGCGTGGCGCTGCTCAGGGCGAGCGAGGGCCACAGCGAGACGGTTGCCGAAACCGTGACGGATACAAACGGCGCGTATGCGTTTGAGGCGCTGCGCGCAGGCGAATACAGCGTGCTCTTTGAGCTGGACGGCGATTGGGCGTTCACGCGCTACGGCGAGGACTCCCTCGTCTATGGCGCGGTCTCTCAGAGCGGCGCGACCCGCACGTTCATGCTCAGCCCAGGCGAGACGGCGGCTTCCATCGACGCGGGCGTGACGATCCCGGCGAGGCTGACGGTGACGGTCTTCTGCGACACACAGTACGACGGCCAGAAAGGCGCCTATGAGGCGCTGCTCGCCGGCGCGACGGTCTCCCTGATCCGCCTGGAAAACGGCGAGGACGCGGAGGAAATGGCGTACACGACGGATGCGTCGGGCGTGGCGGTGTTCGAGGGCGTGAGCCCGGGCGAGTATGTGCTGGCCTATCAGCTGCCGGGCCAGTGGCGCGCGACCAAGCAGATCGACGCGGCGAGCACCAGCTATCCGGTGAGCTGCGTGCCCCAGAGCGTGAGCTCCAGCGGACGCAGCCTGCCGTTCACGCTGTCCATGGGCGGCGACGAGAAGCGCTATATCGGCGCGATGCTCTCGGGCTCGATCTCCGGCGAGGTCTTCTACGACGACGACGCGGACGCAAACCACGACGAGAGCGAGACGGGCTGCCCGGATGTGCTCGTGGAGCTGATTGCGCAGACCGGCGAAACCGCTGCGCAGGCGCGCACGGACGAGGACGGCGGCTATCTGTTTGAGGGCCTTGCGCCCGGACGCTACACCGTCCGCTTCACGGCGCAGGAGGGCTGCGGCTTCTCCGGCACGGAGCGCACGGTGACGCGCGGCGGCGTGCAGGAGAGCGAGACGAACGTCTCCAGCACGCGCGCAATCACGGTGGCCAGCGGCCAGGCGACGTCCACGGCCAACGCGGGCGTGGTGCGCCTGAGCGCGCTGAGCGGCTTCATCTGGGAGGACCAAAACGGCGACAGGCTGCCGGACGAAGGCGAGACGCCGATGCGCGGCATAAGCGTGCACCTGATGGACGGCGCGGGCAGGAACATCCTGGAAAGCGTCGAGACGGATGCGGAGGGTCGCTTCGCCTTTGAACGCCTCAAGCCGGGCACCTACAAGCTGCGCGTGGATGCGGAGGACGGCTACGTCTTCTCCGGCGCGCAGGAGGGCGGCGCGCTGGCGCTTGAGACCGAGCGCGACGGCCGCGGCTACTCGCAGGCGTTTACGCTGCTGGGCGGCGCGACTGTGCAGAATATCGGCTACGGCCTGCTGACGCAGGGCGCGATCAGCGGCTGGGTCTGGGAGGACAGCGACTTTGACGGCGTGATGGGCGGCGCTGAGAGCGGCCTGCGCGGCGCGACGGTGACGCTGATCGACGAAAATGGCGGCGAGATCGCCAGCAGGCAGACCATCCGCAGCGGCGAATTCTCGTTTGACCAGCTGATGCCTGGCCGGTATGCGCTGCGCGTGACGCTGCCCGACGGCTATCAGTACACGCAAGAGAGCGGAGAATCCCGGGCCGCGCGCACCGGCGCTGCGGATGCGGAGATCGACCTTGGCACGCTGGCGATGGGCGGCGCGATTGCGGATGTGCGCATCGGCGCGCTGAAAACGGCGGCGATGGGCGGCGTGGTATGGTATGACCAGGACGACGACGGCAAGCGCGCCACCGAGGAGACGGGCATGGCGAACGTGCAGGCGACGCTCACGATGATGAGCGGCGCGGACGCGGGCCGCGTGTTTGAAACCGTCACCGATGAGACGGGCGCATACCGCTTTGACGGTGTGACCCCGGGCGACGCGGTGCTGACCTTTGCGCTCCCGGACGGCTATGCGTTTGCGAGGGAGGCGGTCGGAACCCGCCGCGTGAGCAGCGTGCCGATGGAAAACGCGCGCACCGCCTCGACGGCGCTTCTGACGATCGCCGCGGGCGACAGCCGCACGGACATCGACGTCGGCGTGGTCGGCGTGGGCACGGTCAGCGGCGTGGTCTGGGAGGACAGCGCCTATGACGGACGCATGAATGAGCAGGAGCGCGGCGTGAGCGGCGCGCTGGTGGAGCTGATCAGCAGCGCTTCCGGCGAGACGGCGGCCAGCGCCGAGACGGGCGAAGACGGCGGCTATGCCATCGGCTTTGTGCGCAAGGGCGAGTATGCGCTGCGCGTGACGCTGCCGGATGGGCAGATCTTCACCCGCAGCGGTGAGAGCGCGATCAGCGATGTGGACGGCGGCACGGCGCAGACCGACGCGTTTGCGTTGGCGATGGGCGAGAGCATGGAGGATCTCCGTGTGGGCGCGATCGTTCCGTCGCGCATTACGGGCCGCGTGGCGATCGACCAAAACGGCGACGGCGCATGCGGCGAGGACGAGCCGGGCCTTGAGGGCGCGGTGGTGACGGCCATGCAGGGCGGCACCGTCGTGGCGACGGCGCACGCGGACAAAATGGGCGCGTTCAGCTTTGACATGCTGCGCCCGGGCACCTATCGCCTGCGCTATGTGCTGGACGAGGATGCGTTCTTCGCAGCCGGCGCGCCGCTGAACATGACGGACGCGGACGCGCTGGAAGGCGAGACGGGCGAAGTGACGCTGGCGATGGGCGAATTTGCGCAGGCCGGTGCGGTGCCCGTGGTGCTGGCAGGCCGGATTGCCGGTCGGGCGTTTGAGGACGCGGACGTGAACGGCGCGATGGACGCGGGCGAAGCGGCGATGACCGGCGTGACGGCTGAGCTGCTTGACGCGGGCGGCACGGTGCTCGCCAGGACGCAGACG
Organism: Candidatus Ventricola sp.; assembly: GCA_051883735.1. Classification (GTDB taxonomy): domain Bacteria; phylum Bacillota; class Clostridia; order Christensenellales; family Aristaeellaceae; genus Ventricola. The sequence continues at coordinate 12,636 of JBJEUH010000174.1, forward strand.
GACGACGACGGCTGCTACGCCTTTGAGCGGCTGCGCGAGGGCGTGTACAGCGTGCGCTTCACGCTCGACAGCGCGATGCTCTTTACCGATTATACGGGCCGCGAGGGCGATTCCTGCGTGCCGGTGGTCGAGGGCAGCGTGGGCGCGACGAACGCGATCATGCTGGCCATGGGCGAGGCCAGGGAGAACCTGAACGTGGGCGGCATCCTGCCGGGCAGGATCGGCGACACGGTCTGGCACGACAGGAACGGCAACGGCCTGCAGGACTACAAGGAGCCGCTGCTTCCGGACGTACAGCTGACGCTCCTGGTGGTGAACGCGGACGGCACGATGACGGAGGCTGCGACGACAAGCAGCGACAGGTACGGCTACTACGCCTTCGATGCGCTGCGCCCGGGCACCTATGTGCTGCGGCTTGACGCGCGCGAGGGCGACACGCTGACCGAATGCTTCGGCGCGCCGCTGGGCGAGATCGACAGCGACCTCAATCCGGATACGGGCATGAGCGAGCCGATCGCGCTGAAGTCCGGCCAGACGCTCCTGAACAT
>JBJEUH010000175.1:0-2586 GCA_051883735.1 Candidatus Ventricola sp.
AACATCGAGGGCCGCCCGGAGTTCCTTCGCATGCTGCGGGACATCGAATCCGGCAAGGACGGCGTTTCCTTCGTGCTGGTGTTCAAGCTCTCGCGCTTCGGCCGCAACGCCGCCGATGTGCTGACCTCCCTGCAGCGGATGCAGGACTTCGGCGTCAACCTCATCTGCGTGGAGGACGGCATCGATTCCTCCAAGGACAGCGGCAAGCTGATGATTTCCGTCCTCTCCGCCGTCGCCGAGATTGAGCGCGAGAACATTCTCGTCCAGACGATGGAGGGCCGCAGGCAGAAGGCCCGCGAGGGCAAGTGGAACGGCGGCTTTGCGCCCTATGGATACAAGCTCGTGGACGGGCAGCTGCAGATTGCCGAGGAAGAAGCCGAGGTCATCCGCATCATCTTCGACAAGTACATCCACACCACCATGGGCACCGCCAGAATCGCAAACTGGCTCAACGAACACGGGTACAGCAAGATCTGCCGCCACAACAACAAGCGGGAGGCCTTCACGGGCTCCTTCCTCATCGGCGTGCTCGACAATCCCGTGTACTGCGGCAAGCTGGCCTACGGGCGCAGGCACAACGAAAAGATTCCCGGCACCCGCAACCAGTACCACATCGTCAAGCAGAAGGACTACGCGCTCTACGACGGCATCCACGAGCCGATCATCTCCGAGGAGGACTGGCAGCTTGCGCAGAAGCAGCGCCAGCAGACCAACAAGCGCCAGCTCAAGACGCACAGCCTCGAGCACGAGCACGTCCTGTCCGGGCTGCTCAAGTGCCCCGTCTGCGGCGGCGGCATGTACGGCAACGTGAACCGCAAGAAGAAGGGCGACGGTACCTATTACCGCGACTACTTTTACTATGCCTGCAAGCACCGCCTGCATGTGGACGGCAAGCGCTGCGACTATCACCACCAGTGGGGCGAGGAGATCATCGACGGCGCGGTGGAGGAAATCATCCACAAGCTGGTCAACACGCCCGCTTTTGAGCAGGGCATCCGGGAGAAGATTGGCGGGAAGCTGGACACCGCCGAGCTCGATGCGGAGATGGAAACCCTGCGCAAGCAGCTCCGCCAGCTCACGGGCACCAAGGACAGGCTGGGCGAGCAAATCGACGCGCTCGATTTCGACGACCCGCATTACACCCGCAAGGCGCAGGACCTGCAGGAGCGGCAGAACAGGGTCTACGACCAGATCGCGTCCATCGAGGTCAGCATCGCCGAGGTGCAGACCCGCATGGACAACATCCGCCAGCACAGGATTTCCACCGACAACGTCTATCAGTTCCTGCTCTACTTCGACAAGCTGTACGACCAGTTCACCGACCTGGAGAAAAAGACCTTCATGAACAGCTTCATCGAGCGTGTGGAGATTTACCCGGAGCGCCAGAGCGACGGGCGCATCGTAAAGCGCATCGAGTTCCGTTTTCCCGTGTATTTCAAGGGCTCGGAGATTACTGGACTTGGTTGGGACGAAACGGATATGTCGAAAACCGTCATGCTCCTGTCCAAACTCTCTGACGCCTGACAGCGCTCCACTCACGTCGATATGAACGAGCTGGATGTGACGCCCGCCGAAAGCCGGACGGCTGCAACCTATGACGACATCAAAGCGTATGTCAGGGAGCACAGCGGTCTGACGGTTTCGACGCTGTGCATCGCGCAGGTGAAGCGGAAATACGGCATCCTCTCGCGCGAATGCTGCAACAAGGCGAGGTCCGAGGAGGCGAAGCAGCGCATCCTTTACGAAGTCATCTACGGATGATTTGCCGGGTAAAATGGGCTCCAGAATTCCAGCCCGACCATGAACGGGGCTGTCAAGCTAAAAACTTGACGGCCCCTTTTTCATGCTTCAAATTGTGGGCGATATCAAAGACAGGGTTTGGGCAGCGGCAGTACAGCAAGCAAGCCTCATCGTTTTCAAGGGAAAACGGAGGCGAAAATCTGCCATGAGAATCATTCGGTTTTCTGAAAACCACGAAGCACCTTTCAGCCCGTGCAGAATTGCACCGCATCGTTGGTTTTTTGTCTTTGGCATACAGCTTCAGAATATTTCTCCCGCAGGTATCAAAACACCGGCGATCAGGTTTGCTTCTCTCCGCCAATGATGCGCCATGGCGCTCAATCGCACCACGCGCCTTATTCCTTCCTCTGTCACGCCACATTTCCGGAGCACGCAGGAAGGCAGAAAGCGTCATCATGAATGACACCCTCGCAGAAGGCGCCGCTCCCATCCCCCGGCTGAAAAGCGCGTTCCTGCTGCGCGCTCCTCATTTTCCGGACGTTCGGTAATTTTTTGAGGAAAATGTCTTTAGAATAAAAGGATTTGGCGTCTCATGTCTATAATATATAAAAGGATTATGCTCTTCTCGGAAAAGCCGGAGGGGCCTCCCGCATGACCTGTATAACCCAAATCCGTCTTCGGGCCGTTCACAGCAGAGCGCGGCGTCACCGGGCAGACGCCGGGCGTGGCGGCGACCGTGCTTTGCGTGCGAATGACATACAAAACCAACCACCGCGCTGACCGCGCGGAAGAAAGCGAGGACTGAGCCATGAAGAAAACCATCCTTTGCCTCCTGCTGGCGCTGGG
>JBJEUH010000176.1:0-2531 GCA_051883735.1 Candidatus Ventricola sp.
GACAGCGATGGAATACCACCGCTACAAGCCCGCGCTGCGGGAAACCATCCGGGAGGTCTACGACGCGCTGGAGGCGACGGCGGACGCGGTGGTCATCGAGGGCGCGGGCAGCCCGGCGGAGATCAATCTGCGCGAGGGCGACATCGTCAACATGGCGATGGCCGAGGCGGCGGACGCGCCGGTGATCCTGGTGGGCGATATCAATCTGGGCGGCGTGTTCGCCTCGCTGCTGGGCACGATGATGCTGCTGACCGAGGAAGAGCGCGCCCGGGTGAAGGGCGTAATCATCAACAAGTTCCGGGGAGATGTGAAGATTCTGGAGCCGGGGCTGCGGATGTTGGAGGAACGTATCCATGTGCCCGTGCTGGGCGTGGTACCGTGGATGGACGTGGAGCTGGAGGACGAGGACAGCGTCACCGAACGCTTTGCGCGCAGCATGCGTCAGGGAGATCTGGATGTGGCCGTGGTGAAGCTCAGGCACATCTCCAATTTCACGGATTTTCAGTCCCTGGCCCTACAGCCGGGCGTTCGGGTGCGCTATGCCGCTGCGGTGAAGGATTTGGAGGGCGCGGATCTGATCGTGCTGCCCGGCACAAAGAACACCATCGAAGACATGATTGACCTGCGCAGCCGGGGTATGGACGCGGCCATCGTGCGCCATGCCCAAAAGGGCGGCATGGTGATCGGCGTATGCGGCGGCTATCAGATGCTGGGGCGCGTACTGCGCGATCCTGACCACGTGGAGTCCCGCGTGCCGGAGCTTGCCGGGCTTGGACTGCTGGACATGGAGGTCACCTTTGAAAAGGAGAAGTACACGGTGCAGGCCAGCGCAAGTGTCTGCGCCGCGCAGGGCTGGCTGTCCGATGCAAAGGGTCTGACGGTGGACGGATATGAGATTCACGCCGGACAAAACCATCTGGGCAGCAGCGCCTTGCCGTGGCTGGCCATCGGCGGGAGAATTGACGGCGTGATGAACGAAAGCGGAAACGTGCTGGGCAGCTATCTGCACGGACTGTTCGACGATGGGCAGCTCTTTGCGGCCATCGCCGCGCATCTGCGCGGGAAGAAGGGGCTGGCAAGCACAAACGCCGCACCCGTCGATCTGGAAGCGTTCCGTGAAAGAGAATTTGACCGCATCGCGTCCATCGTGCGCGCGAGCGTGAATATGGACGCGATTTACCGCATCCTGCGGGGAGAGGCTTGATGATGGGCGAACATGTGCTGGCGCTGGCGATGGGCTTTGTGCTCGACGCGCTGCTGGGCGATCCGGCCTGGCTTTTGCATCCGGTATGTATCATCGGAAGATACATTTCCTTTGCGGAAAAGCGACTGCGCGCGCGGGGCGGCAACCTGCGGGCAAGCGCGCTGCTGCTGACCGCCTCCACCGTGCTGCTGACGATGGCGGCGGCGGGCACGCTGCTGGCCCTGCTGAGCTGCTTTGGACGCATTCTGCGCCTGGCCGGTATGGCGCTGCTTGACTGGCTGGGGCTGGCGATGACCTCGCTGGCGCGGGAGGCGCGCGGCGTGGAGCGGGCGCTTGAACTTGACGTGGAGGCCGGGCGCACGCAGGTGGCGCGCATCGTCGGGCGGGACACGCAGCGCTTAAATGAAGAAGAGATCATCAAGGCGACCGTGGAGACCGTCGCGGAGAACACGACCGACGGCGTGATCGCGCCGATGCTCTACGCGGCGCTGGGCGGGCCGGTGCTGCTGTGGGGCTTCAAGGCGGCCAGCACGCTCGATTCCATGGTCGGCTACATGGACGAGCGGTACCGGGATATCGGCTGGAGTAGCGCGCGGCTTGACGACCTGCTCAACTTCATCCCGGCGCGCGTGACGGGGCCGCTGCTCTGCCTGGCGGCGGCACTCACGGGGCTGGACGGGCGGAATGCCTTTCGCGTGATGCGGCGAGACCACGCGAACCATAAGAGCCCCAACTGCGCCTGGAGCGAGGCTGCTGCGGCGGGCGCGCTGCATATCCAGCTTGGCGGCACGCACGATTACTTCGGAAAGCCCATGGAAAAGCCGACGATCGGCGATGCGGACCGCCCGGCTGAGCGGGCGGACATCGCGCGCGCGGTGAGCCTGATGATTACGGCCAGTGCGCTGATGATAGCGGCGATCTGCGCCGCCACGCTGATGCTGTGAAGGAGGAATGAACGGCATGGAGAATGCAAAAAACAGCAGCAGGTTCTTTGAAAACCGGGACTGCGCATACTTTCCCTGTCACGCGGGCATGGAGGGGGAGCCGTTTAATTGTCTGTTCTGCTACTGTCCGCTCTACGCGCTGGGCCGGGCCTGTGGGGGCAATTACGTTTACAACGAACGTGGAATGAAGAACTGCAAGAGCTGTTCTTTTCCGCATAGGCCGGAAAACTATGACAGGCTGCTTGCGCGCTACGGCGACATTCTGAAGGTCGTGCGGCGCGCGGACGAGGAGGGCGTATGAGCGCGGGAGAGAGGGCGCAGGCGCGCCTTGACCGCATCGCCAAGCCACTGCGCTCGCTGGGGCGGCTGGAGGAGCTGATCGT
>JBJEUH010000177.1:0-2518 GCA_051883735.1 Candidatus Ventricola sp.
AGCTGCTGAAAGCAATTTAGGCTCCCTCTTGAGGGAGCTGTCAGCGAAGCTGACTAAGGGAGTTCGTTCACATTCGCTCCCTAAAGCACGCTTTATCCGCGCGTCTTATCCCACGAAAAAGGAGCTGCCTCCTCCGAGGAGACAGCCCCTTTCTGTGTGTGCTTGCGGTTTACTCGACGGTGATATCGACAGCCTTCGCGACAGCGTCCGCCTGCTCGATGGCGGTCAGGATGTCGCCGTGCGGATCGCGCAGCGCCATCGTGGCAGAGGAGATGGCGTCCATTCCGGCCTTCTGCTCATCGGTCATGGCCTCGTACTTGGCGATGTCCTGCTCCTTGGTGGAGGTGCCGTGCAGCGCGCGGCCATTCACATCGGAGAAGCAGGCCGCCACCCAGGCGGAGATCTCCTCGGTGGTCTTGCCGATCATCGCGCCCTCGTAGGCGGTCATCTCGCCCACCCAGGTGTCGGAGTTCATCTTGTACTTGCTGCCCAGATCGCGCTTGCTCCTGAAGGCGGCAATCTGCTCGACAAAGCTCTCCTCCGTCTGCATGAAGACCTCGTCCACCTTGCCGTCCGCGTCGACATCCGCGTTGTAGCTCTGGCCCGGCCAGCCGGTGAAGGCGTTGTCATCCGCGCCGTCGTGGTTCGGGGTGATGACCTCGAGCACGTCCGCGAACATGTCGACGACCTTGCCGTCCGCGTCATAGCAGACCGCGGCGACGGCGGTGTTGAAGCTGTAGCACGGCACGTCCTGATCGTCCTTGCCCGGGCCCAGGCGCGGCATCACATTCACGCCCAGACCGATCCTGGCGATGCTCTGCACGTCGCGCATCGGAATGGCGTTGGCCACGGCCTTGCGGATCGCGGCGAGAATGTCGCCGTGCGGGTCGGTGAGGGACATGGTCGCGCCGGAGATCGCGTCGTTGACGGTCTTCTCCTCATCGGTGAGCGCGGCGAACTTCGCCACGTCCGCTTCCTTGGTGGAGGCGGCGGTGATCGGACGGCCGTTCACGTCGGAGCAGTGCTTGGCGTACCAGGCGTCGATCTCCTCGACGGTCTTGCCCTTGAAGAAGCGCTCGAAGATGTCCATCTCCTGCTCCCAGGTGCCGGAGTTCATTTTGTAATCGGAGCCCTTCTGGCGCTTGCTCAGCCAGGACAGGGTCTCGCTGGTGAAGATGTCCTCGGTTTCCTCGAGCACGTCGTCCACCACGCCGTCGCCGTCCGCGTCGCTGTTGTAGCTCTGGCCCGGCCAGCCGGCCATGAAGTTGTCGCCCTCGTTGGATTCGTCATGGTTCGGGGTGATGATCTCCACGATATCCACCTCGAGATCGACGATGCGGTCCTCGCTGTCCACGATGGCATAGGCGATGACCTCATTGAAGGAATACACCGGCACCTCGTTCGCGTCGGAGCCCGGGCCCAGGCGCGGGGTGCCGACGATGCCGACGCCGTGCTTGAGGCCGCTGGCCGACACGGCCTCCACGGCCGCTTCCTCCACGGCTTCCTCGATGCCCATGGCGTTCCTGATCGCGGCGAACGCGCCGTTGCTGGTCCAGGTCGCGCTGGCCACGCCGTCAACGCCCTCGATGGTGCCCGCGGCCACGATGGCCTCCTGCAGGGTCTCAAGCGCGGTGCCGCCGATGGCCGGGGTCTCGGCCTCGCCGGTCAGGGTGAGGGCGGTGATGACGCCGTTCTCTACGGTCACTTCCGCCTTGATCGGGCCGCCAAAGCCTTCGGCTTCGCCGGTCAGGGTTTCGGCCATGCCCGCCGCAACGACGGTGAGCGTCAGCACGAGCGCCATGACGATCGCAAGCAGCTTCTGGTTCTTCATACGATCAACCTCCATTCTTTCTTTGGCCTGCTGTCCATACGCACCGGACAACGGCCTCTGCCTTCAACTTAAAGCATATTTGTGTCAGAATTATGTTTTTTGAGCAGGAAATTTCAGCTGTTCAGGAGGGACGCAGGCGGTCCGGTCCGGATCAGGACGCGCAGCGCAGCACGCTTAAGACTGCGCCGCGCCCTGCATATTCCTGGACGCGATGCGCTTCATGGCCGGCACGGAGCACACGCAGACCAGAATGGTCAGCACGTCGGCGGCGGGCTGGGAAGCGTAGATGCCGGCGACGCCGAACAGCTTTGGCAGCACCAGAATGAAGGGGACGTAGAACAGGCCCTGACGGATGACGGAGAGGAACAGGCCGTACCGGGATTCGCCGATGGTCTGATAGGTGATCGTCATCATGTAGCACAGGCCGAAGGCGGGATACAGCGCCATCTGGGAGGTCAGCAGCCAACGGCCATAGTCCACAATCACGGGATTGCTGTTGAACAGCAGAATGAGGGGCTTGGCCAGCAGGATGTAGACCGCCTCCACCAGCACGGTCAGCATCAGGGCGCCCTTCAGCGCAAAGCGCACCGACTGGTGGAAACGGTCCTCGTCCCTGGCGCCAAAGGCGTAGGAGGCCACCGGCTGATAGCCCTGCATGAAGCCCATGATCACATAGCAGCCGATGAG
>JBJEUH010000178.1:0-12435 GCA_051883735.1 Candidatus Ventricola sp.
TGCCCAGGCCGTAATCGGTGATGTCCCAGCCGAGCATGCAGTCGCGCACCTCGTCATACTCATGGCCGATATCCTGCCACTGCTCGGGCGTAAAATGGCAGAAGGGCGGCAGATAGCAGCAATACTTTTCGCACATGGCCTCCAGCTCGCGCAGCGCGGCGTTGACCTCAGATCGTTTCATCGTTTGTCACTCCTTGATGCAGATTTTGTTGGCTCTATTATACACGATCTGATGGGCAATGGACAGAGCAAAAACCCGAATTCCGCGGGTTTTCAGACCATTTTGCTAAAAGGAGCCGCCTCCACAAAGGAAGCGGCTCCTATGATTCACTTGCCGTTTACTTGGCGAACTCGGTGCAGCGGGTCTCGCGGATCACGTTGACCTTGATCTGGCCCGGATACTCCAGCTCATTCTCGATGCGCTTGGCGATCTCGCGGGCGAGCACGGTCGTGCCCTCGTCGGAGATGTCCTCCGGCTTGACCATGATGCGCACCTCGCGGCCGGACTGGATCGCAAACGACTTCTCCACGCCCTGGAAGCTGGATGCAATCTCCTCGAGCTTCTCCAGGCGGCGGATGTAGTTCTCGATCGACTCGCGGCGCGCGCCCGGACGGGCGGCGGAAATCGCGTCGGCGGCCTGCACCAGAACGGCCTCGACCGTCGTCGGCTCGATGTCGTTGTGGTGCGCGGCGATGCAGTGGATGACCTCCGGGGACTCGTGATAGCGCTTGCACATCTCCACGCCCAGCTCGACGTGCGTGCCCTCCAGCTCGTGATCGACGGCCTTGCCGATGTCGTGCAGCAGGCCGGCGCGCTTGGCCAGCGTCACGTCGGCGCCCAGCTCCGCGGCCATCAGGCCGGCCAGATGGGACACCTCGATGGAGTGCTTGAGCACGTTCTGGCCGTAGCTCGTGCGGTAGCGCATGCGGCCCAGGAGCTTGACCAGCTCGTGGTGGATGCCGTGCATGTTCGTCTCAAAGATCGCCTGCTCGCCGGTCTCGCGGATCTGGTTGTCCACCTCGCGGCGGGCCTTCTCGACCATTTCCTCGATGCGGGCCGGATGGATGCGGCCGTCGGCGATGAGCTTCTCCAGCGCGATGCGCGCGATCTCGCGGCGAACCGGATCAAACGCGGAGACGATGACCGCCTCGGGCGTGTCGTCGATGATGAGATCGACGCCGGTCGCGGTTTCCAGCGTACGGATATTGCGGCCCTCGCGGCCGATGATGCGGCCCTTCATGTCCTCGTTGGGCAGGGAGACCACGGACACGGTCGTCTCGGCGACGTGATCGGACGCGCAGCGCTGAATCGCCATGGCGACGATGTTGCGCGCCTTCTTGTCCGCCTCGTTCCTGGCGTTCTGCTCGATCTCGCGGACCAGCACGCCGGCGTCGTGGAACGCTTCCTTCTGGATGCGCTGCACGATCATGTCCTTCGCTTCCTCCTGCGTCATCTTGGCGACGCGCTCCAGCTCCACGCGCTGCTTCTCCTCGAGCTCCCTGACGGCCTGCTCGGCGGTCTCCGCGGCGGTCTTCTGGCGGACGGCGTATTCCTGCGCCTCCTGGGTCAGGCGGTCGAGCTCCGCCTGCTTGCGCTCGAGCGTCGTTTCGCGCGCGTCGAGGTTATCGGCCTTCTTGTCGAGGGTCTCCTCGCGCTGGGTGATGCGGCGCTCGCTGCGCTGCACCTCGGCGCGGCGGCTGTTGATCTCGCGATCCAGCTCGTTCTTGAGGCGGATGACCTCTTCCTTCGCCTCGATGATCTTTTCCTTCTTCTTCTCCTCCGCACGGCGCTGCGCGTCGTCGAGCAGATTGCGGGCGTACTCCTCAGTACGGCCGATCTTCTTTTCCTGAACGTTCTTTCGATAGATATAGCCAACTGCCAGGCCAAGGACCAGGGCAGCCAGTACGGACAAAACGGTAATAAAAATCGCCAACCAATCTCACACTCCTTCTTTGACAAACTCTTAAACGCAAAGGATTTCGTCGGTCAAAAGTGTGAAGGTTGACGCATGGCCATCACATTGGCACACAAAACAAACCGGGAACCGGCTCTTTCCGCCCTGCAGGCATACCACTCCCCTGGCAGGCGCGCAAAAAGCGCAGTTTTCCGCTTATTGAATTGATGTATCGAACGGGAAACACCCGCTGTATGCTCTGGCGCGCGCACATCCCCGCACACGCTTTCACTTTGACTTTCTCTATTTTAGCGGGGTTTTCCGCGCATGTCAAGACCATATGACATTAAGATGAATTTTTTGTGAAATCAGGCGATGGATTTTTTGCGCCTTCGCAGCGCTGCGCGGCCGTTCCGGGCGGCCATCCGGGATGCACCGGATCAGTGCTTTTCGATGCACAGCTTCCCGTTCTCCTGCGCCGCGTCTATGAGCACCCGCTCAAGGCGCGGCAGGTACGCCGCCATTTCCGCGCTCGCCGGCTGTCCGGCCAGCACGATGCGCGTCTCTCCGCCGATTTCGCCCAGCACGTCGTGCAGCGCGTCCAGGTTGCCTCCGTAGTATGCCGGCAGGTCCAGCATGTAGGCCAGGTACACGTGCAGCGCCTTCACCGTGCCGATGTTCGTCACGTCCAGTCGGATTGTCCTCATCATGCTCACTCCTCAAACAGCCACTTGACAAACGACTTCAGGTCCTCGCCGGAGAGGAAGCTGTCCTCCGACTCCGACCAGATGACCTCGATCTCGTCAAAGGAGGCGTAATGGTCGGCGGTGTAATAGATCAGGCCGTCGCTTGAAAACACGATGCGCTTGCCGTTCCGGTAGCCGCCGTCAAAGTCGATGTCGCACTCGGTCCACCTGCGTCCCCTGGCGTCCGGCAGCAGGCCCTCGTAGTTGCCGAAGCGGTCGCCGCCGATGGAGCAGCCGTCCGCCACCTTCCACAGGTTGCCCTTCCGGTTGTCCCAGCCGAGCGCCTGCGCTTCCTGTTTGGTAATGTAGTTGTCCGGCAGCTCGTCAAAGAAGGTGAGGTAGATCGCCACCTCCTCCATCGTGTCGTACCATCCGCCTTCTTCCACGTCGTAATCCGCCGCGTCCACGGTGATCGTCTTCGCCAGCGCCGCCGGCACAGGCAGCAGCATGAGCAGGGCCAGCAGCACCGCGCCCAAGCGCTTCATGTTCATCATGGTGTTTCCTCCCGTCGCAAAGCCTTGTGAGCATTATACCATATTCGCCCCGTCTTGCCAACTTTCGCTTGATTCCTTTCGCGCCGCGGTGGTATAATCTCCCCGCACATCTGCGAAAAGGAGCATTTTGCTATGAACAAGGATTTGACGGTCGGCAATCCGCAGACCGTTCTGCTCAAATTTACGCTGCCGCTGCTGGGCAGCGTCGTCTTCCAGCAGCTTTACAACATCGCGGACAGCCTCGTCGCCGGCCGATGGATCGGCGAAAACGCGCTGGCAGCCGTCGGCAACGCGTACGAGATCACGCTGATCTTCATCGCCTTCGCCATGGGCAGCAGCGTCGGCTGCTCCATCATCATCTCCCGCCTCTTCGGCGCCAAGAAGTATGCCGATCTCCGGACCGCCGTATCGACCGTGTTTATCGCCGTGGGCGTGCTCTGCGTGAGCCTGATGGCGCTGGGCCTGCTCCTGTGCACGCGGCTGCTCGCGCTCATCAACACGCCCGATCTGCTCATGGCGGACTGCCGGCTCTACCTGAACATCTACTTCCTCGGCCTGCCGTTCCTCTTTTACTACAACGTGGCCACCGGCGTCTTCTCCGCCATGGGCGATTCCCGCACGCCGTTCCTCTTCCTGGCCTGCTCCTCCACCGTCAACATCCTGGTCAACATCCTCTTTGTCGCCGGCTTCCACATGGGCGTGGCCGGCGTGGCCTGGGCGACGTTCCTGTGCCAGGGCGTCAGCTGCGTGCTGGCCGTTCTCGCCGTCCTGCGCCGCCTGCGCGCGCTGCCCCGGGATGGCGGCACGCCGCGCCGCTTCTCCTTCCCGCTGCTGCGCCAGGTCGTCTTCATCGCCCTGCCCAGCACCGCGCAGCAGAGCTTTGTCTCCGTGGGCAACATCATCATCCAGTCCGTCATCAACGGCTACGGCCCGGCGGTCATCGCCGGCTATGCCGCCGCCATCAAGCTCAACAACCTGGTCATCACCTGCTTTGGCCAGCTGGGCACCGGCGTGAGCAACTACGTCTCCCAGAACATCGGCGCGGGCAGGCATGAGCGCATCGCGCCCGGCATCAAGGCCGGCGTGCTGCTGGGCCTTGCGCTGTGCGTTCCGGTCATCACGCTGTACTTCGGCTTCCCCACGCTGCCCATCAGCCTGTTCATGGACGGCGAGGTCAGCGGCGAGGCCATGCGCACCGGCGTGCAGTTTTTGCGCATCGTCTCCCCGTTCTATCTCGTCGTCTGCGTCAAGCTGGTGGTGGACGGCATGCTGCGCGGCGCAGGTCTGATGGGCGCGTTCATGATCGACACGTTTACCGATCTGGTGCTTCGCGTGGGCCTGTGCATCGTCTTCTCCGCCCTGATGGGCAGCGTCGGCATCTGGTGCTCCTGGCCTGTGGGCTGGACGCTGGGCACCGCCCTGGGCGTCTTCTTCACCCTTCGCTATCTGCGCAGCGTGCGCGCCTGATTCCTCCGCCGGAGCCCCTCGCGGTTCCGGCTTTTTCTATGCCGGAAAACGCGCCCTGCGCGGCTTCCCGGAAGCGGGAGCGGGCTCAGCATGCATGAACTGACCGGGCAAATATTTAAATTTTTTTAGCTAATTTATTTGACTTATCAGGGCATTCGTGGTATCGTATAGCTCTGCATATACTTTACCAAGCCAGACCATGAGAGGGATGTTCATTCATGAAAGCCATCAAGCGCCTGTATTGCCGCGCTTATCAGCTCGTCTTCCGCGCCGCCCTGCCCATCCTGCCCTATCGCCAGCCCCAGCTTCTTGATCACCTTCGGGAGATCGCGCCGCTGCTGCGCGAAAAGCAGGTTTCCTCCGTCCTGCTCGTCGCGGACGCGGGCGTGCGCAGCCTGGGCCTGACCGCCGCGCTCGAGGAATCGCTTGCGCAGGCGCACATCGCCTGCGCCGTCTACGAGCAGCGCACGCCCAACCCCACCATCGACAACGTCGAGGAGGCGCGCGCGCAGTATGTCGCCGGCGGGGCGCAGGCCATCATCGCCGTGGGCGGCGGCTCCGCGATGGACTGCGCGAAGGTCGTCGGCGCGCGCATCGCCCGCCCGAACAAGCCCGTGCAGAAGATGCGCGGCCTGCTGCGCATCCTGCGCAAAACGCCGCTGCTGATCGCCGTGCCCACCACCGCCGGCACCGGCAGCGAGACGACGCTGGCCGCCGTCATCACCGACAGCCAGACGCACTACAAGTACCCGATCAACGACTTCGTGCTGATCCCGGATTACGCCGTGCTCGACGCGGAGCTGACCGTCGGTCTGCCGCCGCAAATCACCGCGACCACCGGCATGGACGCACTGACGCACGCCGTGGAGGCGTACATCGGCCGCAGCACCAACAGGCTGACCCGCGCCATGGCCGAGGAGGCCGTGGAGCTCATCGCCCGGAACCTGCAGACCGCCTACCGGGACGGCAGCAATCTGGAGGCGCGGCAGCACATGCTGCGCGCAGCGTACTGCGCCGGCATCGCGTTCACCCGCTCCTACGTCGGCTATGTCCACGGCATCGCGCACTCGCTGGGCGGCCAGTACGGCATCGCGCACGGCCTGGCCAACGCCGTCATCCTGCCGCACATGCTGCGCCGCTACGGCGCGTCCTGCGCCGCCAGGCTCGCGCATCTGGCGGAAATCGCGGGCCTCGTTTCGCCCGGCACGGACGAGCGCGCCGCCGCGGAGCGCATGATTGACTGGATTGAATCGATGAACGAATCGTTCGGCCTGCCGACAGGGTTTTCCCAGATCCGCGAAGAAGATATTCCCCAGATGGCCCGCCATGCGGACACGGAGAGCAACCCGCTCTATCCCGTCCCCCTGCTGATGGACCGGCAGGAGCTTGAGGCCGTCTATCACGAGCTGATGCGCAAGGAGGAAGCCTGATGAACATCGAAAGCACCGTCGCCGCCCAGCGCGCGTATTTCCTCACAGGGGAGACGCTTGACGTCGCCTTCCGCAAGGACGCGCTGCGCAAGCTGCGCGAGACCATCCTCTCCCGCGAGGCTCAGATCAACGATGCGCTGGCGCAGGACCTGGGCAAATCGCCCTCGGAGAGCTACATGTGCGAGGTCGGCATGACGCTCTCCGAGCTCTCCTACACCCTCGCCCACGTTGACCGCTGGGCGCGCCGCCAGAGCGTGCTCACGCCGCTGGCGCAGTTCCACGCGCACAGCTTCACCGTGCACAATCCCTACGGCGTCGTGCTGATCATGTCCCCGTGGAACTACCCGTTCATGCTGACGATGGAGCCGCTCATCGGCGCGCTGGCCGCGGGCAACTGCGCGCTGCTCAAGCCCTCCGCCTACGCGCCCGCCACGTCCGCCGTCATCCGCGAGATCGTCTCCGCGTGCTTCCCGCCGGAGTATGTCGCCGTCGTGGAGGGCGGGCGCAAGGAGAACCAGGAGCTGCTCAATCAGCGGTTTGACTACATCTTCTTCACCGGCGGCGTCACCGTCGGCAAGGAGGTCATGCGCAAGGCGGCCGAGCACCTCACGCCCGTCTCGCTCGAATTGGGCGGCAAGAGCCCGTGCATCGTCGATGCCACCGCGAAGCTCGACCTGGCGGCCAAGCGCATCGCCTTCGGCAAGCTGCTCAACTGCGGCCAGACCTGCGTTGCGCCGGACTACCTGCTCATCGACCGCAGGGTCAAGGACGAATTCATCGCCCTGCTGAAAAAGCACCTCTTGGCCATGGCCGGCGGGGACGCGCTTTCCAATGCGCAGTACGTCCACATGATCAACCGCAAGCACTACGACCGCGTCATGGGTCTGATCGATCCCGCGAAGGTCGTGCTGGGTGGCCAGGGCGATCCCGAGACGCTGCGCATCGCGCCGACCATTCTCGACAACGTGACGGCGGACGACGCGGTCATGCAGGAGGAGATCTTCGGCCCGGTGCTCCCGGTCATCGCGGTGGACAGCATCGACGAGGCCGTCGATTTCATCCGCAGCCGCGAGCATCCGCTGGCGCTGTACCTCTTCTCCGAGGACAAGCGCACGCAGGAGCGCTTCCTGCGGAGCGTCCCCTTCGGCGGCGGCTGCATCAACGACACCATCATCCACCTCGCCACCAGCCGCATGGGCTTTGGCGGCGTAGGCCACAGCGGCATGGGCAGCTATCACGGCAGGAAGAGCTTTGAGACCTTCAGCCACGAAAAGAGCATCGTGGACAAGTCCACCTGGATGGATATGCCCGTGCGCTACATGCCGTATTCCTCCCTCAAGGATAAGCTGCTGAGGATGTTCCTCCGATAAAATAAAATCCGGGGCTGTCAGGCGTTGCCTGACAGCCCCAGTTTGTTTTTGGATTCGGTTTTGCTTTATGCTGCATGGCGGAATCGCCATCGCCGCCTTCGGTTCCTCTGCGATTCTTGGTTGTGGGCGCTTCGCGCAGGGAAAGTTAGGGCTGCCGCCCTAAAACCTGCTCGGGGACATTGATCCGGGGAACTCACATAGTCGCGCCCGTAGGCGCTCCTTGCGATTCCCGACGCTCCGCCTGCCTGTTTCGCCCTCAGGGCGCGGCAGGCTCCGGTCCCCTCAGACTCCCTTCTTCGCTTCGCGCGAGGAAAGCAGCTTTACTTCGCCGCCTGGTTCAGGCACTCGGCCACGGCATTCATGATGCGGCCGGAGGTCAGCGTCGCGCCCGCCACCGCATCGACGGTCGGGTCGTTCGCTTCCACGATCTTACCCGGAATGCTCTCCAGCGCGCCGGCGGCGATGGCCTGCGTCTCATGGTTCTCCACCACGTCAACACTGGCGATCTTGCCGCCCTCGATCACGGTCTTCACGGTCATCGGGCCCTCCTGACCGTCGACCGTCGCGGTGTACTCGCCGTCGCCCAGCGTGCGGCTCATGTCAAAGAGCGCCTCCGAGGCAGTCTCCTTCACAAAGAGGCTCTCGTCCAGCAGGTTTGCCGCAGCGTGGACGGTGTAGCCCTCGGCCGGATCGTTCGCCATCGCGTGGCGCGCGGCGATCTTGCCAAAGACGATCGGGCCCATGACGCCGGTGCCGCCGGAGACGAACTTGCCCCAGACGCCGCCGACGGTCTCGCCCGCCGCGTACAGGCCCGGGATCGCGTTGCCCGCTTCATCCAGCACCTGCATGTCGCTGTTGGCGGTCACGCCGCCCAGGGTCATGACGCACAGCGCCTGCAGACGGATGGCGTAGAACTTGTCGCCCTCGATCTTGTTGGTGCAGTAGTTGTAGGCGTTGACGGTGCCGTCGTACAGGCGGCCGAACTCGTCGCTCCCGCCGGCGTCCACCGACGCGTTGTAGGCCTCCACGGTTTTGGTCAGGTTCTCCGCCGGCACGCCGATCTTCTCCGCCAGCTCCTCCAGGGTCGCGGCGCTCTCCACGACGTGATAGCCGCGCATGGTCTCGTCAGCGAAGTACGCGTCATAGAAGAACGCGCCGTTGTTCGCGCGCAGGTCCTCGACGATCTTGTCGGTGAAGATGTCGTACTGCACCGCGTTCGGCTGCTCCTCGAGCGCGACCTCGCGGATGGACGGGTTGCTCTCCGTCTCGTTGCAGAAGCGCTCGCCATTCTGGTTGACGACGATGCCGCCGGTCTTCCAGGTGTAGGTGGAGGCGATGGAGCCGGTCTTCGGGTTATCCTTGCTGACCAGGCCCATCGGGAAGGTCGGGATGGCGTCCATGGCCGTCAGGGCCGCGCCCACCTCCTGCATCATGCGCAGGCCGTTGCCGTCCGCGCCCGCCGCGCCGCCGGCCAGGTAGTATTCGCCGTTGGGCACGAACTGCGCCATCAGCTTGCCGTTGGCGGAGTAGCCGCCGGTCGCCATGATGACGGCCTTCTTCGCGGTGTAGCTGGCGCCGTCCTCGGTGACGACGGTCAGTACCTGGCCCTTGTCGTTGGCCACGAGCTTCGCGGCCTTGGTGTTCAGCTTCACCTCGATGCGGCCGTCGGCCTTCACGAGGGTATCGAGCACCTCATGCGCGGCGGACTTGTAGTTCGCCGGGTCCTTCGGGCTCGCCTTGTAGGTGCGCTGGATCGAGTAGAGCGCATGCTCCGGCGCAAACACGGCGCGCGCGCCGGTCGCGCGGTCCGTAGAGAACGTGCAGTCCTTCAGGCCGTTCTCGTAGAGCCAGTCGAAGGTCTGCGCGGCCTCGTTCGCATACACGCGGATGAGCGTCTCGTTCGGCTGGCCGCCAAAGTCGTCGCCGTTGTTGATGATATCCGCCACATAGGACTCGACGGTATCCTCGATGCTGTCCTCCTTCTGGATGATGGTGCCCGCGGCGGACATGGAGCCGCTGGTGTAGTTGAGCGCGCCGCCGGTCTTGGCGGTCATCTCCAGCACGATGACCTTCTGCGCGCCCTGGGCCACGGCCTCCAGCGCAGCGGACAGGCCGCCGCCGCCCGCGCCGACGATCACGATATCCGCGTCAGCTTCCTCGGCAATAGCCGGGAAGGCGAAGCAGGCCGTCAGCATCGCAAGGGCGAGCAGCAGGGAAATCAGCTTCTTCATCTTGTGATCCTCCATTTCTGTGTTCATCGGGAAAAACCGGGCGCGCGATCTCCCGCGCGCCCGGCTGCCATCCATGGTGTGGTTTGCGATGGACAGACGAGCTTACTTCGCGAACGCCTGGCCAATGGCGGTGCCGATCGCCTGGCAGTCCACGGTCGCGCCCGCAACGATATCGACGTTCGGGTCCTGCGCCGCGATGATCGCGCCGGTGTACTCGGCCAGCTGCTCGTCGGTGATGAACATGGTGTCGCGGCCGCCGGTGATGTCGATCGCGGTCAGATTGCCGCCTTCAACGGTGAGGGAGACCTCGATCTTGTCGTGCAGGCCGTCCACGGTCGCGGTGTACACGCCGTCCGCCGCGCCTTCCCAGGCCACGCCGCCGGCAGCAGCCACGACCTCCTTGATCTCGGACACGCCGCCGAACGCGGTCTGCGCAGCGGCGCGGCCGGAGAGCATCGCCTCGGAGAGGAAGGTGCCGTTCTGATAGAGGTTGGCGAAGTAGGAGCCCAGCTCGCCGGCCTCGTACAGGCCCGGGATCGGCTCGTCGTTCCAGTCAAGGACGCGGCCAGCGGTATCGCGCTTCGCGCCGCCGGTGGTGCCGACCAGGGTCGGGGTGATGGACACGGCGTAGTACGGCGCGGTGTCGATCGGCGCCATCTTCGCCGGATCGCGGCCGAACTCGGAATCCGCGCCCGCGGCGCAGTCGGCGTTCCACTTGTCGATGGTCGCCTTGAGCACCTCAGGATCGCGGCCCAGCTTCTGCGCCAGCTCCTCGATAGTGTCGGCCTTGATGATCCAGCCCTTTTCGATCTCGGCCAGGTTGTCGCTGGACCAGGTGTAGCCCTCGGTCGTGGTCGGCCAGCTCAGCCACTGGGAGGCGATGGAGCCCGCCTCACGGGTCTTCTCGTCGAAGATCAGATCGACCGGCAGCGCCTTCTCGTGCGGCAGATCGACGTAGCGGCCATACTCCATGTACTTCATGTGCTGGCGGTGATAGCTCTTCGCCTCGTCGTAGAAGCGGGAGCCGTCCGCGCTGATCTCGATCCAGGAGCTGCCCGCCATGGAGAAGTTGCGCATGAAGGTCGCCTCGTGCTCCGGCACCTTGATGCCCAGCCAGAAGCCGCCGGACTGGGTCTGGTTCTTCATGTGCCAGATCTGCGCGCCGGCCTCCATGAGCATCTTGATGCCGTCGCCGGTGTTGCCCGGGGTGCCGGCGGTGTAGACCATGTCCATGCCGTGGAAGTCGCGCTGCATGGTCAGGTTGTTCTCATAGCCGCCGCAGGCGAGCAGGGTGCCCTTGCGGGACTTGATGGCGATCTCGGTGCCGTCCGCCTGACGGGCGATCACGCCGAAGACCTCCCTGGTGAACGGGTCCTGAATCAGGGAGACAGCCGGGGTCTCATACGCGACCTCGATGTCGCGGGCCTGGCAGGCCAGATCGAAGCAGCGCCACACGCCGCCGTTCTCGAAGGTGGAGCCGATCTTGCGCAGGTGCGCGGAGCAGCCGTCGAAGGTGGAGCCCTCAAAGCTGTCAAACTCGACGACCATGGAGCCCCACTTCAGCTCGCCGCCGCCGACATAGCCGGCCTCATAGCCGACGCCCGCCGCCACGGACTGAATCCACGGCAGCTGATCCGCGAAGCCCTGGCACAGCCAGGTCAGGTACTCGTCCGGAATCGGGTTGGGCAGGTTGCAGTTGTACAGGTAGGTCTTGACGGTCTCCACAGCGCTCTGGGCCGGGACGAGGAACGTCTGGCCGGAAGCGATGGAGTTGCCGCCGGCCAGGCTGCGCGGCATCTTCTCCAGCACCAGGATCTCGGCGTCCGGATCGATGTCATGCGCCTCGACCGCAGCCGCAGCGCCGGCCAGGCCGTAGCCCACGACCAGGAAATCCACCTCGCGGTCCCATGCCTCAATCTCCTGAACCGGGGTCACCCAGTCCGTAGCGGCGAGGCCGCCCGCGCACAGCGCCAGCGTCAGCGCCAGAGTCAGAAGCAGACAAATCCCTTTCTTCATCGTTTCGTCTTCCTTTCTTTTGTCATGCGTCTTCCTGTCACGTCTTTGACGATCTCCTGCGGCGGCGTTCACGGTTTTGCCGCAATTCCGCCGCAATTCATCGCCGATATCTGGAGTATACACCCTCAAGCGGTTTGAGAGGCAAGCATGTTTGAAAATAAATAAACGAACGCTTTGCGCCGCAGATTTGCGCCCCTCCTGCGCCGTTCGCGCCGCCAAATTCGCAGGAATCCTTCCGTTTCCGCCGCAGCCGCCGGTTTTTTTCGTTTTTTTCCGCTTCTCAAAATCTCAAGCCGCTTTGGATTTTCCAGAGCAGCCCAGGGATTGCAAAAAGCGGTTGCCGATCATTTTCAAAGCTGGTATAATGATCATATCCATATTATTGACGCATGTGCGCGCAACGCCGCGCTGAAAGGATTTCATGAAGACACCGACAAGACTCTGCGCCGCCGCGCTCGCGGCCTGCGCGCTGCTCCTTGCCCCTGCGCCCGTCCCGACGGCCGGCCTCGCGCTCGCCGAAAGCGGGACGGTGAGCAGCAGCATCCTGCAGACGGCCAAAAAGGCCAACATGCGCAAGGAGCCCGACAAGAAAAGCGATATCCGTGAAACGCTCAAGGCCGGCACCCAGGTGGAGGTGCTCGATCAGACCGGCATCGGCGAAAACACCTGGGCCTATGTCCGGGTCGTCAAGACCGGCAAGACCGGCTACATCATGCTGAACCTGCTGGAGCCGGTGCCCACGCCGACCCCCACCCCGTCGCCGACGCCTGTGCCGACCCCCACGCC
>JBJEUH010000179.1:0-12249 GCA_051883735.1 Candidatus Ventricola sp.
GGAAGACGACTATCCCATATTCTACATGGTTTCCTGCATACATGCAAGAGGGAACACAGCATTTCTTAAAATTTTCCCAGAAAATCAGGCTTTTTTCTCCTCTTGGCGCAGACGCTCGACGTTGGCCGCGATGGCGCTGCGAAGCGCCGTTTCGGCGTCCAGGTCCATCGCGTGCGCGGCCGCGCACAGGCTCATCAGCGCCGCGCCCAGCTCGCTTTCGCCCGCGCCCGCCTTCGCCAGCGCATCGACCGCGCGGCGCGCGTCCTCCAGCACCGCCTCCGGCTCGCGCGTCACGCCCTTCGCCTGTTGCTCGCGGCGCACGGCCTTCTGCGCCCGCATCAGCGCCGGCAGCGAGGGCGCGATGTCCAGCACGCGCTCCAGCGCCGTCTGCTCGCCGCGCTCCCTCTTCTTCGCGTTCTCCCAGACGGAGGTGACCGCCTGCGCGCTGTCCGCCTTTGCCTTGCCGAAGACGTGCTCATGGCGGGTGATCATCTTGTGCGCCGCCATGCTCGTCACGTCGCGGTCGGTGAACGCGCGGTGCTCCGCGCCGATGCAGCTGTTGAGCACCACCTGCAGCAGCACGTCGCCCAGCTCGTCCGCGATCTTCATGTCGTCGCCGCCGTCCATGGCCTCCGCCGCCTCGCAGGCCTCCTCGATCATGTACTGGCGCAGCGTGTGGTGCGTCTGCGCCCGGTCCCACGGGCAGCCGCCCGGGCCGCGCAGGCGGGCAATGACCTCCACAAAGTCCTCGTACGTTGCGCGGCTGCGCTCGTACACGCTCACGCGCGGCACCAGCACCGCCGTGCGGTGGTCGTAGTGCGCCTGCCGGTCCAGCTCGCACAGCGGGATGGGCCTGGCCGCAGCGCCCGGCTGCGCGGCGTTCTCAAGGAAGTACACCGTCATCTCGTCCTCAAACAGGTCGGAAAGCCAGAGCTTCACGTCCGAGGCGAGGTACCGGTTGTCGATCTCGGTGACGACCTGCGGGCTGTCCGCCTGCACGCGCATCTCCTGCACCGACAGCGCCGTGATCGTGCGCAGGTTTTCCGTGTTCACGCCGAAGGGAATCACCGCGCAGGCCGCGCAATCCGCCAGCGACACGCCGCCCACCACGCGCAGCGTCACGTCCGCAGGAAGCACCGCGGCCAGGGCGCGCACCGTCGCGTCGCTGCCCGGCTCGCTAACCGCATAGCACAGGCTCTCGCACGTCTTCGCCTTCTCCACCAGCGCCGCGGCGGCCAGTCGGCACAGCTCGTCAAAATCCTCGCTGCGCTCGTACAGCGCGTCCAGCGTCTTGAACTCAATGCCCTGCTGCGCCAGCACCCCGGCCGCGCCGTGGCGCGCCGTGCGCAGCACCAGCGCGTCCGCCTGCCGCATCGCCTCCAGCGCGCCCATGGTGAGCATCTCGCCGCTGTCCGGCCCCAGCGCCGCTATGGTTATGATGTGTGTGTTATCCATGTTCTATTCTCCATAAAGCTTCGATCAATGCGCGAAGCGAAGAAGGGAGTCTGAGGGACAATGTCCCTCAGGCAGGTTTTAGGGCGGCAGCCCTGACGTCTCCTGAAAAAAAGCAGGCTCTTCGCCTGCTTGAGTGGGATCACTTGTTGAGCACGCTCTCGATGATGAAGCGCGGGCGGTGCTTGGTCTCCTTGTAGATCTTGCCGACGTACTCGCCGACCACGCCCAGGCTCAGCAGCTGAATGCCGCCGATGAGCCAGATGGAGCCCATCAGGCTGGTCCAGCCGGCGGAGGTGTGGCCCGTCAGCTTGGCGGCCAGCGCGTAGACCAGCATGACGAGGCTGACCAGGAACACGACCACGCCGAGGGAAAACACCATGCGGATCGGCTTGACGGAGAAGGAGGTGATGCCGTCCGCCGCAAAGGCGAGCATCTTCTTGAGCGGATACTTGCTCTCGCCGGCGAAGCGCTCCGCGCGCTCGTAGGTCACCGTCGTCCACTTGTAGCCGATCTGCGGCACGATGCCGCGCAGGAACAGGTTGACCTCCTCAAACTGGGCCAGGCCCTCGACCGCGCGGCGGCTCATCAGGCGGTAGTCCGCGTGGTTGAAGACGATGTCCACGCCCAGCGCCTTCATCACCTTGTAGAAGCCCTCGGCGGTGAAGCGCTTGAAGAAGGTGTCGGTGTCGCGCTTGCTGCGCACGCCGTAGACCACCTCGTAGCCCTCGTGATAGTGATCGACCATCGCGTCCACGGCGTTGATGTCGTCCTGCAGGTCCGCGTCCATGGAGATGATCATGTCCGCGTAGTTGACCGCCGTCAGCAGGCCCGCCAGCAGCGCGTTCTGATGGCCGCGGTTGCGGGAGAGGTTCACGCCGGAGAAGATGTCCGGCTCCTGCTCGTGAAGCTGGCTAATGATCGGCCAGGTGTTATCGCTGGAGCCGTCGTTGACGAACATGATGCGGCTCTTGTCGCTGATCTTGCCCTGCGCGCGCAGCGCGAGCACCTTTTCCTTCAGGCGCTTGCTGGTTTCCGGCAGCACCTCCTGCTCCTTGTAGCAGGGAACGACAATATACAGCGTATTGTTCTCGTTCATCTGTGATTCCTTTCTGCCGCTTTGGCAAATCGCTTGCGCTTACATCGGATTGCCGCCGCCCGGCTGCTGGCCCTGGCCCAGCAGGCTGTCGCGCAGGCCGGCCAGCTCGCTGGCGCTGCGGGAAAGCGCGGCCGCCGCGCCGGAGAGCATCTTGTCCACGTGCACGCAGGCCTGGGTGTAGATGCTGTCCGCGTCCTTCTCGGCGCGCTCGCGCGTCTCCATGGCGTAGGCCTGGGCGCGGCGGGAGATCTCGTTTTCGTCCACCAGCTTCTGCGCCTGCTGCTGCGCGCTAAAGACGATCTGCTCGGCGCGGGTGTTCGCGTCGGCGAGGATGGCGTTTGCGTCCTCCTGCGCGCGGCGGCGGGTCTCCTTGTCAAAGGCCTCGGCCTCGGCCTCGATCTCGTCCTTGAGCTTGCGCGCCTTGGTCACCGTGTCATTGTAGATTTTATCCGCGTCGTCCGCCGTCCTGTCCGCGCGCAGCTTCGCCTCGTCGATGATGCGCTGGCTGCTGGTGAGCACGCTCTGCGCCTGCGTGACGGACTTGGGCAGCGCGATGCGCAGCTGGCCGATCAGATCGGCCATTTCGCTTGCGTCCACCACGCACATGTTCTTCCGGAGCGGAACTCTGTACGCGTCGCTGAGCGCGCGCTCGATCGCGTCGATCACGCGCAGGGTCTGGCCGATGCTCTCCGCGCCGGACTGCGCCTGCTCGCGCCGCATGGGGCGCTCCTGCGCCGCGGGCGCCTGCTGCGTCTCCGGCCTCTGCGTCTGCTCCATCTGGTCCTTGCGTTCCATTAGGGTTCCTCCTCTTCCCCGCCTTCGCCCGAAAGCGCCGCGCGGACGTCCTGCGCGAGCCCCTCGGGCACCAGGCTGTCAATGTCGCCGCCGAACGCTGCGATCTGGCGGACGATGCTCGATGATATGCTGGCGCATGCCTCGCAAGTCGTCATCATCAGCGTCTCCACGCCGCCGAGCATCCGGTTCACCTGCGCCATGCCGTATTCCGCTTCAAAATCGCCCAGCGGGCGCACGCCGCGCACCAGACAGTCCGCGCCGAATGCCTTCGCGCACTCGACCGTCAGTCCGCCGTGCGCGACCACGCGGACGTTGGGCAGGTGCGCGCACGCCTTCCTCAGCAGCCGCACGCGCGCCTCCACCGGGATCGCGCCGCGCTTGTCCGGGTTGTGCAGCACCGCGACGATCAGCTCGTCGCACAGGGCGCTCGCCCGGGTGATGATGTCCAGATGTCCGCGGGTCACCGGGTCAAAGCTGCCCGGATACATCATCCGCCTCATGTCGTCTCCTCCGCGCCGCGCGCCATGCGGCGCACCAGCGTAATCTCCGTGTCGCCGTATTTGCGCAGGTCGTACGCCTCAAAGCGCAGGTCCAGCAGCGGCGGCATGCCGCGCCGGTGCTCCACGACGATGAGAAAGCCGTCAGAAAGCAGCTCCATGTCATAGAGTGCCGCGCACATTTCGCCGGTATTCTCCATCCGGTACGGCGGATCGATGAACACCACGTCAAACCGCTGCCCCTCCCGCGCGAGCTGCGAAAGCGCCTGCTGGTAATCCCGGGCGATCAGGCGGCACTGCGCGCCCAGGCGCGAGGTCTCCATGTTCTTTTTGATCGCCTGGCAGGCGTCGCGGTCCATGTCGATGAGCACCGCGTCCCTTGCGCCGCGGCTGACCGCCTCCAGCGCCAGCGCGCCCGTGCCGGCAAACAGATCCAGCACCCGCGCGTCCTGCAGCTCCCAGCGGATGATGTTGAACAGCGACTCGCGCACATACTCCTGCGTCGGCCGGGTCTTGCTGCCCGCCGGCGCGACAATCGAGCGTCCCCGCGCCGATCCGCCGATGATTCTCATAGTGGAAAGCCTGCTCCTTTGACCCAATCTCCTGTTTCCTCAGTCTTTTCATTATATCAGAGAAAGCAGGGCAAATCAACCCTGCTTCCCCGGATCCGACGGGCTTCCCGATCAGATCAGCTCCTTCTTTTTGTGCGCTTCCTTCTGGTGGCCGTAGTGCACCTGGCCCTGCGCGCCGGTGAGCTCCTCCACCAGGCTGCTCTTCTGCGCCTTGCGCACGGCGGCCTTTTTGGCGCGGCGGTTTTCCTTTTCCTGCTTGCGGTTGATCTTCGGGCCGCACAGGTAGCCGATCATGTAGACCAGCGGATAGCTGGCAATCAGCAGTGGCGACAGCCTGTCGATCAGGGCGCTCATGCGCTGCGGATCGCTGAAGAAGTTGATGTACATCATCTCCGACAGGCGCACCAGCAGGCGCATCCAGTCGATCGCCGTCAGGCCCTGCTGCGCGGTGTACGCGCCCAGCGGCGCGAGCAGATCGCCGCGGCTGCCGTAGCTGTCCGTCAGCCAGGTGGGCAGGTCCTGCAGCGCGTAGGTGTACTCCTTGGCCGACAGCGCGACGATCACCGACAGCACGAGCGGCACGCCGAAGACGATCAGCGCCGCGCACAGCGGCTTGAGCGGATGATAGCACGCCGCGTCCTCCTTGGCCTCCACCGCGACGCCCTTGGCCTGAAGGTGCACATAATTGCGGCTGGCCGCCGCGTCCTGCGCGCCCCGGACCAGGCCCTCGTTCGCGCACAGCAGCAGGATGCCCGAGACGATCAGCGCGGAGAGCGCAACGCGCAGCCATGCCGAGCCGATGCCCTGCAGCGCGCTGAACATGAGGCCCAGCACAACGATGACGAGCAGCAGCGTCGCCAGCCTGCCGGCCATCGGCAGCACCGGCGCGCCCCAGCGCTCCGCCCTGCGCAGCGGCTTTTTCTTCTTGTTCTTCTTCGTCTTGTCCGTCGCCTTGTCCATCTCATTTCCTCCTGTGTTCGCTTGATGCAGCGCCCGGGCAG
The DNA here is from genome assembly GCA_051883735.1 of Candidatus Ventricola sp. Classification (GTDB taxonomy): domain Bacteria; phylum Bacillota; class Clostridia; order Christensenellales; family Aristaeellaceae; genus Ventricola. The sequence continues at coordinate 5,417 of JBJEUH010000179.1, forward strand.
ACCATGCCGCCGGGCGAGATGATGCAGTTCATGCGCACGTCGTGCGCCTGCGCCGGCACGCTCGCCAGCAGCGCAAAGTCGTGACAAATGCCCACGCGCAGCGCCCTCGTGCGCGCGAGAAACCGGTCGTAATAGCCGCCGCCCTGACCGAGCCGCCCGCCCGACGCGTCAAACGCCGTGCCCGGCACGAAAACCAGGTCGATGTCCTCCGGCGGGAAAACCGCGCAGCCCGCGTCCGGCTCCATCAGGCCATGCGCGCCCGGCGCCAGCTGCGAAGCATCCGTCACCCGCCGCGCGGTCATCACGCCGGGGGCCTCGCACCGGGGCAGCAGCAGCGTCTTGCCCTGCGCGAGCGCGTCCTCCAGCACCGGCGCCAGGTCGAGCTCGCCCCGGCAGGCCATGTAGGCCATCACGCTGCGCGATGCGCCGTAGGGCGCAAACGCGCGCACGCGCTCCCAAACCACCAGCGACGCGCGGCGCTGCTCCTGCGGGGAAAGCGCCCTTCGCCGCGCGCGCATGGCCTGTCTGAGCGCGTCCTTATTCATGGATGTACACGCGCGGCACGCGCCTGGCCGGCCCGCAGAGCACCTCGTAGCTGATGGTGCCCAGCCACGCGGCCATCTCGTCCGCGTCGATCTTCTCGTCCCCCTGCGCGCCCAGCAGCACGACCTCGTCGCCCGCCTGCGCGCCCGGGATGTCCGTCACGTCCACCATGATCTGATCCATGCACACGCGGCCCAGAATCCTCGCACGGCGCCCGCGCACGAGCACGCAGCCCTTGCCCGTCAGGCCCCGGCGGTAGCCGTCCGCATAGCCGACCGGCACCGTCATCACGCGGGTCTCCCGCTGCGCCTCAAACAGCCCGCCGTAGCTCACCCTGTCGCCCGGATGGATCGTCTTCACATACACCGCGCGCGTCACCCAGCGCATGGCCGGGCGCAGCCCCACGGCCTCGGCGACCGGCGGATAGCCGTAGAGCGCGATGCCGCCGCGCACCATGTCAAAGTGCGCCTCGGGATAGCGGAAGATGGAGGCGGTGTTCGCCGCGTGGCGGGTGATCCTGCCCGGATGCACAGACGCGATCGCCGCGCAGAGCGCCTCAAAGCGCACAATCTGGCGGTGCGTGTCCTCGCGCTCGTCCTCGTCCGCCGTCGCCATGTGCGTAAAGCAGCCGGTCAGCTCCACATGCGGCAGGCTGTCGATCAGCGTGACCAGATCGCGGACCTCCTCCGGCGTGCGCACGCCGATGCGGCCCATGCCGGTGTCCAGCTTGAGGTGCACCTGCGCCGTGCAGCCCAGCTTTTCGCCCGCCGCGTTCAGCGCCCGGATGCGCGCCTCGTCAAACACCGTCTGCGTCAGCTTGCAGGCGACGACCGCCTCCGCAGCCTCGCACTCGATGCCGCCCAGCACGAGGATCGGCACGTCGATGCCCGCGCTGCGCAGCTGCTCGCCCTCCTCGGGGATCGCCACGGCCAGCATGGACGCGCCGGCCTCGATCGCCGCGCGCGCCACCTGCACCGCGCCGTGCCCGTATCCGTCCGCTTTCACCACCGCCAGAAACGCCGTGCCCTCCGCGAGGCATGCGCGCATCACGCCCACGTTGTGGCGGATCGCGTCCAGATCGATTTCACAATAGTTGGTTCTGTACATGGCCAAGCCAGCCTTCTTCCTGAAATGTCGGTATGCTTCAGTATACCGCGAAAACGCGAAAAAGAAAAGATGCCGCTTCTATTTCCTGCCCGCGCGCATAGCCTTGAGGGACAAGGAGGCGGTTTGATGGCGGCTGTTTCTGTGGCGCTGGCGCTGCTCAGCGGCGTGACCGGCGCAGGCTTCGCCTCGGGGCGGGAGATCGTGCGCTTTTTTGCCCTGCACGGCCGCATGGCCTGCGCCGCTGTCGTCTGCGCGCTCTGCATGCTGCATCTCCTCTTCCTCCGCCTGCCCGCGCAGCTGGAGCGCTATGGCGCAGGGACGCTCCCGCAGCTGTGCGTCATGCGGCTGGGCCGCCGCTTCGGCGCGCTGTGCGGCGGGCTTTTCCTGCTGCTCTCCGCCATCACCGGCGGCGCCATGCTCTGCGCCTGCGCGGAGCTGGGCGCGCTCGTGCTGCCTGTGCGCCATGCCTACGGCCTCACCCTGGCGCTCACGCTGCTGCTTTGCGTCCCGCTCGCCGCGCGCGGGCTTGACGGCCTGGCCCTGCCGGGCGCGGCGCTCGCGCTGCTGATGCCCGCGCTGCTCGTGCGGCTGCTCCGGCTTCCCGCGGGCGAGGCCTGCTTTCTGCCCGCGATGTCGCCGGATCTGCCCGTGCGCGCCGTCTGCGACGGCACGGCGTACGGCGCACTGAACGCCGCCATGCTCGCGGGCGTGCTGCCGCTGCTCGTCCCGCTCGGAAAGCGCATGCGCAGGCGCGCCGTGCGCCTGTTCACGCTGCTCTTCGGCGGCCTGCTGCTTACTGGCGTGCTCGTCTGCCTGCGCCACCTGCCCGCCGTGCTGCATCAGCCGCTGCCCTTCGTCTATCTCAGCCGTCAGCTGGGCGCGGGCGGCTATCTGCTGGTCGCGGGGTGCATGTACGTCGCCGCGCTCTCCACGCTCTGCGCGATGCTCTCGGCGATCATGGCGGCGCTGCCCGGCTCCCTCCTGCGGCGCGCGGGCCTGGCCGCCTCCTTCTGCCTGGTCTTTGCGCTCGCGGGCTTCGCTCCCCTGATCGACTGCGGCTATCCCGCCCTCGGCGCGCTGTGCACGGGGCTTCTGCTCGTGCTGTGCGCGCCGTCGGGTCAGAAGGACAGCCCGTCCGCCAGGTAGCCGTCCCAGCTGCTGCCGCTCGCCTCCCGGAGCGCCGCGGCAAGGTCCTCCTGTACCGCTACGCTGCCGGCGTTGTCCCGGATGTAAAGCTGCAGGGCCTCCATGAACGTCTCCCCGCCCATGGCCTGCTCGATGCCCAGCAGCATCGCCGCGCCCTGGTCGCGCAGCACCTGCGTCATCTCCGCGTCCCCGCCGAAGTGGTCCGCGCCCGCGCCCACGGTCACGCCGTACGGGCGGGTGAGCCGGGTCGAAAGCTCGAGCTCGCCATACAGCCGCTCCTCATAGGCCGCCGTGCCCTTCAGCGCGCGGTAGGCGAGCAGCTCCGCGCCCGAGGCCAGCGTCTCACTCAGCCACGGCGCGTTCCACGGGTCGTTCTCAATGAGAATGCCGAACGTCTCCCGCGCGATCAGCCGGGTGAGCCTGCGGCGCAGCGTCTCCTTGTCCCCGTCTGCCTGAAGCGCGATCAGGCCGGACAGCGCCAGCCCGTCCCCGCGCCCGGTCTCGCTCTGCACGACGGTCAGCGCGTCATACGGGTACGGCAGTCCGATCTTGTCCAGCGACTTCAGCGCCGCTTCGGCCTGCGTCAGCAGCGTCTTGGCCGTCGCCGTGTCCTGCGCCAGCGCCGTGACCTGCACGCCGCCGATCTGCCTGCCGGCCGTCTTCGCGCTCGCGCCGAGCGCAAAGCTCGCGTCCCGCGCGCCGCGCATCTGCGCGACCGTCTCCCCGTCCACCTGGACGGTGTAGTCAAACGGCGCGGCATAGCTGGGATCGGCCAGCGCGTCATATTCGTCCTCGCGCCACGCGCCGTCTTCCCACATGGCCAGCACGGGCAGCTGGATCAGCGCCGCTCCGTCTGACCGGGCGTGCTTGATTCTCAGCGTGAAGGAGAGCTCCACCGTCTCGCCCGACGCCCAGCTGTATGCGGCGCGCAGCACGGTCGGGTCGTCCTCATCCTCGCTCAGGCTGACCGTCTCGCCGTCAACCGACGCGCCGCTCACGAGCACCTGAGCGCCGTCCCAGCCGTTCATGTACGCGCGCAGCACGATTTCCTCCAGCGTCCCGCCCGTGCGGTTGGTCAGCGTCAGGGTCTGCGTGCCGCGCAGGGTGCGCGTGCCCGCGTCGTAGTCAAGGACGGCGCGCACAAAGTCGCGCTCGCCCGAGGGCTCAATCGCCTCGATGCTCTTCCCTCCGCGCAAGGCCGCCGTGCCCGCCCAGATCAGCGCCGCGAGCAGGAGCGCCGTCAGCAGCGCGCCAAGCGCGCCGATTCTCTTTCTGTTCACCCAGGCCTCCTCAATCAAAACAAGCGGGCGGCCCTTTCGCCGTCCGCTTTGGTGTTACGCCTTCTTGTCAAACTTGTTGCCGCAGCCCTTGCAGGTGATCGTGATGCTGCCCACGCCGCGCGGCACGCGCAGGCGCTTTTTGCACTGCGGGCAGGTGAAGTAACGGTACTTCTTGCCGTTCTTCACGCGGTTGAACCACTCACTGACCGCCTTGCGCGCGCCGTAGGTCTTCTGCAGGTACGTCTGGTTTTCGTTCTGGCGCCTCAGGCGGTCCTTGCTGAGCATGCGCCAGAACATGAGCAGCAGCAGCGCGTCGGCCAGCAGCGTCAGCAGCCCGAGGCCGGAAAAGGAGCCGACGATGGACAGAATCAGCGCCGTCCAGAGCATCGTCATGCCCAGCTGGTCCGCGCCGTAGCGGCCCGCCATGAAGCTTGAAAAGGCCGAGCGGATTTTATCGAAAAAACGCATGGTGTTTCCTCCTTGCAGTGTGTGTCTTCAGGATACGGCAGCCGCCTCCAAATGTCAACCGCTTTTCTTCGCCGGTCACTCCTTGCCTTCGCGCATGGGCTCTGCTATACTGGGCAGAGCACAGAAGGAGGAAGGACCATGAACAGCGTTCCCGAGCTTGAGGCGCGCATCCGCGGCCTGCTCGCCAAAAAGCCCCGCGTCCTCGTCGCCCTGGACGGCATGTCCGCCAGCGGGAAGACGACGCTCGCCGCCGCGCTCGCGCGCCGGTTTCCCTCAAGCGCCGTCGTCCACATGGACGACTTCACGATTCCCTTTGAGGACCGCTTCCCCGGCTACTTTGACGCGCAGCTCTCCAACGCCGACCTTGTGCGGTTTGACCGCCAGGTGCTCTCGCCGCTGCTCTCGGGGCGCGACGCCCGCTACCGTCCGTACGTCTGCCATCCGGAGCCGGGCTTCCTTCCGCCCGTCACGATTGCGGCGGATACCCGCCTGGTCATCGTCGAGGGCGCGTACTGCCTGCACCCGCAGCTCTTTGACCGCTACGACCTGCGCGTGCTGTGCACCGTGTCGCCCGACGTTCAGCGCGCGCGGATTCTGCGCCGCAACGGAAGTGCGCAGCTCGAGCGCTTCCTGCGCCTGTGGATTCCCATGGAGAACCGGCACATTGAGGCGCACGGGCTTGCCATCCGCTGCGACCTCATGCTTTCCGGAGATTGAGGCGATCAAGCCGCCTGCTGCCAAAGCGCGCCGTCTCCGCCATCGCGCGGTCGTATTCACGCGCCTCGGCGATCTCCTGCGGCTCGTGCGCGTCCAGGCCGAGGATGATCTCTGCGCCCGCGTCATACGCGATCTCAAAGAAATCGGCGTTGGGATAGCCTTCCCCGTTCATCTCGCCCAGACGATACCTGTCGTGGAGGTTGACCTCCATCGGCAGGTTGTTTTGTTTGCAGATCTGGCACAGGTCGCGCGCCGCCGCGCGGCAGTTCTCGTCAAACGTCGGATAGCGGCGCATGAACAGGTCCGGGTGGGCCATGTACGCAAACAGGCCCGTCTCAGCGCCCTTTGCCGCGCTGTCCACATAGCGGCGCAGGTGCTCCGCCCTTGAGGCATTGCCGAAATAGAAGCCGCCCTCGTCCGTCTCCTCGTAATGATTGCCGAAGATCAGGTAATCGAGCCGCTTCTCCTCCTTCATCTCCGCCAGCCAGCCCATGTACTGCGGGAAGTACTCGCACTCAAAGCCGATCAGCAGCTCGATCCTCCCCGCATACCGCCGCTGCAGCGCGCGCATGGAGGACACATACTCGTCCAGCTGCTCGATCCCCATTCGCACATGCCGGTGCGTGAACCCGCTTTCATATGGCCACGGCACGTGATCCGAAAAGCCCAGCACGTCAAACTGCCGCGCAATCGCCGCCTCGACGTACTGCTCGTCCGTGCCGCCCGCGTGGCCGCAGCGGGCGGTGTGCGTGTGATAATTCGCTTTCATCGCTGTGCTCACTCCTTAGTCGATGCCGATGCGCGTGCAGGGCACGCGGCCCTCCACCAGGTCGCTGATGCGATGGCGGCCATGCCCGATGATGACCGTCGTGCCGCGCAGCGCCGGGCCGAGGGCGAACTCGAGCTTGGCGTGCGCGCCGTTTGCGCCCGCGCGGGAGGCGCCCACGCAGTGCGCCTGCAGCTGGCGCACCCTGCGCTCCAGCTGCTCCGCATCGGGGGCGAGCACGTCGCGCACCAGCGTCGAGGGATCGCCCGGATCGGCGTAGATGCCCTCGGTCGAGGTCATGATCAGCAGCACGCGCGTGCTCACCAGGCCCGCGATGACCGCCGCCGTCTCGTCGTTGTCGATGCACTCGTGCACCTCGCGCTGCTCGCGCCGCAGCACGGACAGCTCCCACTTGCGGTTCTCCTCGTCGGAGACCGGATCGTTGTAGTTGACGATCGGGATCGCGCCCTGCTCCTTCGCGCGCAGGAACAGCTTGCGGATGTGCTCGCGCTTGTACTCGTCGTTGAAGTGCTGATGCTCCACCAGCACCTGGCGCACGGAGTAGTCCTGGTGGATGAAGCGGCGGTACTGCTCCATCAGGATCGTCTGGCCCTGGGCGGCATAGTCGGTCTTCGCGTCCACGCTGTCGCAGGTCAGCTCATGGCCGGTGCGTTTGATGTAATCAAGACGCCCGATCTCCGCCGCGCCGCTTGTCACCCAGATCATGCCGGGTCTCAGTTCCCTGCCCAGGCGGGAGAAGATGTTGTAGTCGATGTCGGCGTCCTCGCGGCGGATGAGCGCCATCG
>JBJEUH010000180.1:0-12024 GCA_051883735.1 Candidatus Ventricola sp.
GTCTACACCGGCATGATCGTCGGCCAGAACGCGCGCACCGGCGACATCGACGTCAACGTCTGCCGTCAGAAGCACCTGACCTCCATCCGCAACGCCGCCGGCGCGGAGACCGCCATGAAGCTGACCTCCATGAAGGCGCTGACGCTGGAGGAATGCCTGGAGTTCATCGACGACGACGAGCTGCTGGAGATCACGCCGAAGAACCTGCGCATGCGCAAGCGCGTGCTCGAGGTGGAAATGCGCAAGAAGCTGGCCGCCCGCGCCCGCCGCGGCGAGGGCTGAGCCCAAATTTCCCATCAGCCAACGGGGCTGCGGGGCCATACATGGCCTGCGCAGCCCCGCTTTTTTTGCTCCGCTTTTCCGTTCTTCCCGTGGCCACTATTTGCGCTATATGCAAGTTTCACTTTTATATCCTGCATGTTTTTCTTCGCTTGCGTTCACATTTTCTACACAATTTCCTTTGATTTCAGCGTATATTCTCTATGGTCAGAAAACATTTCGCGTCCTTCGTCTGCAGCAGCGTCATCATCCCCTTCCAAATTTTGTAAGTGCGTTTCTCCATGTTCCGTGATAAATCCTCCGCCGTTTTGGACGCTTTGCACGGACTTTTCCTGTGCCTGAATCGTGACAATCCGGACGATTTGGCACGCTTTGCCAAACTTGCTCAAAAGGGGTTTACAGAATTTGGCCGCTTGTGCTATGATACCGCCCACAGCAGGGAAGCACCGCGAAAGAGCGCGGCCTGCTCCCGCTGATCACATAGAGTCCACCCGCTTCGGCGGGACGACACAAGGAGGTCAAAAACATGATGAACAACAATACGCATGCTCCCCGCGCCGGTATGGGCGCTTCGATCGTCACCGCGATGCTCTACGGCTTTGCGCCGGCTGTGCTGCTGGTGATGGCCCTGTACGCAGGCTTCTGCGCCTGAGCAGACAGATGGGAGGTTCTGATGATGATGAACAACATGATGCAGGAGGCCGCGGCCGCTGTCGCCGCGAACCACAGGATGGATCGCCAGGATGTGCTGGCGCTCGTGCGCTTCGCACTGGGCCTGACGGGCATCCTGATGGTGCTGACCCTGGCGCTCTGTCATTGACGCGCCGATCATGCAGATTGGAGGTCTCAATATGAACAAGACGACGAATATGCAGAAGCAGAGCCTTCTGACCCTGCCGGGCCGCATGCTCAGCGCGGTGGGCGAGGCGATCTGCCGCAGCCGCGATTTCCGCCGCTGCTTCTGATGAAAAGAGCATAAAGCAAAAGAAGGAAGATCCCGCGTCTTCCTTCTTTTTGCTATGTCTCAAGCTGTATGGACGGAATCGCAATGGTCGCCTTCGGCTCCGCTGCGATTCTTGCTCATGGCGCTTCGCGCATATAGGGAACGTTAGGGCTGCCGCCCTAAAACCTGCTTGAGGGACATTGTCCCTCAAACTCCCTTCTTCGCTTCGGTAGTTATTATGTAAGGGAAGGTTCCTCCCTTCTCCTTAATGATATACATATACTGCAAATCCAAGGGGATGTCAAGCAGCTATGGTACGAAGGGAAACCTTCAATACCATAGCTGCTTTTTCTATGCAGCAGAAAGCGAGGATTCCATCATGAAGCTAACCTATCATCGCAACGGAGATTACCTTCTGCCCGACCTCGGTTTAACCAAAGAAGAACAGCACCCTCTGGGTAAATACGGGCGGATGCGCCTGCGCTACCTCGAAGAGCATCGCCCGGGGCTGTACACGCGGCTTCTGCTCTCCGGCAAACTTATGGAACACCTGCAAGAAATCGACAGCACCTGTCAGGAACGGCTGGAACATCTGACCCGACAGATGCAAGCACAGGAAGGTGTAACGGAAGAACTGAAAGCAGTAAATCAGTTGGAATGGGCACAGCGGATGAACGCCATCCACCATCAGATCGAAGAGATTCTTTTGGCAGAACTGGTTTTCGCCTGAAAGAAGGTCAAGTATGATTCTGAAATTCATCAAGCTGCCTCTCCGGCTTGCAGCAATTCCCGTTCTTCTCGCGTTCCTTGCTTTTCAACTGCCTGCATCCGTTCTGATTGGGCTATCGTCCGTCGTCACGCATCTGCTGGCAAGCGTATTCCTGCTCGGAGCTGTCGCGGGGTGGCTTGTTCATGCGCAGCCGTGGATGGTGTGGCAAGCAGTCGGCATTGGCTTGTTTTTCGCGTTTGCACCAAGCCTTGCGGCATGGCTGCTAAACAGGGTGACCGATTGCGTTCTCCGCATCCTCTCCTTCGTGCTTTCCTGACTGCTTATTCTTCTGCCTTGTGCTTCTTGCGGCAATCGTCCGAGCAGAATCGGGAATCGGCACGTTTGGCGATGAAGGCTTGTTGGCAATGCTCGCACATCTTCAGCGGATTCTTTGTGTCGGTCAGGCTCAGGGAGAAGAAGAACCGAATGGTCAGCAAAAGTGAATGGAAGTCCCACACCATTACAGGATGGTCGCGCAGCTCCAGATGGTAACCCGGTACATTGCCCTCGAAGCACGCGATGCCCTGCCGGTACAGCTCCTGCGCATTTCGATCAAGGTATTTCCTGTCGTGCTCATAGAGGTAAGCGGATGTGAAGGCAAACGCCCAGTCCCGGAAGACCTCCTTCAGCCAGTCGAAGCGCTCGCCATAGCCCCGCATGAAGGACATAGCTTTCGCCTGCGGCTCGTCCCGGAAGGTCATGGCTAGCGCGATCTGTGACCTGTCCTCGCCAGAGATCTGCCAAAGCGATTCAAGGCCTCGCTTGCGAAAGTCCGGCATGGCGAACGGGAAGAAGAGCTTCAAGTAGTCCTGCGTCTCCATGACTTCCTGCCGGATATACGGATTCTTCGGCAGATAGACCTTCTCATACTCCACAAACCGGGGTGTGGTCGGGAGCGCAGTCATCAAGCCGAGCAGGCCGTACCGGCAGGCAAAGCCCAGCATGGCCTCCTTCAGCTTCGCATCTGACGCCTTGTGAAACAGCAGCAACCCGATATTGACGGCCTCTACGACGAGCGCATCGGCCTGCGGGATGGGGTCATACACGGACGGCTTTGCATCGGCAGTGGGCAACAGATAGTCATGTCCATCGGGCGCTGTTTGCCATTCGTAGTCGCTGTACTTCGCCCAATGAGCATGGGTGTGCTCAAACAGGTTTGCCGTCATGGGTTGATCGCCTCCTTTGCGTAGATTTGTATTCCTTCAAAAATGCCTGTTCCTGATGCGTCAATTCTCCATTTTCCTTCGCTAATTCTGTAAGCGCGGCATACAACTTCTTGTGGATTTTGCGTTGCACCGTCCCGCGCACCTTTCGGATATTTCGCTCCGTCTGTTCCCGCAGAAGGGCCAGCTGCTGCGGGGAGTACAGACGAATCCCTAGAAAGTACAGGATTTCTTTGTGATCCTGCTTCAAATTCATCACAATCTGCCGCAAATGTGCCCGGTCCGTTAGGTCGTGCATCCGGAACAGGCAGTTACAAAGGAGATCATCAAACTCTCCATGGCAGATCTGCCGGAAGATTGGACAGCTCATGCTGTGCGGCACGATGTCGCCGTCAGCGGGCGCGAGGTATTCCACAGGAGTATCGCCGCGCAGGCTCTCATACCGGCGCTCCCTGCGCATACGGCTCTGCTCCTCGCGGTCATACCAGCTGACCACGGATTGGAACTCTGCTGCTGTTCGGGCAGACAGTTCCAGCCTGCGAAGCGCTTCCTCGCGCACGCTCTGCGCCACGCGCTTTCTGCGTTCGGCAGCGGAGCGTGTGTCCTCCGGGCCAATCAAAATCTTTTCAGTCTGCAAAGGCACATCGGAAACATCCTCGGTACCGTCTCCATCATCCTGATACACCCAGTCCTGCGAATCGTCGCAGGGATCAGGCTCCTTTGCATAGCTGCTCCAGGGCAGTTCCTCGTCCGGGATTTCGTTGCCGTCGTCATCGTAGAAAACCATGTCCCGCATCCGATACTCTGTACGCATCCGCTTCTCCACCTAATATAAATAGGAACATTAGTTCTTATAAATTATAGTTTGTGAGGAGCAAAATGTCAATTTCTTTTTCGCATGTCGCAAAAACAGTTCCGAAATTGCCGGGCGTTTGTCCTATAGGCAGAGGGAGAACCAAACTCATCCCCCAGGAAGGAGAACACCATGGAACAGATTCAAAACACCGGGCCGCTCATCACCGCCCTCTATGAGCGCTTGTCCCGCGACGATGAACAGGAGGGCGAGTCAAACTCCATCACCAATCAGAAGCGGCAGCTTGAAAGCTATGCCAGTGAGCACGGCTTCACCAACTGCCGTCACTACACAGATGACGGCTTCAGCGGCGGCAACTTCGACCGTCCCGGCTGGAAACAGCTCGTTGCAGACATCGATGCGGGCAAAGTCGGCGTTGTCATCGCCAAGGATCTCAGCCGCGTGGGACGCGATTATGTGGAAACAGGCTTCTACACAGAGGTCTATTTCCGGCAGAAGGATATCCGCTTCATTGCCATCGGCAACGGCGTGGATACTGCCAACCCCGTCAGCAGCGAGTTCGCACCGTTCATGAACGTGCTCAACGAGATGTATCTGCGCGACCAGTCGCGGAAGATGCGTACCTGCTATCGGCAGAAGGGCAACGCGGGCCTGCCGACCAACAACCTGTGCATCTACGGCTATCGCAAAGACCCGGAGAACAAGAATCATTGGCTCGTCGATGAGGAAGCCGCAAGCGTTGTCCGCCGCATCTTCGAGCTGGCAATGGAATGCCATGGGCCTTATGAGATCGCAAAACTGCTTGCCGCTGAACATGTGTATTGTCCCGCGTATTACAACGCAGTCCACGCCAACTGCATGAAGCGCTCTTCCACGGACATGAGCAAGCCCTATGCATGGAACGGCGCAACCGTCACGAACATTCTGAAGCGCCCGGAGTACATGGGGCACACAGTCAACTTCCGTTCGTCCAAGAACGGCCTCAAGGCCAGGCGTGTGCAGAACGCTCGCGAGGAATGGCGCGTCTTTGAAAATGCGCACGAGGCTATTATTCCGCCGGATCGCTGGGAGCTGGCGCAGTACGCCTTGTTCGTTCGCAGAAGGACGGACAGTACCGGCACAGCCAATCCCCTGACCGGTAAGCTGGTCTGCGCGGAGTGCGGCGCGCTCATGAACAACAGGAGGAGCAAGGCAGGAAAGACCGGCAGGCGCTCGGACGATTTCTACGACTGTCCGACCTACAGCCACGGCAACGGCTGCTGCGGTCATTACATCTCCACGGAGAATGTGCGGGAGCTTGTATTGCAAGCCATCCGCTCCGTTGGGCGATACGCTATCGGTAACGAAGCTGAGTTTGCGGAAAAGGTGCGCGAGGTATCTGCCCTGCGTCATGCGGATGAGGTCAGAGGCAAACAAGCCGAGGCTGATCATGCAAGGCAGCGTATCGACGAGTTGGATGCAATTATTCGCACGCTTTACGAGCGCTACGCGCTGGGCAAGATTCCGGAGAGCCGTTTTGAAGCACTGGCAGCCGGGTATGAAAAGGAACAGAGTGACCTTCAGAGCCTTTTGGCAAAAGATGAAGCAGAGCTTGTTTCCTATCAAAATGACACGAACAACATTGATCGCTTCATGAAAGCCATCCAGAAATACCGCGATCCCGACATGCTGACAGCACCCATGCTCAACGAGCTGATCGAGAAGATCATCGTTCACGCCCCGAAAAAGCAGAACGGTCAGCGCAGTATGCAGGTGGATGTGATTTTCCGTTTTATCGGCAACTTCACAGTGCCCCAAGTAGAGAATGCAGCTTAAGCGCACAGAAAGGAATGATTATGATGAACATGTTCACAACCACGAAGGAGACAAAAAGAGCATCAAGGGATTCTCACAACGAGCAATCCTGCAACGCAACTGCTCTTTATGAGCGCTTGTCCCGCGACGATGAGCTGGGCGGCGAATCGAACTCCATCACCAATCAGAAGACCTTTCTTGAACGATATGCAAAGGAACAGGGATTCACCGGCTGCCGTCACTACACGGACGACGGCTACAGCGGCGGCGATTTCAATCGCCCCGGCTGGAAGCAGCTGATTGCGGATATTGAAAACGGGATTGTGAAAACGGTGATCGTTAAGGATATGAGCCGCGTCGGACGCAATCACATCGAAACCGGCTTTTACACAGAAGTCTATTTCGCCAGGATGGGCGTGCGGTTCATCGCTGTAAACAACGGCATCGACAATGCCAACCCCGACAGCACCGAGTATGCCGGAATCCTGAACATCATGAACGAATGGTATCTCAAGGATCAGTCGCGGAAGATGCGCTCCGCTGCGCAGCTCAAGGGAAAGTCGGGAAAGCCGTTGGCAGGGCATCCCTGCTTTGGCTATATGAAAGACCCCGCGGACAAGAACCATTGGCTCGTCGATCCGGAAGCCGCGCAGACCGTCCGGCGCATCTTTGAGCTGGCTGCTTCCGAGCTGTCGCAGGTTCAGATTTGTCGGACGCTGGCGCGGGAGCAATGCGTCACGCCGGGCTATTATCATGCGCAGCATGACCCGAACGGCTTTGGCAAGCGGTTTGCAAATAAGCAGCCCTGTCAATGGGCAACCACGATGATCTGCCAAATCATCAAGAGGCGCGAGTACCTCGGCAAAACCGTGAACTTCAAAACGTCGGCACCGGAATACCGTGCCAAGCGAATCTTCATTCCTCCGGAACAGCAGATAGTTTTCACCGATACGCATGAGCCGATTGTCAGCGAGGAGCTTTGGCAGGCGGCGCAGCGTATCTTTCATCCCGAAATGTCAGGGAATACGGTTCGCTCCAGGAGCGTCCTTTGTGGGCTGATGATTTGCGGAGAGTGCAGAAAGCCCATGACGCTCCACACAAAGTCCCATGATGAAGGAAACAACGAGTTCATCTGTTCCACCCACAGGAAATCTGCCGGATATGCTCAGCGCCTGTGTACACATAACGCCATCCGCATTTCCGTTGTCAAGGAAATTGTGAAGGCTGTGATTCAGACCGTCAGCCGTTTCGCCATCACGGACGAAGAAGGATTTCGGCGGACGCTGGCAAAGCAGGCACAACAGCTTCAGCCTGATCTGCAAAAGCAGATAATCCGGCAGATTCGCGCCAGAGAAAAGCGAATTGCCGAGCTGGAGCATCTGTTGAAAAAGCTGTATGAGGATTATGCGCTGGGACGCATCACGGAAATGCGGTTTGAAAAGCTCTCTGCATCCTATGAACAGGAGGAAGCGCAGTTGAAGGAAAGCCTGATCACAGAAAAGGCACAGCTGGCTGAAGCTCAGAAGGAGATTGACCGCACAGAGCAATTTCTTGCGCTGGCGAGAAAATACCGCGACTGCACGGAGATCACCGACGACATGATCCGGGCATTCGTGGAAAAGATCGTCGTTCACAAGACCATCCGTTCCGCAGCCGGACAGAAGACGAGACAGATCGAGGTTCACCTGAGCTTCATCGGACAGTTCGTCCTTCCGCAAGAGGCTCGGGAGGTGGACGGTGAACAATAGCATATTCCATCACAGGCAATGCGAGAGATTCCTTCTCCGCGTTGCCTTTTTCTATATTCCATTCTACGGCATAAGCCGGAAAGGAGGATTCATGGCACAGAACACCCCGGTGATGAAGATGACCCGCCGTTATGGCCACACGGTTTATGAAGTGGCCGCATATTGCAACCCGGACAGCAAGGCGACATACGAAGATCGCCTGCTGCAATTGATTCGTCACGCCGCGAAGGATGAATCCGTATCGGTTTCTCGCGATGACGACGATTCTCCGTAAGCTGCGTTTTCTATTTTACCCATCGACATCCCCGCCCCGGAGGTTACGAGGGCTTATGGAGGTTTTTATGCACACGATCGAGGAAAAGAATATCCAGATTATCGGGGTGGATGCCGGTTATGGGAACATCAAGACGGCGAACACCGTTTTCGCCACGGGTATTACCGCTTATGACCATGAGCCCATGTTTGGCGGCAATGTCATGGAATACCAGGGCAAGTGGTACCGCATCGGCGAAGGCCACAAGGCGTTCAACCCGGACAAGACCTGCGATGAGGATTTTCGTCTGCTGACCTATGCGGCAATCGCCGCAGAGCTGGCTCATAATGAAATGACAAGCGCTCAGGTGCAGCTGGCTGCCGGACTGCCGCTGAGCTGGACTGCAAGGCACCGCGAGGCATTCCGCAGCTATCTGATGGAAAACAGGGACATCCGTCTGCGTTTCAATGATGAGGACTACCACTTCACGCTGGTAGGCTGCCATGTCTTTCCTCAGGGCTATTCGGCTCTCGTCCCCATGATTTATTACAACAAGAACCGTTTCAACGGCACCACCGTGATGGCGGACATCGGCAACGGCACCTTGGACACGCTGTTCATGGTGAACGGAAAGCCCGATGAGAACCGCTGCTTCACCGAAGAGCTGGGCGTCAAGCAGTGTATCATGGCGATCCGCAAGGAGCTGTCCAATCGCTATGCGCTGAACGTCGAGGAGCCGATCATCCAGCAGGCGCTGCTCACCGGCACCGCCGATCTGGATCGGCCTTATCTCGATGTCATTTTCACCGTAGCCCGGCAATATGTGGCGGCTATCTTCAATACGCTCCACAGCTATGGCTACGATCCCCGCACGATGCGCCTGTTCATTGTGGGCGGCGGCGGTGTGCTGGTGCAAAGCTTTGGCCAGTACGACATGAGGCGCACGGAGATTATCACCGATCTGTGCGCCAATGCCAAGGGATTCGAATTCCTGGCCTACGGCCTGACCTGGGGCGAAAAGAGGGCGCTGCGTTGAGCAAAAGATGTATCACAACCCGCTTCTATACGGACGAACCCACCGGCAGGAACGCATGGGAGAAAGTTCAAGCCAGGCAGAAGCGGGATCACATCTCCTGCAGTCAGGCCATCGTCGTGCTGCTGAACGAGCACGATGAATCCCTCCTATCCGATGAACAGCTCGCTGACATCACCCGTAGGATCACCGAATGCGTGATGGACGAATTGCAGAAGACGCTACCATCCTTTATCGCCGGCTGTGTAGCGGGCGCAGCACAGAGCACACAGGCCATGCAGAGCAATCCATCTGCTGCTCCCGTGGCAGCTTCGCCCAAGCAAAGCGCATTTCCCGACTTAAGCGACATTCCCGCTCCTGATTTCAGTCAAGGCCCTATCGACCTGGGCTTTATCGGGGGCTGACCCATGATTCAAGCTGCATCACGATCCGGGAGAAACGATGCAGTGTGAATCACAAAACACAAACACCGGGGCACGGGTGATGCAGGTTGATTCACCCGTGCCTCTTTTTGATTCAAAGGAGGATGAAATGCTGGATATTGATCGACTGCTGGCGAACATGCCGAAGGATGAGGACGAGCTGAAAACCGTACAGGAAAAGCACCGGCAAATCCTTCAGGAAAACCGCGATAGGGAAAAAGCGCGGAAGGCACGCAACCACCGGCTCTGTGAGCACGGAGCCATTCTGGAGGCGTACTTTCCGCAGACCATCTCGATGGACAGCGCGCAGTTCGCTGCGTTCATGCAGGAGCTTGCCACTGGCAGGTAACGGACGGGGGCGTTTCGGGGAGACCCGGGGCGTCCCCGCTTCATTTCGACGAGAAATGCGCACTTATACATACATTGCCTTCGGCAACGTATGTCGTGCGCCCTGCGAGGCCGTTGCGGACTCCGTCCGCGATGGGGCAAGCCCCATACCCCAGAGCACGACGCTCCTGCGGGAGCCAAAGAACAGGAGGATGCATTGAACTTCTTTCACTGCCCGATCAAAATCATCTCGCGGAACAAGGGACGTTCCGCTGTCGCTGCGTCCGCGTATATCAGCGCGACGCGGCAGGAAAACACGTGGGATGGCACCACCTACGATTACACTCGGAAGCGTCACGTGTTGTACACCGAGGTCATGCTGCCCGAACACGCGCCGCCGGAATACGCTGACCGCAGCGTGCTGTGGAACAGCGTGGAATGGAGCGAAACGAAACGCGACGCCCAGCTGGCCCGCACGGTGGAACTGGCGCTCCCTGCCGAGCTGACGCACGAGCAGAACATCGCGCTCATCCGCAGGTTTGTCCAGGAAACCTTCGTGGACAAGGGCATGTGCGCCGACGTAGCCTTTCATGACAAGGGCGACGGCAATCCACACGTTCACATTATGCTGACCATGCGCGCCTTGCAGGAGGATGGGCGCTGGGCGCCCAAGAGCAGGCTGGTATACAATCTCGATGCGAACGGCAACCGCATTCCCGCTAAGCAGAAGGGACGCTGGAAAACGTACAAGGAGAACACGGTGGACTGGGATGACCGCGGCAACGCTGAAATCTGGCGCGCGGCCGCTGCCAATGCCATCAATGAAGCGTTGCGGGAAGCGGGATTTACGCAGGGCTTTGTGGATCATCGCAGCTATGCCCGGCAAGGTAAGGAACACATCCCCATGATTCACGAAGGCCCGGAAGCGCGCGCTATGGAGCAGCGCGGCATCCCGACAGAGGTGAGCGAGCGCAACCGTGAAATCCGCGAGCAAAACAAGCAGCTTGAACAGATACAGGCACGGCTGGCCCGACTGAACACCTGGGCACAGTATGAGAAGAAGATGGATGAAGCGCTGATTGCGCAGGGGGAGGACGTATCCAATCTGTATTTGCGCTATGTGCTGGCCTCCCGGATTTTTGAATCCACCGTGCCGCCCAACCGGAAGGATCGCCGTTTGGAAGATGCGACTGGTCTGATGGTCGTCATGAGCGATTACAACATCACCGACGCCGCATCCTATGCCGAGGCAGTTAGGCAGGCCAATGCCAAATTCTATGAGCTTCGCAGCAGACGCAAGGAAAACGCAGACTTGTCCAGCGCGATTGGCGCGCGCATACACGCTTACGAGGACAGGAAGAAGTATCAGCGGTATTACAATGCATGGAACAAATTGTCCGGCAGCAAGGCCAGCGCTTACGAGCGGGAGCACGAGTTTGAGCTGCACAAGTACCGGCAAGCAGATGAAGCGCTGAATCGCTGGGAAGCTGACGGAGAACGATTGGACGACAAGGGCTGGCAGACAGCGATGAAGCATCTCAACAAGGAGCGGTTTGCGCTTGACTTTGAGTTGCAAGGACAAAAGGAGAATATCCGCAGGTTGGATGTCGTCAAGAGGGAGTTCATCCGGGAGAGAAAGAGGTCGCAGCCAGGAAGAGACGAAAGATAGGACATGAACATAAGCCCTATGCCCGTCATGCGCATAAAGCATGATGGGCATAGGGTATCTTTGCATTTTTGGGGGGATACCAATCAGTCAGTTTAAGCGCCATTGTCCTCCTTTCTATTTCGAAGAAACACGTCATCAATCAGGCCGCTTAGCTCTCTTCAATATGACTGCACATCATTTGTGTCTTGGATCAAGAAGCAGCATGAATAGCTCCTGTTTTCATGCCAAAGCACAGAATCAGCGCGGACAGCAGCGCCATGCTCCCGCCGAAGAAGAACGGCGCGGCGGCTCCGGCAGCATTCCAGAGATAGCCTGCAATCACACTGGCCGGCAGAAGCGCAATGCCCACAATCGTGGAATGCAGGCCAAGCATCGTTCCCTTGAGCCGTGCAGGCGCAATCTCGGCGATGAATGCGCGTTCCACACCGGCTGTCATCGCCGTGTACAGACCGTAGACCACGAAGATCATCACCATCATCGGTTTGGATGTGCATACCGCAAAGCCAAAATAGACCAGCGAAAAGACGATATAGCCGCTGACGAGCAACCGTTTCCGGCCAATCCGGTCAGACGCTTTTCCAAAGGGAATCGCCAGCAGCGATGCGGTCACACTGTAGACAAAATACAGCAGGATAGCACTCGTGCTGTCAAAGCCGATGTCCGCTGCGCGCAGCAGCAGAAAGCTGTTGGAGGAATTGCCCAGCGTAAACAGAAAGGCTACCCCCCAGATACAGCTTCAGCCGTCCGTCCAGGGATGAAAACCCGCGCCAGAACCGTTCCCTGTGCGCAGCTGTACCGGAGCCCTGCGGC
>JBJEUH010000181.1:0-2409 GCA_051883735.1 Candidatus Ventricola sp.
GCCAAGGGCGCGCTGCTGCTCTTCGCGCTGACGAGCGACTTCATCCGCAAGCGCAACCGAGAGAAGCAGCTGCTGGAGGCCAGCAAGAAGAACGGCTGATCCCATTCCTTTGCCATATGCCGAGAGAGGCATATAAATAAACGTTAGGAGGAATCCCCATGAAAAAGACTCTGGCTATCGTCCTGGCTCTGGCACTGACTCTCTGCGCGCTGACCGCGGTTGCCGAGAGCAAGGGCATGATCTACGGCATCTACAAGGCCGGCGATCAGACCTGGTTCATCGACGAGGGCGCCGCTGCCGAGGCTGCTGCCAAGGAAGCCGGCTATGACTTCACCTATGTGGACGCGAAGATGAGCCCGGAGGAGTATCTGCGCGCCATCGACAACGCCATCGCCAACAACGCGGCGGGCGTGGTCACCTGCATCCCGGATCAGACGATGTCCCAGGCGGCTGTGGACAAGCTGGCTGAGGCCGGCATCCCGGTCGTCGCGGCTGACGACGCGCTGCAGACCGCTGACGGCACCAAGATCGCGCCGTGGGTCGGCATCAACGCCTACGTCATCGGCGAGGCGAACGGCGCCTGGGTTGCCGAGTACGCCAAGGCCAACAACCTGGTTTCCGATCCGGAGTGCGCGCTGCTGCTGCTGACCATGGACACCGTCTCCAGCTGCGTGCCGCGCGCCGAGGGCGAGTACGACAAGTTCACCGAGCTGTGCCCGGAGTTTGACACCGCGAAGATCTACAAGGCCGACTATGACGGCACCACGGACAAGGGCAACATCGCCGCCGCCGCCGTCTTCACCGCGCATCCGGAAATCACCAAGTGGCTCGTGACCGGCGCCAACGAGGAAGGCACCATCGGTGCGCTGCGCGCGCTGGAGTCCGCCGGCCTGGACGGCGAGTCCTGCGTCGTCGGCCTGGGCGCTTACATGGCGAAGGACGAGTGGAAGAAGGAAGGCGACAACGCCATGAAGGCTGCTGCGTACTTCTCCTCCCTGTCCGTTGGCGCGGGCTCCGTCGAGGTGCTGCTGCAGATCATCGACGGTCAGGAAGTGACCATGGAGACCGCGGTGGACGCCGTCGTCGTCACCCCGGAAACCTATGTCGAGGTCATGGGCAAGGACGCCGAGTAACCCTTGTGCATATGTCAAAGAGGAGCGGGCAACCGCTCCTCTTTCCGTTATGCGCAGCTTCGCGCTTATCGCCGGTTCCTGTACTCCAGCGGCGTCATCCCTGTGATGCGCTTGAAGGTCGTGCAGAAGGTGGAGTCGCTGCCGTAGCCGCAGCGATAGGTGATCTCCTTGAGGGAGAGCTGTGTGGTGCGCAGGTAAAAGCGCGCCGCGTTGATGCGCGTATTGATGAGGTATTCGCGCAGGGTGTAGCCGGTCTCGCGCTTGAACACGCGGGAAAAATAAAACGGGCTGAGCGACACGCGCTGGGCGAGAGATTCGAGGGTCAGCGGCTGATCAATGTGCTCATTGATGTAGCTGAGCACCTCGTCTATGCGGGCGCTGTGCTCGGGCACGCCCTCCTCGGGCAGCTCGGTGACCAGGAATTCGGTGAGGACAGAGGTGATGTTCTTGGAAATCAGCGCCTCGTTGACGCGCTTGTCGATGTGGAACATGTTGTAGATGCGCTCCAGGCCGTGGGCTGCATGATAGGCGTTTTTGGGCAGGATGAGCTGGCGGCGGCTCTGCACGATGGCCTCGAAATAATCCCGGGCCATTCTTCCGTCGAAGTGAATCCAGTAGATTTCCCAGTCGCTGTCCGTGCCGTAGCGATGCGGCAGATAGCAGTCCAGGATGATCAGGGCGCCGACATGCAGCTCAATGCGCTGGTCGTCCAGATAGCAGTAGCCCCTTCCCCGGACGACGTAGAGGATCAGAAAGCTGTCGTAGGAGGAACGGCGGACGGCATAGTGCTCGTTGCAGAAATAGTGCCCGGCACAGTTCAGCGTGAAAAAGAGGTTCTGCGCCATCATACTGGACGTGTGAAAATAAGCGTTGGATTCGGGCAGCACGCCTGGTTCGTTGATCTTCATGCGGTTGTCACGCTCCCTCACATGGCCTGAGACGATCGTCCATACCTGCGCCCGCATACGCTGGGCAGCTTCAGGCCTGACGTTTTCGCTTTGTCACGACTTGGAATATGGATATGATTTCATAGCGCTATATGAATAGACCAAGTGTAGCGCATCGTGCGGGAAAAAGCAAGAGCGGCCGGCAAATATATGCCCCCTTGAACCGGGCCGGGCGGCGGGCTGTGCCCGCTGTACGGTTTTTTGACGCAATTTCCTATGAGGTAAAAAAGCTGCCTCAGAAAGAGACAGCTTTTTGCGTGGAGATTCAGAGATGTTACTTGGCCTCTTTGGCAGCGGCCCTGCGGGCCTCGGCCTCGCGCTTGTTGATC
>JBJEUH010000182.1:0-11877 GCA_051883735.1 Candidatus Ventricola sp.
CGCGTTTGACACATGCGCCCCCGGGCATGTATAATAGACACATCGAATACTGCATTTCAGGAGGGTTTCCCATGGCCGATCATGTTCAGCTCTTTCTCGACTTCGTGAGGAAATCACCGAGCGCGTTTCACGCGGTGAAGACCCTGTGCGCCGCGCTCGAGGCCGGCGGCTTCGCCCCGCTGTCCGAGACGGAGCCCTGGCGCGTTGTGCCCGGCGGCAAGTACTATGTGACGCGCAACCTCTCCAGCGTCGTCGCGTTCGCGGTGCCCGAGACCGGCTTTGCGCACTTCCAGATCGTCTCCTCCCACAGCGATTCCCCGACCTTCAAGCTCAAGCACATCTGCGAGGACGAGACGACGGGCGGCTATCTTCGCCTGAACGTGGAGCGCTACGGCGGCATGATCATGTCCTCCTGGTTTGACCGTCCGCTGTCCATCGCGGGCCGCGTGCTCGTGCGCGAGGGCCATGCGCTGACGACGAAGCTGGTCGATCTGGGGCGCGACGCGGTGCTCATCCCCAACATGCCCATCCACTTCAACCGCGAGGTGAACGACGGCTACAAGTACAACGCCCAGCTCGATCTGCTCCCGCTCTACGGCGGCGCAGGCAGCAAGGGCAGGCTGAAGGCCGAGATCGCCGCAGCCGCAGGCGTGAGCGAGGACGCCATCGTCGCCCAGGATCTCTTCCTCTATGCGCGCACGCCGGGCAGCGTCTGGGGCGCTGCAAACGAGTTCTTCTCCTGCCCGCGCATCGACGACCTCGAGTGCGCCTATGCCTCCGCGGCGGCCTTCCTGGCCAGCGAGTCCGTCGGCCACATCAACGTGCTCGCCGTGTTTGACAACGAGGAGGTCGGCAGCGGCTCCAAGCAGGGCGCGGACTCCACGTTCCTCACCGACGTGCTCGCCCGCGCGGGCGCGGCCCTGGGCGCTTCGGACGGCGAAATCCGCGCGGCGATCGCGGCCAGCTTCATGGCCTCCGCGGACAACGCGCACGCCCTGCACCCGAACCATCCGGAGAAATACGACGCGCAGAACCGCACGCTCATGAACGGCGGCGTGGTCATCAAGCACAATGCGAACCAGAAGTACACCACGGACGCGGTCTCCTGTGCGGTCTTCTCCAGCCTCTGCGGGATGGCCGGCGTCCCGGTGCAGCACTTTGCCAACCGCTCGGACATGCTGGGCGGCTCCACGCTGGGCAACATCGCCAACAGGCACGCCTCCATGAACACGGTGGACATCGGCCTGGCGCAGCTGGCCATGCACTCCAGCTACGAGACCGCGGGCTGCGCGGACGTGGCGTATATGGTGCGCGCGCTCGCCTCGCTGTACAGCCGCAACATCGTCTTGCGTGCGGACGGCGCGCTGACCATCGAATAACGCATGCAAAAAGCGGACAGCCCACGCTGCCCGCTTTTCAATCGATTGAACGAATGTAGCCCTGTGTCATGCTCGTATCCCCTTGATGAGCGTCTCCTGGGTGCTGGCAATCATCTTCTCCATGTCCTCCGGCGCATAATCAGCCCTGCGCACGGAGCGCACGACGGCCAGACCGTGGATGTAGATGGACATCTGCGTATAGAGCATCTCCGTCTGCTCCTGCGTCAGGCCGAGGTATTCCGACTCGCGGCGAAGCAGATCCTCACGGCGCTCCTCGCTGACGAACGGATACAGCGAATCGTCCTGCTTCATCATAAACAGATGCGCAAACAGATGCGGCTGCTCGGCCGCAAAGCGCGTATACGCGCAGCCGGTCTTCACCAGCGGATCGCCCGGCTCATCGTCCACATGAAGCGCAGCCTGGAACTGCTCCTTCGCTTTCTCTTCAAGCCTGGTTTTGAGGTCCTGCATTCCGGAAAAGTAGCTGAAAATCGGCTGCGTAGAGCAGTTCAGCGCCTTCGCAACAGAACGCGCGTTGACCACTTCCATCCCTTCGCGGCAGAACATTTCAAACGACCTTTCAAGAATCATTTCCCTCGTGATTCTTTGTTTCGGCGGCATATTCCCACTCCTGTCGTAATATGATACAATCGGCTGTTGTTGCCCACAATTTCAGTTTATATTACCATATTCTTTCATTGCAGTCAACATCCTCCAAGGCATGCTTTTGCACCGCGTTGAGCGCTCAACGCGGCGTTTCGTACACAAAATATCGTGTACAAACTCAGGCGGGAATTGGTTTTTTTCGCCCTTCTCACCATACTAAATGTGTGTGTAGTTCGCCCAAAAAAGGCTAATAATTTTTCAGATATCTTTTCGTGCGCGCACCGGCGTTGCGCCGCTTGCGCGTCCGTGATACAATAGGCTATCAACACAAAGAGGAGTTCGCTTCATGAAGCTGTTTTTCACCGTCCTGCTGCTTGCCTGTCTGCCGCTTTCCTGCGTCCTGAGTGAGACGCTCTCCATGGAGGAGATGCTCGCCGCGCAGGACGCCATCGCCCTGACCGAGGAGGCGCAGGATGCCGATGCGCCGTCCTCCGCCGCGCGCGAGGACTTCATCGACCGCATCATCGCCACCGCCAAATCGCTCTACGACGCGGCGAACGGCAAGCCCCAGCGCGCGCAGTACAGCGGCGACATCTACGTCTGCAAGAACTTCACGGTGCACCTGTTCCGCGAGAATTGCGGCGATTTCCGCATGGCGCAGTACCCGGAGGTGGCGCTGGTCATCCCCAACAACCAGAAGAAGGCGGACTGCGCGCCCTACGTCTACGGCGTGGAATGGCAGGACGTGGATGCCGGCGACGGCAATCCCTTCTATGCCGCGGCCTCCTTCCGTTACGACGACAGCCTGTCCAAGGAGGAAAACCGCCGGCTTGCCCGCGAATTCCTGATGCAGGTCCAGCGCGGCGATTACTTCCAGATGGCGGCAAACTACTACTACGGCGTGGGCGCGCACTCCATGATCTTCATCGAGGATTACGACCCGGAGACGGACTCCGTGCACTGGGCCGATTCCAACATGAAGGGCAAGAGCGTTAACGGCGAGCGCTACGCCTATGTCCAGTACGACGCAGTCAAGGAAATCGACTGGTTTGTCGATGCCTTCTGCCGCAGCAAATACGGCGCGACGATCTATCGGCTGCGGGACGACATCATATACGCAGAGTAATGGGGTACGTTAGGGCTGCCGCCCTAAGACCCGCCTGAGGGACATTGTCCCTCAGACTCCCTTTTACGCTTCGCGCCGGTATCAAGCAAGCCTATTGAAGGTGTGAAGCCAGGGCCTGTCCATGTTTTGACAGCATTTGTCTGCCGGCCGGGATGAAAGGCCGCAGCTTCTGCGTCCTATGGATTGAGATCAAAATGCACTCAGGAGGACGGTATGATGAAAAGGGTATTCATTTTGATGGCCGCCATGCTGCTGGCCGTCTCCGCAAAGGCAGAAATCATCCCGGCTGCCGGGATGGGACAGATCGGCTATGAGGCGGTGGTGCTCTGCGAGGGGCTGACCATCCGCGCCGACAGAAGCACTTCATCCCCTGCCGTCGGACGCCTTCAGTTCGGGGACGTCTTTGCATGCCAGGAGTTTTCGGAGGACGGCTGGTGCGACTGCTTTCTGTCGGACGCCGAGGGCACGGGCAGCGCGGGCTGGGTGCTCAGCGACTATGTGCTCATCGACCCGTCGTACTATCTGACGGAAAAGAGCACGCCGGTGTACGCATGGGACAGCCCTGCGGCCAACAAGGTCGCCCTGCTCGGCGCCGGTGAAAAGCTCCCGATCCTCCGCGAGGAGGGAGACTGGCTCCTGGTCAGCCTCCGCGGCGCGGTGGGCTGGGTGTGCAAAAACCCGTAAAACTCAGGGGTTTGGGCATTTCTGCTCAAACCCCTTTCATTTACACAATTATAGCCATCCAGCAATTTAGCACGAATCAGGCCCCCTCTTGAGGGGGCTGTCGCCGTAGGCGACTGGGGGAGTGGCAGCGGCAGCACTCCCACCGTCATCGCTTCGCGATGCCAACCTTCGGCGTTTTGCCAACCTGTATCGCCCACTGGGCGCGGCTGTCAAAACGTCCCTCAAGAGGGAGGCTTTGATGGAGTCAGTTGCACGATTTTTTTGAACCGCTGTAAATCAGCTTATCCCTGCTTTCCCGCGGCGCGCTCATACGCCTGCTGATAGAAGATCTCCTGCGCGTTGCGCGGGGGCTCGCCCATCGGCTGGCGGCGGACATAGCTGCCGTCGGGCTGCATCTCGCGCGCCTGCACGTTGTCCGCGAGCAGCAGATCGAACATCGCGGTGATCTGCGCCTTCAGCTTCTCGTCCCGGATCGGCGCGGCGACCTCCACGCGGCGCAGCGTGTTGCGCGTCATGAAATCCGCCGAGGCGATGTACGCCTTCGCGCGCTCCCCGCGGCCGAAGAGATAGATGCGCGAGTGCTCCAGGAATCGGCCCACGATGCTGATGACGCGGATGTTCTCCGTCGCCCCCGGCACGCCCGGAATCAGGCAGCAGATGCCGCGCACGATGAGGTCGATTCTGACGCCCTCGCAGGAGGCCTGCACCAGCCGGTCGATGATCGTCTTGTCCGTCAGCGAGTTGATCTTCACGCCGATATACGCGTCCTCGCCCTCTCTCGCGCGGGCGATCTCCCCGTCGATCATCTCCAGCACGCGGTTTTGCAGGCAGTGCGGCGCGACCAGCAGATGCTCCGTCTCCTGCACCGTCTCGCCCATGGACAGCGTGCGGAAGACCTCCGCCGCCTCGCGGCCGATCGCCTGGTCGTGCGTCATCACGCTCAGATCGGTGTACAGCCGGGCGGTCTTCTCGTTGTAGTTGCCCGTGCCGATCTGCGTGTAGTACGCCGCGTGGCCGTTCTCCATGCGCTGGATCAGGCAGAGCTTACTGTGCACCTTGTAGCCGTCCAGGCCGTAGATCACGTTGCAGCCGGCCTCCTCCAGCCTGCGGCTCCACTCGATGTTGTTCTCCTCGTCAAAGCGCGCCTTGAGCTCCACCAGCACGAGCACGTCCTTGCCGTTTTCGGCGGCCTCGATCAGCGTCTCGACGATCTTGCTCTGCTTGGCCACGCGGTAGAGCGTCATCTTGATGGAGACGACGCTCTCGTCGTTGGCGGCCTCCTGCAGCATCGTCAAAAACGGCTTCATGCTCTCATACGGGTAGGAGAGCAGCTTGTCGCCCTCCCGGATCTGATCGAGCACCGGCCGGTCGGACGCGATCGACGCGCTGCGCTGCGGGATGCGGCGCTCGTAAAACAGCTCCGTCTTCTGGCGCAGGTTGTCCGCGATGCCGTAGAGGAACGACAGGTCCAGCGGCGAGTTGTTCTTGAAGACGTGGTCCTTGTCGACGTCCATGTGCTTGCACAGCGAGCGCACGATTTCGCCGTCCAGCTCGCGGGAGAGCTCCAGGCGCACCGGCGCCAGGCGCCTGCGCTTCTTGATCAGCTCCGCCATGAACTCGCGGTAGTCGATGTCCTCCTCGTAGAGCGCGTCCGCGTCGATATCGGCGTTGCGCGTCACGCGGATGAGGGACTTTTCCCTGATCGTGTAGCCCGCGAAGACCTTGGGCAGGAAGTGCAGGATCAGCTCCTCGGCGAGCATGTAGGTCTTTTCGCTCGCGGAGACCTCGATCAGCCGCGGGAACACGCCCGCGCTGCACGGCACGATGCCCAGCTTGCGCTTGCCGCTCTTGCGCTCGAGCACGGCGACGGCATAGATGTCCCTGTTGCGCAGGAACGGGAACGGCTGGCGGCGGCCCACGATGATCGGGGAGATCAGCGGCGCGATCTCGCAGTCGAAGTAGCGCTCCAGCTTTTCGCTCTCCTGCCGGCCGATCTTTTTGAAATCGACCAGGCGCACGCCGGCCTCCTCCACGCGCCCGAGCAGCTTGGCGTAGATGAAATCCCTGCGCTCGTTGAGCCGGCGCACGGTTTTGAGCACCTCGCACAGCTGCTCCGCCGGGGTCATCTGGGTCTTGTTTTCGCGGAGATTGGGAGAAAGGTGCTCCTGATCCACCAGTGAGCCCACGCGCACCATAAAGAACTCGTCGAGGTTGCTCTGATAGATCGAGGCAAAGCTCAGCCGCTCGCACAGCGGCGTCAGGTCGCTCTCCGCCTCC
Organism: Candidatus Ventricola sp.; assembly: GCA_051883735.1. Classification (GTDB taxonomy): domain Bacteria; phylum Bacillota; class Clostridia; order Christensenellales; family Aristaeellaceae; genus Ventricola. Next base: position 6,073 of record JBJEUH010000182.1, read on the forward strand.
TCAAGCACGCGCTCGTTGAACTTGAGCCAGGAGAGCTCCCGGTTCATGAAGATGGTCCGATCGGTCATGGGTTCCATTGAAAAGCATCCTTTCGTCATGGACTTGCGCTGTCCCTTAGATTATAGCGGACTTTTCGGCAAAAATCTACACAAAAATCCCCGCAGGACAGCCGCCCGCGGGGATTTTACACGCTTTTTACTTTTTGTATTGCTTCACGATATCCAGCACCGCGTCCGCGACATACTGCGCCTTTTCCCGGCCGAGGGTGGAGTACATCGGCAGAGAGATTTCGCTCTCGGAGAACGCGTAGGCCTTCGGGAAGTCCTCGGGCTTGTAGCCGTAGCGCTTCGTGTAGGCGCTCATGGTGTGCAGCGCGATGAAGTGCACGCTCACGCCGACGTTGCGCGCCTTGAGCTCCTCGATGAACTGGTCGCGCGAGATGGTCAGCCGCTCCGGCACGATGCGCAGGATGTACAGGTGACGGCTGTGGTGGCAGTAGGCCGGCGTCTTCTGCAGGCGCAGCTGCGGCACGTCCCGGAAGGCCTCCTCGTACACGTCCACGGCCTCAAAGCGGCGGCGCTGCATGTCGTCCATGCGACTAAGCTGTGCAAGCGCCAGCGAGGCCTGGATGTCGAACATGTTGTACTTGAAGCCCGGCTCCTCGATGTCGTAGCGCCAGGAACCGCTTTTGCCGTAGCGGTTCCAGGAGCCGGCGCTCATGCCGTGGCAGGAGAGGATGCACGCCTTTTCGTAGATTTTCTCGTCGTCGGTCACCAGCGCGCCGCCCTCGCCGCAGGCGAGGTTCTTGGTCGCATAGAAGGAATAGGACACCGCGCCCCGGGGATGATGGCCGATGGGCTCGCCATTGTAGCGGGTCTCCACGGCGTGGGCCGCGTCCTCGGAGAGGAACAGACCGTAGCGGTCGCACAGCCTGCCGATCTCGCCGATGTCCGCCGCCAGGCCGGCGTAATGCACCGGCACGACCGCGCGGGTTTTGTCCGTGATCTTCTTTTCGATCTCCCTGGGATCGATGAGGCCGGTTTCCGGATCGATATCGGCAAACACAGGCGTCGCGCCGACGTGCAGGATGGTATTCGCGCTGGAGGCAAAGGTCAGCGGCGTGGTGATGACCTCGTCGCCCGGGCCGATGCCCTGGGTCATCAGCGCCAGATGAAGCGCGGCGGTGCAGGAATTGACGCCCACGCAGTACTTTGCACCCACATATTCGGCAAAACGCTTTTCAAACTCAATCGTTCGGGGGCCCTTCGCCCACCAGCCGGAGCGCACCGTGTCGCTCACAGCCTGCACCTCTGCGTCCGTGATGTCCGGCACGCAGAACGGCATCCAATCGCTTCTGACTTTGAAATCGCTCATGAAAATATATCCTCCTGCCCGAATATTCGGGCAAAACTGGGCATAATATGGATAAATGTATTATAGCACACGAAAACGCTTTCTTCAAGTGGGGATACAATCCGTCACCTTCAGATATAATATAAAACATTCGCTTTTCCAGTATACGCAGAGAATTCGGGCGGCGATTCGGCCAACTCCGACAATTCATGAACGAAAGTTCACAAAATTTTGCAACACGGGGTTGACAACAGGATTTGCGCCTGCTATAATGCAGCCAATCGAATACAAACCGTTTGAGGGAAGAGAAGTAAAGATCCCACCCTGTTTCAGAGAGCCGCCGTCGCTGGGAGTGCGGTACAGAAGGATGTTGAAATGGACTTTCCGAGGGCCCTGTCAACCGGCGCTTCCGCCTTATTAGACAGGGACGGGACGCAGACCCGTTATCAGGCTGCACCGTATGTTGGTACGGGGTAAAGCGGGCCGAAAGGCCAAACTGAGTGGCACCACGGAAGGATCTTCCGCCTCATGTTCCGTAAGGAATATGAGGCGTTTTTATTTTCCTGGTCTCGGCGCTTCATCCACGACTGGTCACCGTTTCCCATCGACACAAAAAGACATTCAGGAGGAACACACTATGAAGCGCATCATCTCTGTCATCGTCTGCATCGCCATGATCCTCGCCGCCGCGATCTCCTTCGCAGAAACCTACACCGTCGGCATCGGCCAGTTCGCGCAGCACGGCTCGCTGGACAACTGCTACCAGGGCTTTGTCGAGGGCCTCGCCGAGGCGGGCATCGTCGAGGGTGAGAACCTCAAGATCGACCTGCAGAACGCGCAGGCGGACATGGGCATCGCCCAGCAGATCGCCGCGCAGTTCGCCAGCGCGAAGGTAGACATGATGGTCGGCATCGCCACCCCGATGGCGCAGGCCTGCTACAACGCCGCCGCCGGCGCCATCCCGACGATCTTCACCGCCGTCACCGATCCGGTCGCCGCGGGCTTTGCCGACGCTGACGGCGTGGCTGCGGGCGAGGTCACCGGCACCTCCGACGCGCTGCCGATCAAGGCGCAGCTGGAGACCATCCGCGCCATGATGCCGCAGGCCACGAAGATCGGCATCCTCTACACCACCAGCGAGGTCAACTCCATCTCCGCCATCGAAATCTACAAGAGCATGGCCGGCGACTACGGCTTTGAGATCGTCGAGTCCGGCGTCTCCACCACCGCGGACATCCCGCTGGCGCTGGACGCGCTGCTTTCCAAGGTCGACTGCCTCACCAACCTGACCGACAACACCGTCGTCTCCGCCCTCGCGCTGGTGCTGGACAAGGCGAACGCCGCGGGCAAGCCGGTCTTCGGCTCCGAAATCGAGCAGGTGAAGCTGGGCTGCGTCGCTGCGGAGGGCCTTGACTACATCGCCCTGGGCCGCCAGACCGGCCTGATGGCCGCCAAGGTGCTGAAGGGCGAGGCGAAGGCCAGCGAGATCCCGTATGAGATCATCACCGAGCCGGGCCTGTACGTCAACACCGAGGCGCTCGCGAAGTTCGGCATCGTGCTCAGCGACGAGCTCGCCGCCAGGGCCAACGAGGTGGAGTAAACAGGGAAAACGTTCGGGGACGCCGTCCCCGAACCCCTGCCGGGGATTTCATCCCCGGACCCCTTCTTCGCTTCGCGGCGGCTCCATGCAAGGCTGCTGATGGCGAACTCCGTTCGCCGGCGGGAAGGAATTGGAACCCCGGCAAGCCCTTCTTGGAACTGTGTTGATAAATCAGATTTCGTATTCCACATCATTTCCGACGGAGGTATCCCATGAGTCTTCTTCTGAGCGTCCTTGAGCAGGGCCTGATCTACGCCGTCCTCGCCCTGGGCGTGTACATCACCTTCAAAATTCTGGACTTTCCGGATATGTCCGTCGATTCGTCCTTTCCCCTCGGCGCCGCCGTCACCGCCCTGATGATTCAGGGCGGGTTTTCTCCGCTGCTGACGCTGCCGGTCTCCCTGGCGGCGGGCGCGGTCGCCGGCGCAATCACGGGCGTGATCCACGTCAAGTTCAAGGTGCGCGACCTGCTGGCGGGCATCATCGTCATGACGGGCCTGTACTCCGTGAACCTGCACATCGCCGGCCGCGCGAACGTCCAGCTCTTCTCCTTTGACACCATCTTCAAGAATTCGTTCATCTCCGGCCTCCCGGCGGGCGTTCAGCCCTATGCGCCGGTGATCATCCTGGCGCTCATCACGCTGGCGGTCAAGCTGCTGATGGACGCGTATCTGGCCACGCGCTCGGGCTTCCTGCTGCGCGCCACCGGCGACAACGCGACGCTCGTCGCCACGCTGGCCAAGGATTCCGGCAAGGTGAAGATTCTCGGCCTGTCCATCGCCAACGCGCTTGTCTCGCTCGCCGGCTGCATCATGTGCCAGTATCAGCGCTATTTCGACATCTCCATGGGCACCGGCACGCTGGTGCTCGCGGTCGCCTCCGTCATCATGGGCACGCAGCTGCTCGCCGGCATGAAGTTCCTGCGCGCGACGACCGCCGTGGTGCTCGGCTCCATCCTCTACAAGGGCTGCGTCGCCCTGGCGCTGAGCCTCGGCCTGTCTCCGTTTGACCTCAAGCTCATCACCGCCGCGCTGCTGCTGATCATCATCATCGCCGGCGGTCAGAACAGAAAGAAGGGGAAGCGCCATGCTTGAACTGAGGAACATCGTCAAGATCTATCAGGGCGGCACGGTGAATGAAACCTGCCTGTTCGACGGCTTCAATCTCTCCATCCCGGACAAGCAGTTCGTCTGCGTCGTGGGCTCCAACGGCTCGGGCAAGACCTCGCTGCTCAACATCATCTGCGGCTCCATCCCCATCGACGAGGGCGAGATCTTCATCGGCGGCGAGAACATCACCCGCATGCCCGAGCACAGGCGGCATCGCCGCATCGGTCGCGTCTATCAGGACCCCGCGCGCGGCACCTGTCCGTCGATGACCATCCTGGAGAATATGTCCATGGCGGACAACAAGGGCAAGCCGTTCAACCTCATGCCCTGCGTCAACCGCAGAAAGACCGAGGAATACCGCGCGCAGCTTGCGCAGCTGGGCCTGGGCCTGGAGGACAAGATGGGCGTGAAGGTCGGCAACCTCTCCGGCGGGCAGCGCCAGGCGATGGCCCTGCTGATGAGCACGATGACGCCCATCGAGTTCCTGATCCTGGACGAGCACACCGCCGCGCTCGACCCGAAGACCGCCGAGATCATCATGCAGCTGACCGGCAAGATCGTCGCCGCCAAGCAGCTGACGACCATCATGGTCACGCACAACCTGCGCTACGCCGTCGAATACGGCGACCGCCTGCTGATGATGCACCAGGGCCGTGCGGAGCTGGACCTCTCCGGCCCGGCGCGCGCGAGCCTGAAGGTCGAGGATCTGCTCGCCAGATTCAACGCCATCAGCATCGAGTGCGGCAACTGATTGCCAACCTGTTACCCGCACAAACGGCCAAAGCCCTTGCCTTGGCCGTTTTCTCATGCTATAATACCTCCGTTGTCTGTAAATTCTGCGCGGAGCTTGTCCATGACATTCTGTAAGCTCCCGCGCGCAAAAGAGGCGGTTTCACGTGATCGGTTTGGGAACAATCATCAATTCTGCGTTCGTTCTGGCCGGCGGCCTGCTGGGCTTCCTGTTCGGCAGGACGCTGAAGGACAGCTATCAGGACATCATGGTCAAGGCCTGCGGCGTGAGCACGATTTTCATCGGCGCCAGCGGCGCTTTGAAGCACATGCTCACCATCGCGGACGGGCAGCTGGGCACCACCGGCGAGATGCTGCTGGTCATCTCCCTGTGTCTGGGCGGCCTGATCGGCGAGATCCTCGGCATCGAGGACAATCTGGAGCGCTTCGGCGAATGGCTCAAGGTCAGGAGCCACTCCGAGCGCGACCCGCGCTTCATCGAGGGCTTCACCTCCGCGTCCTTCACGCTGTGCATCGGCGCGATGGCGATCATCGGCCCGATGAACGACGCGCTCTATCACGACTACACGATCCTGACCACCAAGGGCATCCTGGACATGATCATCGTCATGGCGCTCACGGCCTCCCTGGGCAAGGGCGCGGTCTTCTCCGTGATCCCTATGGCGATCTGGCAGGGGCTGATGACCGTGCTGGCCGCCTTCATCGGCCCGCTGATGACCGACGCGGCGCTCGCCTGCCTGTCCCTGGTGGGCAACGTGCTCATCTTCGGCGTGGGCGTGAACCTCGCCTTCGGCAAGAAGATCAAGGTGGCGAACTATCTCCCCGCGCTGATCATCGCGGTGATCTGGTCGCTGTTCTAAAGCGAGCGGGAATTTGCCGAAAACTGAAAAAAGTTGTTGACAGACGCGCCAACTGCGATGTATAATATGTACCGTTGACGGGGCATTAGCGCAGTTGGTAGCGCGTTTGAATGGCATTCAAAAGGTCAGGGGT
>JBJEUH010000183.1:0-45249 GCA_051883735.1 Candidatus Ventricola sp.
TCCACGGCTCCCGCAGCGCGATGGAGGCCGTCCTGCGCCAGTACAGGCTGGAGGGCGCGGACCGTCTGGTGCTGCTGGGCGATCTGCTCTACCACGGCCCGCGCAACGACCTGCCCGACGCCTATGATCCCAAGGGCGTGACCGCGCTGCTCAACGCCAACAAGGATGACCTGCTCTGCGTGCGCGGCAACTGCGACGCGGAGGTCGATCAGATGGTGCTCGAGTTCCCGATTCTGGCGGATTACGCGCTGTTTGATCTGGACGGCGTCACGGCGTTCATCACGCATGGCCACCTGTTCAACACCGACGCCCTGCCGCCGCACAAGGACGGCGACCTGCTCATCCACGGCCACACGCATGTGCTCACCGTGCAGCAGGCCGGCGGCATGACGTACATCAACCCCGGCTCCGCCGCGCTGCCCAAGGAGGGCAACCCGAAGAGCTACATGACCTACGAGCGCGGCGTGTTCGCCATCAAGACGCTTGATGGCGAGGTCATCCGGACGCACAGAATCGGATAACCGCATATTTGAAAAGCAGCCCAAATGCCCGGGCTGCTTTTTCATCAGATACAGATTGGTTTTCTACTATACTATTTCTCGTTTATGCTGTTCTTTCCTTTCCGCATCGCCCGCGCACAGTACGCCGCCAGCAGCCGGTACGTCTCCTTCGTGTAGCGGCACATGTATTCCGGCACGCCGTCATAGCGGCCCGTCTCCAGCAGCATGCTGGCCGCGCAGGTGCGGCAGAGCGCGCGCAGCGGACAGGCAGCGCAGGTCTCGCTCAGGACGATCCCGTCCGCCTCCGCCCGGATGCGCTTCCAGGCCGCGTCAAAGCCCAGCGCAAACACGTCCGCCTCGGGGTGGGTCATCACGACGCACGGGCGCATCCGCCCCTGCCAGTTGATCGTGAACGAGCAGCTGCCCGCCAGACAGGTCATCTTGCTCGGGATCTGCGGCGGCGGCATCTGCCGGGTCAGCATCAGGTACCGGGCCGCAAATTCCAGAAAGCTCTGCGGCCCCATCGCCAGCAGCAACGCGTGGACGCGGCCCTGCGCCGCCTCCTCGGGCGACAGGCGCGCCTGCCGGTCAAACGGCAGGCTGCGTTCCCGCTCGGCGGGCATCATGTAGGTATCGACGTGGACGGGCACGCCCAGCTCCGCGCCGACGGCGAACAGGCGGTCGAGCTCGTCCCTGTTCTGCGGCGTGAGGCTGACGCTGAGCTTCACCTCCACGCCCTGTTCCCGCAGCAGGCGCACGCCTCGCGTGACCCGCGCAAAGCCGCCGGGATAGTGGCACAGGTGTTCATACGTCTGCTCATCCGCGCCGTAGAGCGTGATGTTGACGCGCCGGGGCTTGTGCTTTCCGAAGAACGATGCCCAATCCTCATCGATCAGCGTACCGTTGGTGTTGATCGTGATCAGAAAGCCCAGGTCCCGCAGCGCCAGGTAGAGCGGTTTGAACTCCGGGTAGATCAGCGGCTCGCCGCCCGTGAGCAGCAGGAACAGCGTGCCCGCGTCCTTCATCTGCCGGGCGACGGAAAGCCACTCCTCTGCCGTGCGCAGGCGGCCCTGCCGCTCCATCTCCTCCCGCGACAGGCGCACATAGCACATGTCGCAGTTCATGTTGCACAGCGGCAGCAGCTCGATGCTGCCATTGATGGGGATTCTCTGTTGACTGGCGCGGTCGATCAGCGCGCGCTCCGCCGCGCTCGCGCCCTCCAGGTGTTCCATGTCCGTTCTCCTTATGAAAAAAGCCGGAGGATTACTCCTTCGGCTCTATATACAGACCGTTAAGACTTGTTACCTGCGACAGTTTCAATCTCTTCGCCAACCTGGCTCGTTACATGAACATCCGTACCGCCATCCGTCCAAATATACACATCCTTTGTCACATTACCGATTTCGTCATCGTCCGCATCATCATCTGCCCAACCCAGCAGAAAATAATTCTCCCAAGTCTTTCCTTCTTCTTGCTTAACATAATGCGTCGTTCCGCACGCATGATAATATACCTGATTCCGACGACTATCTTGCGTTAAAAGGTCTGAAAATTTAGCATTCTGCTGCGGATTCTTCGTATCGTCATATGCACCAGAATAAATATCATAATGTTTCCCGCCACCAAAATCACAGATGAATTTCCAAAACTTATTCAACAGATCAGTGCAACCTGCCACATACTCATTCGCCGCGAACGCGAACTCGTTCATTTCCGGCTTGCTCCAAATTCTCTTTTCCATCTATTTTACCTCCCAGATGTGTCCGGTTTTGACTCTATCCTCCACGAATGCCCGAATCTGCGCCTCCAGCTCATGCTTCGGATCGTCGTACGCCGCTTTGGCTGCCGCGATCAGATCGCCGACGGTCTTCGGCTCCTGCAGCTGCGCCCAAAGGAAGCCGCAGGTCTCGCTCACCGTCACCATCACATTGCCCGGCAGGTCGCCCGAGGGGATCAGCACGCCCTCGCCCGCGATTTCCCGATAGACGTAATTGCCGTTGGCGCGGTAGAGCTTCATGCTCTTTCTGAACCCGTTCTCGTTCAGATACGCCTCCAGCTCCGCATCAGACAGCGCCGCCATCTGCTCATTGTCAAGCGGGCCGATGTGCTCCGTCAGATGAAAGCAGGGCTTTTCGTATTTCCTCATGCGTTCTTCCTCTCCGCGCTTCCCGCTTCGCGCCCGGCCTTACAGGATCGAACGCCCGCCGCGACAAGCTCGCGAATCATGTCGGACTGTGTGCGGTCAAAGTATATCTCTTTCTTCATGCTTTTCATCTGTGCTTCAATCTCAGGCGTGACGACGAATGTCAGCCTCTTCGATTGCCCGCTCATTTCGTTCCTCCTTCTCATAGGAGTTCCGTATTTCCGAGGTTCTGCACCTCATGCTTTATTATATTCATTCTATATGAACCTGTCAAGCCGTTTTCAATCATTTGTTGTGAATCATTTTAACATTTTTCAGACCCTATGCTTGACAGACCGTATGAACTTGTGCATAATATGAACTGCAAGGAGTTGATATCATCATGCCTACTGAAAAGCCGCGCATCACCGTTGTCGTTGATGACGAAATGCTTCAGCAGATTGAAGACTTTCGTTTTGAGAACAGATACCCCAGCCGCTCCGCCGCCATGGTGGAACTGATTCGTCTCGGCATTGAGCAGATTCAGAAGGAACAATCTGAGCACATTGGGGAATAACCGTATACAGGCCGGGCTGTGCCCACCCCCACTTCCGAACGGCTTTGCAGAATCAAGTCATGTCGTGCCCGCCGTCCGGTTTTTTTGCGGTATTTCCGACAAGGCAGCAAGCGCCCGCCGGTATCAGCCGGCAGGCGCTTGCTTCCTATTATATTGTATATGCTTTACCGTTCCCGCTTCGCGGCCTCGTAGAGCATCGCCGCGCACTCGGGGCCGGTGTTGGAGCACACCGCGCTGCCCAGATGGAACATGCCGGCAGGCGGATAGCCGATGATCTCCTCCGCCGCCCTGGCGTACTCGTCCAGGTACTTCGTGTTCGTCACGCCCACGTAGTAGGCCGTGCCGGGCACCATGTGGCTCTGGCAGTGGTGAATGACCGAGGAGACGACCAGCCTGTCGCCGCGCACCTTCTTGACCACGTGGCTCTCGCCGTCGATCAGCGTGATGACCGGATGGATGCCCAGCAGATCGCCTGCGATCGCCGCCGCCGCGCTGACCCGGCCGGACTTGCGGATGATCCTGAGGTTATAGGCGGTGATGACCAGCTCCAGACGGGCAAAGCGGTCGTTGAGGTACGCGACCACCTCGTTCATCGTCCTGCCCTCGGCAAGCATGTCGCTGGCCTTGCAGCATTCCAGGCCGTAGGTCACGGAATAGGAATGGCTGTCCACGATGAAAATCTTCATCGGGCTGTCCGGGTATTCCTCGTGAAACTGCGCCGCCGCGGCATGGGCGTTGGCGTTCGTCGCGGAGCCGGTCGCGTTGATGGAGATGTAGAGCACCTCCTCCACGCCCTCGCGGCCATACTGCTCGAACTGCTCGAAGAACTCGAACTGCGTCACCTGCGAGGTCGTCGGCATGCCGGAGGAATGGCGCAGCATCTCCGCAAACTCCTCGGGCGTAAAGTCAACGCGCTCGGTATAGCCCACGCCGTCCAGCGCAATCTTGAGATTCAGAATATCAATGTGATGCTTCTGCGCCAGCTCCGGCGGCAGATCGCATGCGGAGTCCGTCAGCACGGCGAACCTTCTCATCCAATCATCCTTTCAGGCATATAACCTATCATGAGTCTATCATACAGGATTTAAACGCCTTTTTCAAGAACTTTAGAAACATTTCTGCAACAAATATAAAAGCGCCCGTATGCGCAGAAGTGTCAAACGCGCATCGCGGACATCCTGATGCGGTTTTCCGGCGCATCATGCTGATTGCGTTGCGTCCATGTGCGTGAAGCAAAGAAGGGATTGCGCATCAGCCGCAGGCATGAAGGCTATACCCCGCGTCCCGTCCGGACAGTTGTCACGATATGCGATTGTCAGGATAACCGGACAGCGTTTCCTCCCTGCAGATGGAATGACAGACGAATACAGAACAAGAAGAATTCAAAACCCCTGCGCCGTCAGCGGAGCAGGGGGAAAAATCGTCTCAGTTCTTTTCCAAATCAATCGCTCTCATCGGCAATTTCGCTCCTTTCACATGCCTTCAGGGGCTTCGTGAAAACGGCGGCGACGGGCTCCGATTCATGGACATCAAGGCTTGGCATTGATCGGGTTTTCAGCTTTTCGGGCGGATTCGATGATTTGTTCATCATCGAATCCGTCCGTTTTTCCATGATTACGCGCTCTCCTTGATCCGCAGCCGGTCGGAAACCAGCGCGATGAACTCGCCGTTGGTCGGCTTGTCGTCGAGCGAGCACACGTTCTTGCCGAACGCCTCGTCCAGCGCCTCGATGCGCCCGCGGTTCCAGGCGACCTCGATGGCGTGGCGGATGGCGCGCTCCACCTTGCTTGACGTCGTGCCGAAGCGGTGCGCGATGCCGGGGTAGAGCTCCTTGGTGATGCGGCCCATCAGGTCCGGGTTGTCGATGACCATCTTCACGGCCTCGCGCAGGAACTGATAGCCCTTGATGTGCGCGGGGATGCCGACGGTCAGGAACAGATTGGCAATGCGTTCCTCGAGGTTGTCCGCGCTGGCATTGCTCTCCTGACGAATGCGTGCGCTCAGCGCGTCTGCGCGTCCTTCCTCCCCTGCCGCCTCGAACACGCGCTGCGCCAGCATCGCGAAGTCAAACGGCTTGACCATGTAATAGCTCACGCCCAGCTCAATGGCCCGGGCGATAAAGTCGTCCCGGCCCAGCGCCGTCAGCGCGATGACCCCGGGCTGCTTCTCAAGCTTCATCACGGAGAGCTGTTCAAGCACGCCATAGCCGTCCATCTTCGGCATAATCATGTCGCAGATCAGCACATCCGGCAGCTTTTCCTGCACCAGCTCGATGGCTTCCAGGCCGTTGGCCGCCGCGCCGACCACCTCCATGCCGCTCTGCTGGCTCAGATATTCCGTGATCATGTTTCGCAGTTGCAGATTGTCATCCGCCACGACGACGCGTACTGTTTCCATTCTTCTCCCCCCACATCGCTCAATCAATCCAATTATCTTATATATATCCCATCATGACATTATTCTATCGTACTTTCGCCATGATGTAAATATATCCATCGGATATTTTTCGGTTTTTACCATCTATACGCGTCATTCCACCATCTTAGAAGCGAAAAATCGCGTTCCAAAGGGGCAGATTCAAAGAAACGGACAAAAAGCATGCATCGCGCACACGGCAAGGCGCGCGATGCGGTTTCCCAAACGACAAAAACGGCCTTTCGGCCGTCTTTGCTGCAGGTTATCGGGCACTGAGCGGCGTCTCGCGGAGGTACGGACGCAGAAGCTGCATGATGCGGTCAGCGGAGGCCGGCGCGTATCGGGGGGACTGCGCCATCGTCACGAAATCGTAGCCCGTCTTTGTGAACGTCCGGTAGTCGTCGATCACCTCGAAGGGCACGACGGGCTCCTTTCCGTTCATGCCCTCCATGAGCGCGGAAACGTCGCTGCGCAGATGGATGTCGCCGCTCAGGTTGAGCAGGCGCGCGGGCACATCCTGGCGGGACCTGGGATTGCGGACGTACGTCAGGCGGCTGATCCAGCGGAAGGCCAGCGCAAACAGCAAATAGTTCGCCTCGTCGAGCTTCACCCCCGCGCGGTAGGCGCCAATCGCCGCACGGGCTGCGGGGCTGCGCGTCAGCACCGCCTTGAGCACGAAATCCGGGCCGGGCGGGCCAAAGGCGAGATCCGAATGCGTATCCACATGCACGACCTCAAACGGCGCCGTGAGGCGGCCCTCCGCGATGCGCGCCGCCCAGAAGTCCAGCGCCTGGTCATGCGTCTCAAAAATCGCGCCGGGAACAGGGGTATCCCTGCTCAGGCCGCACTGCTCCTCCAGAAAGCGCACGACCTCCGCATCGCTGTACGGCTGCGCACAGCGGTCGTCCGGGCGCTCACCGGGTTTGGCGAGCGGGCAGGCGTCCGTGAGGAAAAAGTCCATATCCAGATCGAGCACGCGCGTATCCGATCCCTCCTTATGTAGGCGTTTACTTTACCGCTTTATCGCTGTATTGCTTTATCGCGCCAGAATTATATCACTTCATCCCCCGAATTTCAAGCGTCACGGCACCATGTTCAGCTCTTCCTCAGTCAGATCGTAGCCCACAAAGCCCTCCGGCACCCTGCCGACGATGATCGACTCCGCGACAAGCATATTCGCGGAAACCTGCGTCGTCTTCGCGCCGGTGGGAATGACGATCCGGATGTTCGCCGTCACCTGCAGATAGACCTTGTGGCGCGTCTGGTTGATGCCGCAGGCCTCAAACTCGGTGGCAAAGTCCGTAAAAATGGAGCCGATGGGCACGATGGATACCGGCACGCCCGGGCCGCTGCCGGCAAAGAGCGTCGTGCCCAGCACCGCGCCCAGCGGCACCGTCACGCGCTCGCTGCTCATGTTGTTCAGCCTGCGCAGCGCGGCGTCGCCCGCCCGGGCCGCCAAGCGGTTCATCGCCATGGTATTGGCCGAGAGCAGCGCCACCTGACCGCTCTGATCCATCTTCACATCCATCAGGTCCTCGTACGTCACGCCGTCCCCGATCGCCTCCGCCAGCGCGCCGGAGAGCACCTGCGAGGCCATGGCCGCCGACCGCGCCTCCGCCAGAGAGAAGACCAGCGGTCTGAAATTGCGGTCGATGGCCAGAAAGAACGCCAGCAGCAGGAGCACAAGCAGCAGCGCGCGCCGGAAGAAGCGCCGTCTCCTCACGCGCCCAGAATATTTTTTGATTTCCGCGGCAGTCATTTGATCCCTCCCTTCGTCTTATATTCAAATCCCGCCGCATTTTTGCTTTTGTGATGCGAAGGGGAGAATTGTGTGGTATAATAGCTTTGAATAGTCGTCATTCCACCCCCTCATCAAGGAGGAACCGTATGCCCAACAACGCAAACAAGAAACCGCCAAAGAAAAACGCTCCGCTGACCCCGGCAGAGGAAGAACCCCTCGCCGGCGAGGAGCTTGAATCTACCCGCCTGCACATGGGCGGCGGCACGCAGAAGCTCGCGCCGGTGCACACCTCGCGCATGCCCGCGCCTGTGAGCAGCGCCTCCGGCGGGAAGAAGAAAAAAAAGACGGACGCGGAGGATCACCCGCACTCCATCTTCAAGCCCCGCACCCGGCATCCCAACTTCCTGCTCAGCGTGCTGGTGTCCACCATCCGCCTCTCCTGGCTGCTGATCCTGTGCGCGTGCCTGGCGCTGGCGGGCGCGCTGATCGGCATCGCCAAGGCGTATGTCGATACCGCGCCGACGCTTGACCTCGCCGCGCTCGGCGCACAGGACAAGACCTCCTTCATCTACGACAGCGAGGGCAACCTGATCACCGACTACAAGGGCACCGAGGACCGCGTCATGGTCTCCATCGACGAAATCCCCGAGATGCTGCAGAACGCGTTCATCGCCGTGGAGGACGCGCGCTTTTACGAGCACAACGGCGTGGACGTGAAGCGCATCGTCGGCGCGCTGGTGACCAACCTGACCACCGGCTCCTCGCAGGGCGGCTCCACCATCACCCAGCAGCTCATCAAGAAGACCGTGCTCTCCAGCGAGCAGAGCTACAAGCGCAAGCTGCAGGAGGCTTATCTGGCGATGGAGCTGGAGACGCGCTACACCAAGCAGCAGATTCTGGAGAGCTACCTCAACACCATCTTCCTGGGCGGCAGCTATTACGGCGTGAAGGTCGCGGCCTACGGCTACTTCGGCAAGGAGCTGAGCGAGCTCACGCTGCGCGAGTGCGCCATGCTCGCCGGCATGACCCGAAGCCCCAACTACTACAACCCGCGCCGCAACTTCTATACCCGCAACACCGAGGGCAGCAGCACCGCCGACATCACCAACAACCGCACCGACTACGTCCTGCGCCAGATGCGCGAAAACGGTCTGATCTCCACGCAGGAATACACGGCGGCGCTCGACCGGTCCACGGCGCATGTGCTGGAGACCTCGCCCGCATCGACGGATATGTACGACTATCCGCACTATGTGGAGTACGCCATCAGCGACGTGGTGGACACCTTCCTCGAGCTCAACGGCCTGGAGGACACCTCCGCCAACCGCTACGCGATGGAAAACGAGCTGCGCACCGGCGGCTACAGCGTATACCTGTGCCTGGACACGGAGATTCAGGAGATCGTGGAGGACACGCTGGCGACCTGGGACGACTATCCCCGCCTGCGCGATCCGTCCGACAAGGTCTATCAGTCCCGCAACGCGGACGGCACCTATACCGAGATCGAGCAGCCGCAGGCCGCCGCATGCGTGTACGACTACCGCACGGGCGAGCTCAAGGCCATCGTCGGCGGCCGCTACAAGCCGACCGCCCGCAAGACGCTCAACCGCGCCTGCGACATGACCATGCCCGTCGGCTCCTCCATCAAGCCGCTGACGGTCTACGCCCCCGCGATCGACCTGGGCGCGTCGCCCGCCTCCATCGCCTACAACATGCCCGTGCCGATTTCCGGCTGGAAGGACGCCTCCGGCAAGGATTCCTGGCCGCAAAACTACGGCGGCGGCGGATACAAGGGCCCGCAGAGCTTCCGCAGCGCGCTGCGCAACTCGTACAACACCTCCGCCGCGCAGATCCTGATGAGCTACGTCGGCGTGTCCCGCGCGGTCAACTATCTGCACCTGATGGGCATTGACGACAAGAACATCAACGCCGATCCGTTCGGCCTGGCGCTGGGCTCCTCCGGCATCACGCCGGTACAGATGGCCGTCGCCTTCGGCACGATCGCCAACAAGGGCGTGTATCAGGAGCCGCTCTCCTTCTCCCACATCCTGGACAGCGACGGCAACGTCTATGTCGATATGCACCAGCGCCAGGACCGCCACCAGGTGTTCAAGCCCTCCACGGCTTACCTGGTCGTGGACATGCTCAAGGAGGCCGTGCAGAGCGGCACCGGCACCAAGGCGAAGATCTCCTCGCAGGTGGTCGCCGGCAAGACCGGCACCAACTCCGACAGCAAGGGCGTGTTCTTCGCCGGCATGACGGGCTGGTACTCCGCCTCCGTGTGGATCGGCCACGACAATTACAAGGCGCTGACCAGCAAGGCGACCGGCGGCAACGCGGCCGCGCCGCTGTGGCAGAGCTTCATGGAGAAGATCCACAAGGCGAAGAATCTCGAGTCCCGCGAGATCATCGACGGCACGCCGGCGGATTACGGCCTGGTGCGCGTGACGACCTGCGGCGTCAGCGGCCAGCTGGCGACCGACGCCTGCTACAACGACGTGAACGGCTACAAGACGATCACGGACTACTGGTATGAGGGCAGCGTCCCGACGTCCTACTGCAGCATGCACAAGCAGGTTTCCATCTGCACGGACTCCGGCCTGCTGGCCACGGAGTACTGCCCCGGCTCCTCCGTGGAGGAGCGCGGCATCGTGCTCATCCCGCGCGGCCATCCGCTCTACGAGTATATCGGCAGCTACGGCAGCACGATCCGCCAGTATCTGGGCGAGTTCGCGACGCTGCAGAGCCAGGCGGACATCGAGAACCACATCTGCCAGCTGCACGACGCCTACACGGCCTCGCAGTCGACCTCCGAGCTGGAGGCGATCTACAACGACGCGTACAACCTGACGCTCACCGCGTATCAGCTGGTCGGCTCCTCGCCGTACATCACCAACGACACGCGCCGGCAGATCAACACCGCCATCAGCGCCGTGCAGACGCTGCTGTCGATCTACCCGATCGACTACACCTCGCTGCAGAGCGCGACGAACGCCCTGCGCAGCCAGCTTCAGGCCGCCGGCCTGCTGTAAGCCGCGCGAAGCGCCAAAGCGAGAATCGCAGAGGAGCCAAAAGCGACAACTGCGATTCCGGTAGCGTCGCTTGAATCATCCTCCAACTCATCACAGCAAAACACGGCAGCACCGAACCGCTTCGGTGCTGCCGTGTTGCTTTGTCTTGTCAAGCGAAATCATTCCCGCTCAAATTCGCTCTGATGGCTTCTGAAAAACTCGTAGGTCGCCCGCACGTTCCCCAGCTCCGTCCAGTGCTTCACGTCCACCGGATCGCTGTCCAGGTCGTAAATCTTCGCGCCCTTCATCGACAGCAGGAACGGCGAGTGCGTGCTGATGACGAACTGGCAGCCCATGAACCGCGCGCTGTCCGAGAGAAACTGGCACAGCTCCATCTGCCGCCCGGGCGAGAGGCTGTTCTCCGGCTCGTCCAGCAGATAGAGCCTGTCTTCGGTGATCCTGTTCGTGAAATACTGGAACGCGCTCTCGCCGTTGGAAAACGTGCGCACGTTCATGCCCAGCTCCTCCCTCACATAGCGCGACTGCGTGCGCTTCCTCGCGCGCACGACCTTTTTGAGCTGGTCGTAATCCTCCATCGAGGACATCTGGAATTGCGCGTGCCTGTTTTCCAAATACTCGTCAAACACGTCCTCGCGCCTGCGGTCGATGCCCTCGTTGAGCTCGCGCAGGGACAGCATGTGGTCAAACACGTCGTCGCTGGTGATGATGCAGCTGCCGTCCGGAATGGGCTGGCGCAGCTCCATGCGGCACAGGCCGACGTAGTCCTCAAAGAAGCTCGTGCGGTTGTACGGCGCTTCGCGCGCAAGCCCCGCCTTTTCCGCGATCACATGCAGCGCGGTCGATTTGCCCGTGCCGTTGCCGCCGTACAGGATCGTCACCGGCTCAAAGTCGATGCGTTCAAACCGCCTGCGCGAGAGGATCTTGAACGGATAAAACGACGCGTAGCAGGTGCGGCGCACGCCCATGATGTAGCTGGTTTCGCGTTCGTCGTCCGGGAACGCAAACGAATCGAGATAAATCATCCGCAGGATCACCTCTGCATCAATTCCGCCAAACGGGAAACGCTGAATGTATTCCAATCAGGGAGGATTTCTGTATGATCGAGCAAGACACCCTTCGCCTGCTCCGCGAATGCGACGCCGGCATCAAAATGGGCGTTTCCGCCATCGACGAGGTCGTGGACAAGGCGCAGGATGAAGCGCTGCGCGGCCTGCTCTCAAGGAGCAAGGCGGAGCATGAAGCGCTGAAAGCGTCCCTCCAGGCCGCGCTGGACCGCTTCGGCATCGAGGGAAAAAATCCCCCGCCTGTGGCCAAAGCCCTGTCCGCCGTCAAGACCGGCATGGAGCTGCGCATGAAGCCCACGGACGCCGCGATCGCCGATCTGATCACCGACGGCTGCGGCATGGGCATCAAGTCCCTCTCCAAATACCTCAATCAGTACGCCGCCGCAGACGAGAGCGCGAAGGACGTCTGCAAAAAGCTCATCGCGCTTGAGGAGCAGCTTGCCAAGGCGCTGCGGGGATATCTGTAAGCAGGGCAGCGTCCTCAGGCCCTCGCGGCAAAGCGGCGGACGTCCACGCCGATGAACGGGATCACCTTCATGCGGCTGGGATCGGTCAGCCGCGCGCCGATGCGGTCCTCGTACTTTTCATACAGCTGGTCGCTGTCGAGGTTCGTCGTGATCACGATGGCGCGGTTCGCGCTGCGGCGCTCATTGACGATGTGATAGATCGAGCTGACCGTCACGCCGCGCAGCATGGGCTCGCTGCCCAGATCGTCGATGCACAGCAGATCGCAGGAGAGCATGTCCTGCACCTGCTCGACGCCCTCCTCGCCGAACTGGAAGCGGCGCATCGCCTCGATCAGCTTGTACGCGGACACGACGACCACAGAATACCCGCGCTCCAGCACCCGCTGCGCCACGCAGTTCATCAGGAACGTCTTGCCCAGGCCAGAGCGGCCGCACAGCAGCAGGCCCTTCCCCTCGTCCGCGGCAAACGTATCCGCGTATTCCTCGCAGTACGCGCGGACCCTGTTGATATGGGCGCGCTGGGTCAGCTTCCTGCCCTCGATCGGCTCGTCCGGGAAGATTCGCTCGTCAAACGACGCAAAGTTCTCCCGCTCAAGCCCCTGAAGCCCCTCGGCCTGATACAGCCGGTTCATCACCGCGCGCTTGAGGCATGCGCACTGCTCGTGCACCGGCTCGCCGACATAGCCCGTGTCGCGGCACAGGGCGCAGCGATAGACCGGCTGGAGATAATCCCCCGGCAGACCGCAGGCGGCAAGCGCCGCGCGCAGCTGCGCGTTGATCTCCTCCATCTCCCGCTGCATGCTGCCGGAAATCTCCTTCGCGCGCTCCGGCGAGGCGAAGGCCCCGCGCACGCCGGAAAAGAACAGGCGCTGGCGCCGGGCCAGCAGCTCCGCCACCGCCGGACTCTTCTGCTCGGCCTCGGCGCGGCGGCGCTTTTCCTCCATCATGTTGGCGGCGCGCTGGGCCTCCAGCCCAGACAGCGCCTCGCGCGTCACATTTTCACGACTGAGCATCAGCTGTCCTCCTCCTCAAAGTCCAGCACCGCGGCGCTGTACGTCTTCCTGCGCTCCTCCGGCGTGTAGCGCTGCATCACGTCCGGCGTGCGGACAGGCTGGGCATTCCTCTGCACATGGCTGTCATGCTCGGCGCGCGCGGCCTCCGTCGTCCGGATGCCTGCGCGCTGCCAGTCGGAGAGAATCCGGTTCATGGTCATCATCGGCGCGCCGCTCCCGCGCGCGTACTGCGCGGCCAGCAGCACGAGCTCCATGCTCATGCCCATCTCGCCCATCCAGGTGCAGAGCAGATCGCGGTCCGGCTGATTGGTCTTCTTCTCCACGCCCGCCGCGTCGTAGATTTCGCGCAGCTGCGCATTGAGCGCCTTTTGGCGATTGCTGTGCGCGGTGACGGCCTCCGGCGTGGTCAGGCCCTGACGCTTCCACCGCTCCAGCCACGCGCCCACATCGTCCATCGTGCCGCCGCCCGCGCGCCTGTGCGCCGCGGAAACCGCGAGCAGGATGAGCGCGTCGCTGCTGCCGTCCCTGCGCCAGCCGTCGATGAGCGCCAGATCGTCCGCCGTCGGCGTGACGCCCGTGCGGCCAAGGCCGGCAAACACCTCGCGGGCAAAGTCCCTGGCGGTCTTCTCCGTCGAGATGCCGCCCAGAATCTCCTGCGCGTCGTGGCGGCCCAGTTGATGCTGCCGCAGCAGAATGCCGTCGAGGTACGCCATCGTCGGCGTGCCCTTCGTCGTCTCGCGGCAGGCCTCCTGCACCGCCTCCGGCGTGAAGCCCCATTCGTCGATCCACTTGAGGTACATGTCCTTTTCGTCCTCGCTGGCCGGGCGGTGCTGTCCAAGGCGCGCAAGCAGGCGCTTGAGGCCCTTCTCACGCTCGCCGGTGAGGATCAGCATCTTCTCTGCGTCCTCCAGCGTGCGCACGCCGCTCTGCGCCCAGCGCTGCGCCGTCTCATTGGCGATTTTGAAGGACACGCGGCCCGTGCGGCTCCTCTCCTTCTCGCTGCGCAGCAGCATGATGACGACCTCCTCGGGCAGCTCGTACACCTGCACCCAGTCGAGGATCGTCTGGTAATCGCTGTCGCCGAGGGTCTGCGCATCCAGCGTCCTGCGCACCTCATCCATGAAATGCCGGTTGTACAGCTGCTCGCTGGGCTTTTCCGCGCGGGTCAGCGTGATCTGCTTGAGGTTGTAATAGGTGTAGCACACCGGGTTGTCGCCCGTCTGGCGCACGAGGCCCTCGCGCTCCCAATAGCGGTACGCGCGCTCCACGTCCTCCGGGGTGACGTCCAGGTCGCGCGCCATGGACGCGAGGCTCATTCGGTCCGCATGGTGATAGCAGAGCATCAGGCCATAGAGATAGACCTTCACAAAGTCGCCCGGCGCGCGCAGCATGTACTCGGTGATGAACATATTTTCCACAGGCGTGGCGTCAAACAGCGCCGCGCTGTCGTCAAACGAACAGAACGCCATGAAACGTCCTCCCTCTTTGATATACACAGTCGCATAGATACTTTATTATAGCACAACGGCTGCGTGCGGCGCAACGCCGGAGCGCATTCCGGACGTTGACATTGACATCGCGCCGCGCGGAGTTTAAAATAAGATGAGTTTGTATATGCCGAGGTTGGATGGGATGAAGAAAAACACGCTTTTGTATCTTCTGGCGCTGGCCGGCTGTTTTTTGCTGGGCTGCGCCGTTTCGCTGGGCCTGAAATTCTATGACAGCCAGGAAATCCGGCCGCTGAAGGACGGTCAGGTCTGGGACCTGTCCGCGTTCGGCTTCACCATGCGCGTGCCGGAGGACGCGGTGCTCGGCGATCACTCGCGGGAAAACGCCGAGCTGGGCGGCAATGCGCTCTACGCCGGCAGCGCCGAGGGCAAGGACGGCACGCTCTACCTCTTCTGCTATGAAAACGCGACGGGCGACCGCCTCGACGCGTATCCCGACCAGGACGTGGTCACCTACTACATGAGCGCCGGCGCAAGCAGCGTGCGCACGCGCGTGATCGGCGGGCGCAAGTTCGTCTGCTACCGCGCGGTGGTGCTCACCGAGGAGGGCGAGCAGACCTGGGACACCTACGAGACCTGGGACGAAACGCTGCAGATCTCCTTTGAAACGCAGATGGCCGAGAGCGTCGTCCTGCCGATCCTCGCCACGATTCAATTCGAATAACCGGGAAAGGAGCTCCCTATGGCCTTTGCACATCTGCACCTGCACACCGAATACAGCCTGCTCGACGGCGCAAACCGCATCGGCCCGCTTCTGGACCGCGTGAAGGAGCTGGGCATGGATGCCTGCGCCATCACCGATCACGGCGTGATGTACGGCGTGATCGACTTCTACACCGAGGCAAAGAAGCGCGGCATCCACCCGGTCATCGGCTGCGAGGTCTACGTCTGCGACAACATGGACGAGCGCAACGCGCAGCTGGGCATGCGCGGCACCAGCCACCTGATTCTGCTGTGCGAGACGCAGGAGGGCTACCGCAACCTGACGCATCTGGTCAGCGAGGCCTGGACGCGCGGCTACTACTACCGCCCGCGCATCGACATGGCGTGCCTCAAAAAATACGCCAGGGGCCTGATCGCCTCCAGCGCGTGCCTCTCCGGCAAGCTGGACAAGCTGCTGCTGGACGGCCGCTTTGAGGACGCCTGCGCCCATGCGCGCGAGATGGAGGCGCTCTTTGGCAAGGGCAATTACTTCATCGAGCTGATGGATCACGGGCTCGACGACGAAAAGCGCGTGCTGCCGGAGCTGGTGCGCGTCGCAGAGGCGACCGGCATCCCCCTGATCGCCACGAACGACTGCCACTACCTGCGCCGCGAGGATGCGGAGGCGCAGGAGGTGCTCATGTGCATCCAGACGGGCAAGACGCTCGACGACGAGAACCGCATGCGCATGGAGTCCCGCGAGCTGTACGTCAAGAGCGAGGACGAGATGAAGCAGCTCTTCGCCGCCTGGCCGGACGCGCTCGAGCGCACGCAGGAGATCGCGCACCGCTGCCAGGTCGAGTTCGTCTTCGGCGAGACGAAGCTGCCGCGCTTCCCCACCGAGAACGGCGAGACCAGCGAGCAGATGCTGCGCAGGCTCTGCGAAGCGGGCCTTGCCGAGCGCTACCAGCCCGTCACAGACCAGGCCCGCGAGCGCCTTAAATACGAGATCGGCGTCATCACCAAGATGGGCTATGTCGATTACTTCCTCATCGTCTGGGACTTCATCAACTATGCCCGCAGCCAGGGCATCGTCGTCGGCCCGGGCCGGGGCTCCGGCGCAGGCTCCATCGTGGCCTACTGCCTGCACATCACGCAGCTCGATCCGCTCAAGTACAACCTGCTGTTCGAGCGGTTCCTCAACCCGGAGCGCGTGTCCATGCCCGATATCGACGTGGACTTCTGCTACGAGCGCCGCCAGGAGGTCATCGACTACGTCGCCCGCAAGTACGGCGCGGACCACGTCAGCCAGATCATCACGTTCGGCACGATGTCCGCCCGCGCGGTCGTGCGCGACGTCGGCCGCGTGCTGGGCTATCCGTATCAGGAGGTTGACGCGGTCTCCAAGTCCATCCCCTTTGAGCTGAACATGACGCTCGAGCGCGCGCTGACGATCTCGCCCGAGCTCAAGAAGAACT
This sequence comes from Candidatus Ventricola sp., assembly GCA_051883735.1. Taxonomy (GTDB): domain Bacteria; phylum Bacillota; class Clostridia; order Christensenellales; family Aristaeellaceae; genus Ventricola. Next base: position 16,560 of record JBJEUH010000183.1, read on the forward strand.
ACGCGGAAAACGAGCGCGTGCGCAGGCTCATCGACATGAGCCGCAGCCTCGAGGGCATGCCGCGCCACGCCTCCACCCATGCGGCGGGCGTACTCATCACCGACAAGCCCGTCACCGAATACGTCCCGCTGCAGCGCAACGACGAGGTCATCACCACCCAGTTCCCGATGGGCACCATCGAGCGGCTTGGCCTGCTCAAGATGGACTTCCTGGGCCTGCGCACGCTCACGGTCATCCGCGACGCGCTCGACCTGATGCGCGAGGCCGGGGTCGATATGCGCGCCGAGGACATCCCGCTGGATGACCAGGCCGTCTACGACATGATCTCCGAGGGCGAGACGGACGGCGTCTTCCAGCTTGAATCGGGCGGCATGCGCTCCTTCCTCACCAACATGCGCCCGCAGAACTTTGAGGACATCATCGCGGCCATCTCGCTCTACCGCCCCGGCCCGATGGACTCCATTCCCCGCTACATCGAGGGCAAGCGCAATCCGGAGAAGATCCAGTATCTGCACCCGAAGCTCAAGCCGATCCTCGACGTCACCTACGGCTGTATGGTGTACCAGGAGCAGGTCATGCAGATCGTGCGCGATCTGGCCGGCTATTCCTACGGCCGAAGCGACCTCGTGCGCCGCGCCATGAGCAAGAAGAAGCACGACGTGATGGCCAAGGAGCGCGAGTACTTCATCCATGGCATGGTCGAGGACGGCGTGGTCACCGTGCCGGGCTGCGTGCGAAACGGCATCCCCGCCGAGGTCGCCAGCCAGCTCTTCGACGAGATGACGGCGTTTGCGTCCTACGCGTTCAACAAATCGCACGCCGCGGCCTACGGCGTGGTCGCCGTGCGCACGGGCTGGCTCAAGCGCCACTATCCGGTGCAGTTCTTCGCCGCGCTGCTCAACTCCGTCTCCGACAACAGCGGCAAGGTCGCGGAGTATTCCCAGTACTGCCGCAAGCACGGCATCCCGCTGCTCCCGCCGGACATCAACCAGTCCGGCCGCAAGTTCTCCGTGGGCCGGGATGCCGGGGGCAAGCCGGGCATCCGCTTCGGCCTGGGCGCGATCCGCTCCTGCGGCGACAAGGCGATCGACTCGATCATCGAGATTCGCCAAAAATCCGGCCCGTTCAAGGACATCTTCGACTTCTGCAAGCGCCTCTCGAGCGATCTGGTCAACAAGCGCGTGGTCGAGTCCCTGATCCTCTCCGGCGCGTTTGACTGCACGGGCGCGACGCGCGCGCAGCTGATGGCCGTGTACGAGGCGGCGCTCGACGGCGCGAGCCGCACCCGCAAGAGCAACGTCGTCGGGCAGATGTCCCTCTTCGGCGACGGCATGCTCGAGGAGGTCAATCCCCCGCTGCCCAACATCCCGGACTTCAGCCTGCGCACGCGGCTGAACTTCGAGAAGAACATGACTGGCCTGTACATCACCGGCCACCCGCTGGGCGACTACACGGACGCGCTCTCGCAGCTGGAGATGAACACCGCCCAGCTCTCCGCGATCATGGAGGAGCCGGATCACGGCCTCTCCCGCGACGGTATGCGCGTGCGCATGGGCGGCATGCTCACAGAGTTCCGGCAAAAGGCGACCCGGTCCGGCAATCTGATGGGCTTTGTGACGCTGGAGGACATGACCGGCACGATCGAGGCGCTGGTGTTCCCGAAGGTGCTCGAGCGCGTGAGCACGGAGCTCACGCCCGACACGGCGGTGATCCTCTCCGGCCGGCTGTCCATCCGCGAGGAAGACGACGCCAAGCTGCTGCTGGACGCGGTCGAGCCGCTGATGACCAACGCGGAGTACGCGCAGGCGGTCAAGGACGGCATGCTCTCCCCGCAGGCCGCGCCGAAGAAGCAGGATGCGGTTCTGCCGGGCAGCACGCTCTATCTGCGCCTGCCCAGCGACAGCGCGATCCAGGTCATCCGTCCGGTTTTGGCACGCCATCATGGCGAGGTCAGCGTGGTGCTGTACCTTGAAAACACCGGCGTCAAGCTGCGCGCGCCCAAAGAGCTCTATGTCGCGCCGACGAAGGCCATGATGGACGAGCTGATCGAGATGCTGGGCCACAAGAACGTTGTGCTGAAATAAGGGAATTGAAAAAACGGATGGTTTCGCGCCATCCGTTTTGCTTTGTGGAAGAACACGTTTGGGGCTCTGCCCCAAACCCCGCAAGGGACATTGTCCCTTGACCCTTATTCGCTTCGCGACGGTATACGTCGCTATACGCTTTGCCCGATGATCTCCGCCAGGCAGAGAAGGTTGCGGTGATCAAGCACCGTATCCCTCGCCGTGTGAATCCGGTCAAGGTACAGCAACTTTTTCCCCTTGAGCGCCGCAAATGCCGTGCCGCGCGGGAACAGCATCTGGTCAGACGGATACAGCCACTTGGGAAACGCTCCGCCTGTGGTGCTCATGCCGTACCGGGGCGCGATCGCCTCCATGGCCTTTTGCAGCCGCACCGCCTGCGGCATGCGCAAGCCGCGCGGCACGCCGGTAAAAAGCAGCGTATCGCCGTCGCCCACGCAGTCCAGGTTGAGCAGAAAGCGCCTTGCGGCCTGCGGATGCGCCCGGATGAACGCCTGCGAGCCCCACAGCCCCGTCTCCTCGTTGTCAAACAGCACGAACGCCACGTCCGGCCTGTCCTTCATCTGCGCCATCAGCAGGAGCACGAGCAGCACGCCGGAGGTGTTGTCGTTCGCCGTATGCGGGTTGGACACGCCGAAGAACATGAGCAAAAGCAGCGGGAGCAGAAACACCAGCTGCACCAGCTCGATGAGCAGGAGGATGGGCCAGCAGCCCGGCGTGATCCCGGCGCCCAGGGGCATCCAGGCGCAGGTGTCGTAGTGCGCGGTGATGATCGTGCGCGCCTTGTCCACGTCGCCGAAGACGACGTTGCGCGAGCGGATGGCCTTGCCGCTCTCCTCCACCGCGACGCTGACGCCCAGGCTCCGCGCATAAGCGGACACCCAGGAAAGAAACGCCGTCTTCTGTTTTTTCGTCCTGCGAACCTCATGCGGCCCGAGCAGCGCGGCGCGCAGCTGCTCCATCAGCGCCTTATCCTCCATGGTCTTCCCTCAAATGACCCTGTGATCCATCCATTTTCCGCTGAGAAAGCGCAGCACAAAGCAGATCACACGGCATACCCAGTCGATGTACATGCCCAGCCACACGCCGAACAGCCCCATGTGCAGCTTCAGCACGAACACATAGCACGCCAGCACGCGGAACAGCCACATGCTGATCATGCTCACCGTCATCGTGAATTTCGCGTCGCCGCCGGCGCGCAGCGCGTTGGGCAGCGTAAAGCTGCCCGCCCAGAAGAACACGCTGACCACATTGAACGAGCGCAGCACGAAGACCGTGATCTCCGCCGCCTCCTTCGACAGGCTGAACCAGGACGTCAGATGCGGAATCAGCACGAACAGCAAAGAATTGGTCAGCAAAAGGCCGGTGCAGGCGACCTTCATCAGCTGCAGGGTGCAGCGCTTCGCCTCATCCCGCCGGCCCGCGCCCAGGCACCGGCCGACCACCGGCGTCATCGCGAGCGATACGGCGCTGCCGGGGATGTTTGCCATGCTCGAGAGCGAGCCCGCCACCGCGTTGGCCGCAATCGCCGCCGTGCCCAGCGTGCTCACCAGGCTGCTGAGGATCAGCTTGCCGAAGTGGAACATGCCGTTCTCCAGGCCGTTGGGCACGCCGATGGCCAGAATCCGGCGGATATACGCGCCGTCGGGCATGAGCTGGGCCAGCGCGCCGATACGCATCGGATTGCCCGGCCGCTGCAGCTGCCTTGTGACGTAGATGGCGGCAAACACGCGGCCCATGAGCGTCGCCAGCGCCGCGCCGAGCACGCCCAGGCGGAACACAAAGATCAGCAGGGCGTTGCCCAGGATATTGATCACGTTCATCACCAGGCTCGCATACATGCTGGTGCGGCTGTTGCCCTGCGCGCGGAACAGCGCCGCGCCCGCGCCATAGATGCCCATGAACGGATAGGAGACCGCGCTCAGCAGGAAATACGTCCGGGCATAGTTCATCACCGTGTCGTCGATCGTGCCGAAGACAAGCCTGAGCAGCGGCGTGCACAGCGCCAGGCAGATCAGCGCCATCGTCGTGGTGGCGATGAGCAGACAAGCATAGAGCTGGGACGCGCCCTTGCGCGCGTTCCTCATGTCGCCGCGCCCCAGGTACTGGCTGGCCACCACCGCGCCGCCCGTCGCCAGCGCGAGGAGCACCTGCAGGATCAGCGTATTGACGCTGTCCACCAGGCTCACGCCGGAAATCGCCGCCTCGCCCACCGAGGAGACCATCATCGTGTCCGCCATGCCCATGGAGACCGCGAGGAACTGCTCCATCACCAGCGGCAGCAGGAGCCTTCGGATATCCCGACGGTCAAACAGCGGCGCTTCCTGCTCCGCGCCGCGCTGTGCACTTGACTGCATCGCCGTTTCGCTTCCTTATCCTTTGAATGAGCATAAATATGCCGACATTATACCGGCATGGACGGGATTTGTCAATGCCGCCGCCCGATTGACAGCGCAGGACGCAGTTGCTATAATACAGAAAACCATTCCGACACGAAAGGAAGTCTTCCCCATGACCTATGACGAGGCATTTTCCCTGCTGAGGACGTACAACGCCGAAGCGTTCCACATCACCCACGCGCTCACCGTATCCAAGGTCATGCGCCGCATGGCAGAGGCGCTGGGCTACGGCGAGGAGGCGGATTTCTGGGCCGTCGTGGGCCTGCTGCACGACATCGACTTTGAGCGCTGGCCGGACGAGCACTGCAAAAAGTGCGTCGAGCTGCTCCGGCAGGCCGGCTGCGACGAGCGCCTGATTCACGCCGTCGTGTGCCACGGCTACGGCCTGTGCACGGACGTCGCGCCCGAGCACGAGATGGAAAAGGTGCTCTTTGCCTGCGACGAGCTGACCGGCCTCATCGGCGCGTGCGCCAAAATGCGCCCCTCCGGCAGCATCACGGACATGGATCTCAAGAGCCTCAAGAAGAAGTACAAGTCGAAGGGCTTTGCCGCCGGCTGCTCCCGCGAGGTCATCGCGCAGGGCGCCGAGATGCTCGGCTGGGCGCTCGACGACCTCCTCTCCCGCACGCTCGAGGCCATGAAGCCGGACGAAGCGGCCATCGCCGCCGAAATGGCCGCGCTGAACGCTTAAAACGTGTTCTGCAGGGTGAACTCCTGCCGCTCGTAGACGTGCTCGATGCCGCCCTCCAGCTCGCAGGCGTAGATCAGCGCAGTCGCCTTGTCCCTGCACTCCAGCGCAGCCAGGAGCCGGGAGAGCGCGTAGCGCACCTCGTCCGTCGAGCCGTGATCGACCATGACCTCCAGCTTGCTCGCTTCCTCGTCCCACGCCTGATCCAGGGCGTGGGCTTTTTCTTGCGCCTGCTCAAAGTCGTCCGCGCGGATGTCGGCCAGAATACCCTGCGTCTGCGCAAGCGCCGCGCTGGTGATCCTGTGCACGACCACCTGCTCGACGACGCACAGCGCCGCCAGCAGCGCAAGCGTCACGGCCATCGTGATGATCTTCCTGCTCACGTTACCACCTCACCTCGCCCGCCTCAAGCGCCTGCACGCGGATGACCCGGCCGTCCTTTCCCTTTTCCTGGACGAGCAGCTCGCCCTGCGTATCCAGCAGCGCGATGAGCACGTCCTGATCCCGCTCGATCCCCTGCCCCTTGAGGATGCGCCGCAGCCAGCCCGCGTCCCGCCCGGACAGCGCCAGCGTGCGCTCCTGCAGCCTGCCGTCGAGGATCAGCGTCAGCGGAATGCCGTCGTACTGCGGGGGCAGGCCCTGTTCCCCGCGGGTGACCGGACGGTTCTCCGCCGCGGGAAACACGCTCAGCGCGCCGTTGGTCTCCAGGATCACGCTGCCCGTCTCGTGCAGGCCGCTGAGGCCCTGGGAGCGGATGCCCTCCATCAGATCCGACAGGTCAAAGCACAGCCTGGACAGCTCGTCCTCGCAGATGCGCCCGTTGCGCACCAGCACGCTCGGCCTGCCGCAGATGATCGCGCGCAGGCGAATGCTCCAGAACGAGAGCAGGCTCAGCAGGCTGTGCATCAGCAGCAGCGTGAGGATCGCGATCAGTCCGCCCAGCAGCGGAATCTCCACGTCGCCCATCGGCTGCGTCGCCAGATCGGAGATCATCAGCGTGATGACGACCTCGTACGGCTGAAGCTGCGCCAGCTGCCGCTTGCCCATCAGCCGCAGCACGATGGTGGTCACGAAGAAGAGGATGATCGTGCGAAGAATACCGGTGAGCAAGGGATGCGCCTCCTTTTTGATTACGCTTCCCCGGTGCGTCCCTTTTCATGCAAAGCGGGCCGTGCGCGCCCTTCCAACAGAAAAAGACACCGCCGAAGCGATGTCTTTCATGGTTCATGGTCAGACCGGTCAGGCCCGCATCTGATAGCCGCCCTCGACCTTCTTCCAGACGGCCTCGCGGCCCGCATGGTACGCGCCGACAGCCGCGTGCAGCATGGCGATGCCGCGATCCAGCGGAGCGTACTTCTTGTAGATCACGCTGGCCTCCAGAATGCTCACGCCGGTCTTGTCCGCCTCAATCTTCCAGGGCTGGAAGTTGGCGGCGCTCGGCGCAAGGCGCGCAGCCAGCACGGCGTCCTTCTGCCAGACGCCCAGGGCGGCGAGTTCCTCCTCGGTCTTGCTGCAGATTTTGGCCAGCGGCTTGCGCTTGGGCGCAAACGGCGGCTGCTCGCACTTGCCCAGCGAGATGACGCAGTGCACCTCCTCGTCGTTCTGCAGGTTCACATTGCGGCTGATGATCTCCGGATAATAGCCCATGCCCAGCCAGCAGGTGCCCAGGCCCATGCACGTCGCTTCCAGCACGAGCGCCTCGCCCATGAAGCCCTCCAGCTCCATCGGGGTGCCCTTCTTGGCGACGACGACGGCGTACACGTCGGTGCCCTTCACATTGCTGCGCAGGCCCGGGCCCTTGAACATGCGCACCGTGATGCCCTGCCAGCTCAGCTTGCGGCACAGCACGCCCAGGCGGTCCAGCTGCTCCTTGTCCGGCGCGCCGGTGTATTTACGCACAGAGCTGCGGCGATAGATGGCGTCGTACCAGCTCTTTTCCAGTTTCAGTTCAAACATCGTTCCATCGCTCCTGTATCATAGAATCCAGTATTCTATACTCTAGCACGTTTGACCCGCCGCTGTCAACGATAACCGTTGACTGCTTCCAGATCAGGAGAAAAAAACGGCCCCGCGCAGGCGAAGCCGTTCATATTCCTTAGGCAAAACCTCTGCCGCATCCGCGCCGACCAAGACGCCGGCTTACTCGTGCTGATCCTGCGGCAGATCGGTGATCAGCTCCTGCGGCTCGTCGGTCATGGCGTCCACAAAGGCCGCGATGCGCACCAGGCCGCGCTGGATGTTCTCCAGCGACGTCGCGTAGCTCAGACGGCAGAAGCCCTCGGAGCAGAACGCGCTGCCCGGAACGACCGCCACATCCGCGTACTCCAGCAGCATCTGCGCGAAGGTCATGGAATCGTTGACCTGCACATAGCCGTAGTATTTGCCAAACAGGTCGCTGATGTCCATCATCGCGTAGAACGCGCCCTTGGGCATGTTGCAGTGCACGCCCTCCATGGCATTGAGGCGGGAAACCATGTACTTGCGGCGGCGGTCATACTGCTCGCGCATCGCCTCCACCTGGGTCACGCCCTTGAAGCTGGTGAGCGCCTCGACGGAGGCGTACTGCGCCATGGCGTTGGGGCCGGAAGCCACCTGGCTCTGCAGGCTGCCCATGATCTTGGCGATGGGCGCAGGCGCAGCCGCATAGCCGATGCGCCAGCCGGTCATCGCGTAGGCCTTGGACATGCCGTTGATGACGATCGTCTGGTTGTAAATCGCCTCGCCGAAGGAGGCGATGGACGTATGCTGCTCCCCGTCGTAGATGAGCTTCTCGTAGATCTCGTCGGAGATCACATAGAACCTGCGCGCCACAGCCAGCTTGGCGATCTCGCGGAGCTGATCGCGGGTCCAGACGGCGCCGGTCGGGTTGCCCGGCGTGTTGATGAGCAGCACCTTGGTGCGGTCGGTGATATAGGGCGCCAGATCGCGCGCCTCGGCGGTGTAGTTGTTCTCGCGCCTGGTCTGCACGAAGACCGGCACGCCGCCGGCCAGGCGGACCATCTCCGGATAGGAAACCCAGCACGGCGTGGGAATGATGACCTCGTCGCCGGGATTGAGCAGCGCGCACAGCGCCGCATAGATGGAGAACTTCGCGCCGTTGGAAACGACGATCTGGGACGGCGTATAGGACAGCGCGTTGTCGCAAAGCAGCTTATCGCAGATGGCCTGCCGCAGCGCCAGCGTGCCCGCGGCCGGGGTGTATTTGGTCAGGCCCATGTCCAGCGCCTCATGCGCTGCGGTTCTGATATACTGAGGCGTCACGAAGTCCGGTTCGCCGGCGCAAAAGGAAACGACGTCGCGGCCATTGGCCGCCATCTCTTTCGCCTTCGCGTCGATCGCCAGGGTCGGAGACGGGGAAATTGCGCTGCAAACGCTGGAAAGTTCAAGAGACAAGCTGAGCTCCTCCTTCGGGTTCAAAAAACCTTAAAATGAATTTCGTGATTATTATACGACCAGTTTGCCGTTTTTGCAACCCGTATTTTTCCCATTATTTGCAATTTCTTACACTCTTTTGCACATTTTACTTGAATTTCCTGCAATTTGCCCAATGCAGCTCCCCGCCCGGCGGGCGCAGAAACGGCGGCGGCGCACGCGCGCGGTAAGCGTCCAAAGAGAAAACCATCTTTTGCATCAAAAGAGCTTGCAAGAAACGGCATTTTGCGTTATGATATGTAAGGTAATCTTTCTTTTTTCAACATTTGTGGAGGTGTTTATTTTGCATCGCACGATCAAGTGGATCATGACGGCTGCACTGGTTCTTTCCCTTTGCGCGACCAGCTTCGCCATGGCGGAGGAATCCTATTACCTGGAGCTGCCCAGCAAGGGCATCACGTCTACCCGCAAGATTACGGTGGATATTCCCGGTGAAAACGAGGCTGTCAACGGCATCAACCCGCTGACCGGCGAGGTCTGGTCCGGCACCTATCGCCCGATCGGCGTCAACATCGACCAGCATCCGGATGCGCTGCCGAACTGGGGCGTCTCTTCCGCGGACATCATCTTTGAAATGCCGATCCAGGCGGACGGCTCCACCCGCGCTTTCGCGCTGTTCATGGGCGACATCCCGAACTACGCCGGTCCGGTCCGTTCCGGCCGCGTCCCGATGGCTTCCCTGCGCGAGATCTGGGACAGCGCCTGGGTCTTCTACGGCTGGCAGAACACCGTCGTGAACGCCGGCCTGCTCGTCGTCGATGTGGACAGCTGGGCACTGAAGATGCATCCGGACGCGCGCCAGGGCGGCCGCTGGGTCTTCCCGTTCATCGAGGGCACCGAGCGCAACTACGCCAACCTCTTCCATCGCGAGAATGACGGCCAGCATGTTGCGCCGCACAACGTCCAGATCGACATGAAGGCTGTCGAGAGCCTGTTCACCACGGAGCCGGCCAAGCGTCCGTTCCTGTTCACCGACACCGGCCTTGAGACCGGCATCGACGTGTCCGAGATCACCATCAACTACAAGACCACCAAGCCGCAGTATGTGGCCAGCTACAAGTACAACGAGATGACCGGCCTGTACGATCGCTACCGCAACGGCGAGCCCTACTACGACGCGAACAACGGCATGTCCACCAGCTACGCCAACGTCATCGTCATGCGTACCGACGTGTCCTGGTTCAACAACAACAACTCCCGTCCGGTCATCCAGACCGTCGGCCAGGGCGTGGCCGAGATCTTCCAGAACGGCAAGTACATCCGCGGCACCTGGGTTCGCTCCCACAGCGCCAAGGAAGCCGACGACTTCGATTCCCAGTCCGCGCGTCTCATCTTCCTGGATGAGGACGGCAATGAGCTGCCGCTGAAGGTTGGCAAGACCTTCATCCAGATCGTGGACAACGAGCAGTCCGTCATCGTCACCTCTGCTGAGAAGATTGAGGGCGGTGTCGCGCAGGCCACCCCGAAGCCGACCGCTACCCCGAAGCCGACCCGCACCCCGAAGCCGACCCGCACCCCGCGTGCGACGAAGGGCTCCGACACGCAGGTGATGGAGACCGAGGAAGAGGGCGACGTCTCCTTCGGCGGCTAATTGAACCGAACACACGCAAAAGCCTCCGCGTTGAAGCGGAGGCTTTTCTTATCGATCAGGATGATGCAGGAGCCGTACAGCGAGCACCAAATAACTCGATTCTGTACGGCTGTTCGGAACCGGGTGCGGGCTCAGCCCGCCACAGCCCGCCACAGCCCGCCACGGCCACAAAAAAACGGGCGGAAAACTCCGTCCGTCTTTGACGCTGCCGTTTATTTCTGACGGCTGCGGTACTGGTTCAGCAGCTTCTCAATGCGCGACCAGGGATCCAGCAGATAGCTGAGGGACTGATCGTGGTTGAGCGTGGCAATCACAAACGCCATGTACTTGCTCATGTCCGCCTGGGTGAACCACGGCGCACGGAGCAGCTCCGGCGTGGCGTAGGTCAGGTTGGTCGCGAAGACGTGATCGATCACACCCTCCTCGTACGCCTTGTTGAACGCATCCAGGCCGCTGGTAAAGAACGCAAAGGTCGCACCGGCGAACACGCGCTTGGCGCCGCGCTGCTTGAGGTTGTATGCCAGATCGAGCATGGAATCGCCGGAGGCGATGATGTCGTCCGCGACGAAGACGTCCTTGCCTTCCACGTCGACGCCCATGTACTCGTGCGCGACGATCGGATTGCGGCCGTTCACCACGCGCGTGTAGTCACGGCGCTTGTAGAACATGCCCAGGTTCACGCCCATCGCGGAGCTGTAATAGATATTGCGGCCGATGGCGCCCTCGTCCGGGGAGACGACCATCATGTGGTCCTTGTCAATCTCCAGATCGTCATAGGTTGCGCACATGGCCTTGAGCATCTGATAGGTCGGCATGATGCTCTCAAAGCCGTTGAGCGGGATCGCGTTCTGTACGCGCGGATCATGCGCATCGAAGGTGATGATGTTGGCCACGCCCATGGAGACCAGCTCCTGGAGCATCAGCGCGCAATCCATGGATTCGCGGGCCGTGCGGCGATGCTGGCGGCCCTCATAGAGCATCGGCATGATGACGTTGATGCGCTTTGCCTTGCCGCTGACCGCCGCGATAATGCGCTTGAGGTCGGCATAGTGCTCGTCCGGCGTCATCGGCACTTCCCTGCCGTAGAGCTCGTAGGTGCACTGATATGCGCCAACGTCGCAGATGATATACAGGTCGTAACCGCGCACAGAATCCAGCAGCATCCCCTTGCCTTCGCCGGTGCCGAAGCGCGGACAATTTGCACGGATCAGAAAACCATTGGCTTCCGAGCCATAAAAGCTGTGGAGCTTTTCATCGGTGCTGTTGTCCACCTGCCACTTGGTCAGGTATTCGTTGACAGCCTTGCCCATCTCCTCGCAGCCGCGCATGGCGATGATGCCCAGCGGTGCCACCGGCATCATCGGAAACTTCTGGGACGCTCCGGTGTTGATGTTCTCGCTCATGTTAAACCCCTTCTTCAGTGATGATTAAAACAATCCACACGAACACTCGCTTTTCTATTATATCACAACTCTCACGATAATAAATCATAACTTTCCGGTTTCCTTGAAATTTGTCTGCTTACGACAATTTTGCACAGCAGAAACACAGTTGTCTTGGCTACTTTCCTGTGATGCTGCCCTTCCCCGGCGCATCGTTCCCGACCGCTGTGCAGCGGTTTTTTTCGCCCGCCGCAATGCCGCCGGCCGGACGCCGGGTGATTCCGGCAAAACAGCGCGCGCCGTCCGGGCGTCAGGCTTGACCCATTTCTTCGCCCTTGATATAATAGAGAAAACGACCAACGAGGAGGTCTTTTTTGTGAAGCGAATTGTATTGACCGGCGGCGGTACGGCCGGCCATGTTTCCCCCAATCAGGCGCTGATTCCCCTGCTGCTTGAGGAGGGTTGGGAGATCCATTACATCGGCACGAAGAACGGCATCGAGCGCTCCCTGATCGAGCCGATGCAGGGCGTCACCTATCATGCGGTCAGCTCCGGCAAGCTGCGCCGCTATTTCGATCTCAAGAACTTCACCGACCCGTTCCGCGTCATCGCCGGCATGTTCCAGAGCTTCAGCATCCTCCGCAGGCTGAAGCCCGCCATCGTCTTCTCCAAGGGCGGCTTTGTCAGCGTGCCCGTCGTGGTGGGCGCAGCGCTGTGCCGCGTGCCGGTGGTCATGCACGAGAGCGACATCACGCCCGGCCTGGCGAACAAGCTCTGCAAGCCGTTTGCCAAGGCCGTCTGCACGACCTTCCCGGAGTGCGCAAGGCTGCTGGGCGACAAGGGCGTGCAGACCGGCACGCCGCTGCGCGCGCAGATCTTCTCCGGCGATCGCGAAAAGGGGCTCAAGCTGGCCGGGTTTGACGGCAGCAAGCCCGTTCTGATGATGATCGGCGGCTCCCTGGGCGCGCAGACGGTGAATGCGGTGCTGCGCGAGGCGCTGCCTGCGCTCACGCAGAAGTACGACGTGCTGCACGTCTGCGGCAAGGGCAATCTGAGCGCTGAGCGCGAGGGAACGCCGGGCTACCGGCAGTTTGAGTATCTCTCGGACGATCTGCCGGACGCGTTCGCCTGCGCGGACATCGTGCTCTCCCGCGCGGGCTCCAATTCCCTCTCCGAGCTGCTGGCCCTGCGCAAGCCCGCGCTGCTCATCCCCTATCACAGCGGCCGCGGCGACCAGGTGCTCAACGCCAACTCGCTCAAGGCGCGCGGCTTGGCGCATGTGATGATTCAGGCGGACATGAACGCCGAATCCCTGCCCGCCGCGATCGACGCGCTCTGGGAGGACAGGGACCTGCTGATTCAGCGTCTGAACGCGCAGGAGGACGCAAACGGCACGCAGGCTGTGCTCGAGCAGATTCACAAGTACGCGAAGAAGTGAAGATCATAAAAGACCGGACGGTTTCGCGTCCGGTCTTTTCGCTTTATTCGGAATAGGTTTGCGTCTCTACGCCCTCGTCCAGCTTGACGCTGTCGAGCACATAGTCGCGCATAAAGCCCGTGGTGTTGCCGGACTCCGTGGAGATCTGATACCAGATCTGCCCGTGGGTGTCCGCGTATTTGCCCAGGATGTAGACCTTGACGCCCTCGCTGAGCTGGCGAACCACCTTGCCGTTCGACGCGGGCGTCTTGCGCACGTTGGCGTCTCGGTTCGTCTTTGCCGTGCCGACAGCCGCTTTGGCAGCCTCCGTCACCACCTCGAGCTTCACATCGTCCACCAGATCGACCACATAGTCGCGCATGTAGCCGGCCTGATTGGTTTCATCGACGCTCAGCCTGTACCAGACATTGCCGCTCTTGTCCTTCAGCACCTCGTAGACGCTGACGGTCTTTCCCTTCTTCACGGTGCCAAGGACCGTGCCGTTCATGCTCTTGCGGAGATTTGCGTCCCGGTTGGCTTTGCCGGAGGCGATCACATCCTCCGCCGACGCTTCCTCTGCGCGCGCCGTTTCAACCACCGCCGTTTCTGTGTCGGTGTCGCCAGACGCTGCATCCGGTTTGGGCGTGTCGGTCGGCTTCACGAGCGCACCTTCCAGATCGACCACATAGTCGCGCATCCAGCCGGACACCGCCTCATCGTCAATCGTGACGCTGTACCAGAGCTTGCCGGTCTTGTCGAGCAGGGTTTCATGAATCGTGACGATCTCGCCCGTTTTGACGGTCTGCTTCACCTTGCCGTTCGAGGAGGCGCTCTCCCGCAGATTCGCGTTGCGGTTCACCTCGCCCTTGCCGATCTCCGGCTGCGGCGTGGGCGTCGGCTCGGGCGTGCTGGTCGGCACAAGCGTCGGGGTCGGCGTGGGCTCGGGCGTCGGAGACGGGCTCGGCGTCGGCGTATTCGTCAGGATGATCGGCAGCGGCGTAGCCGTCGGTTCAGGAGCGTCGGTCGGCGCGGCTGTCGGCGTGGCCGTCGGCTGCGGAGCATCGGTCGGTTCCGGCGTTTCCTGCGCATCGATGACCGGCGCAAAGACGACCGAAGTCGGTTTGGGCGTTTCCGTCTGTGCATCGGGCGCAGTCGTGTTCTCCGCCGGAGGCAGCTGCTGGGTTTCCACAGGCTGGCCCAGGAAGCGCACCGCGAGCAGACCGAGCAGGACGATCAGCAGCAGCGCGATGACCGCGATCGCAGCTTTTACGATTCTCGCGGAGAAGGCGCCTTTGGTCTGCCCGCCCGTTTCCTCCTCATCGTCATATCCGCCGTCGTACTCGTCCAAATAGGCGTCATCATACGCATCGTCATCCATTTTCTGATCGCCGTATCCATCGTCGATCTGCTGATACGGGCTGATCCGTTTCGTTTGTTCGAGATTCTCCGGCTGTTCGCGTCGCTTGGCCATATGCTGACCCTCCTCACACCCACTATACGTTATTTCTATTATAAAGTTTCCTTGGGTGGGATGCAAGCATTTTCTATGCGCAGTCTATCATTGGAAAAAACGCCCCCTGCTCCGGGGCATTGCCTCGGAGAGGGGGCGAATGTTATGCGGTTAGGCGACCTGCAGATGGGCGATTACTGCGCCATCTTCTTGTAGGTCTCCAGACGGCGCCTCGCGTCGGCCTCGTTGATCGCGAAGGCTTCCTCGGCCTTGCCCGGGAAGAGCTTGGCCAGGGAGGCGTAGCGCACCTCGGACTTGATGAAGTCCTGATAGGACTCGGTCGGATCCTTGGAATCGACGATCAGCGGGTTCTTGCCCTCGGCCTCGAGAGACGGGTTGTAGCGGTACAGCGGCCAGTAGCCACAGGCGACGGCACGCTTGATCTCCAGCTGGGAGTGCGCCATGTTGATGCCGTGGTTGATGCACGGAGCATAGGCGATGATCAGGGACGGGCCCGGATACGCCTCAGCCTCGGTCATGGCCTTGAGCAGCTGCGCCGGGTTCGCGCTCATGGCGACGGTCGCAACGTACACATAGCCGTAAGACATGGCCATCATGCCCAGGTCCTTCTTGCGGGTCTTCTTGCCGGACGCCGCGAACTTGGCGATGGAGCCGGTCGGGGTGGACTTGGACGCCTGGCCGCCGGTGTTGGAGTACACCTCGGTATCCAGAACCAGGATGTTGACATCCTCGCCCTGCGCCAGGACGTGATCGACGCCGCCGTAGCCGATGTCGTAGGCCCAGCCGTCGCCGCCGAAGATCCACTGGCTCTTCTTGACCATCATGTCCTTCATGGACGCAATCTGCTTGCACAGGTCGCAGTCCTTGCCCTCAACGAGCGCAGCCAGAGCAGCGGAGGAAGCCTTGCTCTTCTCGCCGTCCATCATCGTGGCCAGCCAGTTCTCGCAGACAGCCTTCTCATCGCCCTCGAGCTTGCCGGCCAGCTCGGTGACGAGCTCCGCCAGCTTCGCGCGGCGCTGGGTGGTCGCCAGGTTCATGCCGAAGCCGAACTCAGCGTTGTCCTCGAACAGGGAGTTCGCCCACGCCGGGCCATGACCCTTGTCGTTGGTGGTGTACGGAACGGTCGGGGCGCTGCCGCCATAGATGGAGGAGCAGCCGGTCGCGTTCGCGATCATCATGCGGTCGCCGAAGAGCTGGGTGATGAGCTTGACATACGGGGTCTCGCCGCAGCCAGCGCAGGCGCCGGAGAACTCAAACAGCGGCTTGAGGAACTGGGACTCCTTGACGTTGGCCTTGTTGAGGATGGTCTCGTCGACCTCCGGAATGGTCTGCGCGTACTCCCAGTTGGCCTCTTCCTTCGCCTGGGTGGCGAGCGGCTTCATGGTCAGGCACTTGCCGAGGCAGACGTCCACGCAGTTGCCGCAGCCGGTACAATCCAGCGGAGACACCTGAATGCGATACTGCTTGCCGGCGAACTGCTTGCCCAGCGCCTTCTTGGTCACGAAGGTCTCCGGCGCAACGCCCTCGTCCACGATGTACGGACGGATGGCGGCATGCGGGCAGACCAGAGAGCACATGTTGCACTGCACGCACTTGGTGACGTCCCACTCCGGAACGTTCACGGCGATGCCGCGCTTCTCAAACTTGGTGGTGCCGGTCGGGCAGGTGCCGTCCGCCTCAATCGCGGAGACCGGCAGCTTGTCGCCCTCCTGAGCGAGAACCGGCTTGATGAACTTGTCGTAGTACTCGCCGCCCTCGATCTTGACAGCCTCGGCGCCGGTGGTCGCATCCGCCCAGGAAGCCGGGTAGTTCACCTGGCGCAGGCCGGAGATCGCGATGTCGATGGCGTCCCAGTTCTTCTTGACGATGGCGTCGCCCTTCTTGCCGTAGGTCTTCTTCGCATACGCCTTCATGTACTCGTCAGCCTGCTCGTACGGGATGACGTCGGCCAGCTTGAAGAACGCGGCCTGCATGATGGTGTTGATGCGGTTGCCCATGCCAACCTCGGCGGCCAGCTTGATGGCGTCGATGGCGTAGAACTTGATGTTCTTCTTGGCGATCAGCTGCTTCATGGAAGCCGGCAGCTGCGCGTCGAGCTCCTCGTCGCTCCACTCGCAGTTGAGCAGGAAGGTGCCGCCGTCCTTGATGGAGGACACCATGTCATACTGGGTGACATAGGCGCTCTTGTGGCAGGCGGTGAAGTCGGACGCGTCGATCTGGTACGGAGACTGGATCGGGGTCTTGCCGAAGCGCAGGTGGGAAACGGTCAGACCGCCGGACTTCTTGGAGTCGTAGGCGAAGTACGCCTGCGCATACATGTCGGTGTGGTCGCCGATGATCTTGATGGAGTTCTTGTTCGCGCCGACGGTGCCGTCAGAGCCCAGGCCGTAGAACTTGCAGGCGATGGTGCCTTCCGGCGCGGCGTTGAAGATCTCGCCGATCTCCAGGCTGGTGTTCGTCACGTCGTCGACGATGCCCACGGTGAAGTGGTTCTTCGGCTCGTCCTTCTTCAGGTTGTCGAAGACAGCCTTCACATGGGTCGGCGTGAACTCCTTGGAGCCCAGGCCATAGCGGCCGCCGACGGTCGCGATGCTCCTGCCGGCCTCGGCCAGCGCGGTCACGACGTCCAGGTACAGCGGCTCGCCCAGGGAGCCGGATTCCTTGGTGCGGTCCAGAACAGCGATCTTCTTGCAGGTCGCCGGGATCGCGCTCACGAAGCGGGCGGTGTCGAACGGACGATAGAGGTGGACAGCCACGAGGCCGACCTTCTCGCCCATCGCGACGAGCTTGTTGATCGCCTCGGTCGCGACGTCGCAGCCGGAGCCCATGGCGACGATGACGTACTCCGCATCCGGAGCGCCAACGTAGTCAAACGGCTTGTGCGGACGGCCGGTGAGCTTGCCGACTTCCTCCATGACCTCCTCGACGATCGCCGGGGTGGCCAGGTAGTACTTGTTGGCAGCCTCACGGCCCTGGAAGTAGATATCCGGGTTCTGCGCGGTGCCGCCCAGATGCGGATGCTCCGGATTGAGCGCGCGGGCGCGGAACTCCTCGACCTTGTCCCACGGCATGAGCTTGGCGATGTCCTCGTAGGAAATCTCGTCGATCTTCTGGATCTCGTGAGAGGTACGGAAGCCGTCGAAGAAATGCAGGAACGGCACGGAGCTCTTCAGGGTGGCGATGTGGGCGACGAGCGCCATATCCTCGGCCTCCTGCACGGAGTTGGAGGCGAGCATCGCAAAGCCGGTCTGACGGCAGGCCATGACGTCGGAGTGATCGCCGAAGATGGACAGCGCGTGGTAGGCCAGCGCGCGGGCGGACACGTGGAAGACGCACGGGAGCAGCTCGCCAGCGATCTTGTACATGTTCGGGATCATCAGCAGCAGGCCCTGGGACGCGGTGAACGTCGTGGTCAGCGCGCCGGCCTTCAGAGAGCCGTGCACAGCGCCGGCCGCGCCGGCCTCGCTCTGCATCTCGGCGATGCGGACGGTCTGGCCGAACAGGTTCATACGGTCATGCGCCGCCCAATCGTCCGCAACTTCCGCCATCGGGGAAGACGGGGTGATCGGGTAGATCGCTGCCACATCGCTGAACGCATACGCGACATGGCTGACAGCAGTATTGCCGTCAACGGTCATTTTCTTAACAGCCATTGGTATAACCTCCCTATATCAATTAAGGATTACCATTTTTGTGAGAACCATCTATCGGCCAGACGTATGCACGCTGTCCTCATAACAGACAGTTCTCGACATTCCTATTATAGCCAACCGGCAAAAACATGTCAAGACTGACAGGAAGATTCTCGTATTTTTGAACATGATTGAGGGGATAACCCTTTTGTTATAGCCGCGTGTATGCCTTCAGAAATGCGCCGGGCGACAGGCGCAAAAGCAGCCCCTGCGCCGCCACAAGCGCGTCCCCGCTGCGCGCCGCATAACCGGCAAGCTCGCTCTTGTGCGCCCTGGCAAACGCCAGCGCCTCCCCGGCCACCGGCTCCGGCAGACGATACGCCGGGATATTCTTGACCACGCTCAGCGCGATCTGCCCCACCCGCTTGTCAAGCGCGGCCTTCGCCTCGCCCGCGGGCAGCCTGCCCGACAGCGCGGACAGCCTGCGGCACACCGTGAGATAGCTTTCGCACCAGCGGCTCGATTTGGAAAAGGACCCCATGATGCTCCCCGCCCGCTGGCGGTAGCGCAGGATGTCCGTCTCAAACGCCGCCGCGCGCTGCGCGCAAAGGAGCGCCGGCGCCTGGAACAGCTCGTCCTCAAAGAGCAGCCCCTCCGCCATCGTGAGGCCGTTCTCCGCCAGAAACGCCCGGCGGTAGACGCACTGCCAGACCATCGGCTCGTACAGCCCCGCCCGGCACTGGCTGGCAAAGAGCGCGCCGCCGCTCACCACGTCCGTCCTTTCGATCGCCGGGCCGGGCGTCTCCTTCCCCGTCTCATCGTCAAAGTAGGCAAAGCGCGCCTTGCCCACGTCCAGCCGCATGTCCCTGGCCGCCAGGACGAGGCGCATGAGCGCCTGCGGCCTCGGCAGGTCGTCGCTGTCCAGGAAGTAGATGTACTCGCCCCGCGATGCCGCCAGGCCCGTGTTGCGCGCCGCCGAGAGGCCGCCGTTTTGCTCCCTTCGGATCACGCGCATGTTCGCATGGCGCGCGCAGAAGTCCTTAGCGATCGCCGCCGAGCCGTCGCTGCCGCAGTCGTCCACCAGCAAAATCTCGCAGTCCTGCGCCGGCAGCTGCGCCGCGAGGGTCAGGCATTCGCCGATGTACCGTTCCACCTGATAAAACGGAATCACAACGCTCAGCAGCATGCTCCGCCCTCCAATCCTGCACTTGCACATCGTGTTGTTTTATGCGATAATAGATGTATCTATGGCGTATTATAGCATATTCCGCCGCGGGAGGGAAGAACGATGATCAGCGTTGTGGTAATCGGCCGGAACGAGGGCGCGCGGCTCGACCTGTGCATGGAGAGCGTCCGCTCGGCGCTGGGCGTGCTCGCGCACGAGATCGTCTACGTCGATTCCCGTTCCACGGACGACAGCGTTGCGCGCGCGAAGGCGGGCGGCGCGCGCTGCTTCCTGCTGAGCGAGGAGAAGACCACCGCAGGGCTGGGGCGCTTCGTCGGCGCGAAGGAAGCGAAGGGCGAATACCTGCTGTTCCTCGACGGCGACATGCAGCTGCAGCCCGGCTTCTGCGAGAAGGCCATGATGGCCATGGCCAGCCGCGGCTACGACGGCTGCACCGGCATCCGCGAGGACCTCTATATGCGCGGCGGCGAGGTCGTCGGCCAAAACGAGAACTATTTCGGCTGCACGCAGGAGCGCATCGCCCCGGAGTTCGGCGGCGCGCTCTTCCTGAAAAAAGAGGCGCTGGAGAAGGCCGGCGGCTGGTCGACAGACGCCGTCGCCTGCGAGGAGGCCGAGCTGCACGCGCGCCTCAGGGCTGCCGGCTGCGCGATCGCCGAGCTGCCCGTGCCCATGATCGTGCACACGGACGCGGTGCGCGAGGAACGCGGCGTGCTGGGCGTGATCCTCTCCCGCCGCCGTCTGGGCGAGGGGCAGGCGCTGCGCTGCGCGATGGCGCTTCACCAGGCGGGCGCCTATCTCCGCCACGAAAACGAGAAGTTCTTCTTTTACATGCTCGACTGGATGTGCGTGATCCTCATCCTGCTGCTGGGCGTGTGGGGCTTCCTGGGCGCGCTGTTCTTCCAGGCGGCGCAGCTGGGCAGTCTTCTGTCCAGAGGGCGCGTGCGCGCGTTCGTGTCCCAGAAGCTCTTCTTCTTCGCCTTCCCGGCGGGCCTGGCCACCTACCGCGTGCGCAGCCGGGCCTATACCCCGGCGTAAGCCTTCCCCTCCATCCTGACAGAGACGGTGCGTGATTATGATGAAAATCAGCTTTATCGTCGTGGCGTACAACGCCGCGGGCAGCATGGGCGCGCTGCTTGAGGATCTGCTCGCGCAGACGATTCCTCTCGATCAGATCGAGGCGCTGCTGGTGGACAGCGCGTCCACCGATGCGACGCGCGCAATCATGCTGGATTTTGCCAAGACCGCGCCGTTTGAGGTGAAGGTGCTGGACAACCCCAGGCGCTGGCTGGCCAGCGGCATCAACGTCGCGCTGGGCGCGGCGACGGGCGACGCGATCATCCGCCTGGACGCGCACGCGCGCATCCCGAAGGACTTCCTCCAAAACAACCTGCGCGCGCTCGAGCGGGGCGAGGACATCGTCGGCGGCTGCGTCCTGGGCGGCGCGCCGGGCAGCGCGTGGGAAAGCGTCCTGCGCACGGTGGATACCTCCCGCTTCTGCGGCGGCGCGGCCCCGTTCCGCAACGGCGGCGAGGCGCGCTATGTGGACACGCTGGCCTACGCGCTCTACCGCCGCAGGGTCTACGACGAGGTGGGCCTGTACGACGAGCGCCTGCGCCGCACCGAGGACAACGACATGCACTACCGCATGCGCAGGGCCGGCTACCGGTTCTACTTCTCCCCGGACATCGTCTCCTACCACGCGGCGCGCTCCACGATGCGCGGCCAGCTGCGCCAGAAATGGGGCAACGGCTACTGGATCGGCCGCACGATGCGCATTCAGCCGCGCTGCTTTGCCCCGCGTCACCTGATTCCGGCGCTGTTCGTGCTGGCGCTGCTCGCCGGGCTCCTGCTCCTGCCGCTGAGCGCCTGGCCGCTGCTGCTCCTGCTCTTCGCCTATCTGGCCTGCGACCTGCTTTTTGCCGTCAGGGGCGCGCTCTCGCAGGAGAGCGGACGGCTGCTGGCGCTGCTCACGCTGCCGTTCCTCTTCCCCGCCGTGCATGTGGCCTATGGCGTGGGCACCCTGGCGGGCCTGCTCTCCGGAAAGGGATGATACCATGCTCCAATGGATTCGCGACGTCGCCGATTTCATCTTTCTGGAGGACGCGCCCGCGCCCGCGGACGTGATCTTTATCCCCGGCAACGGGCATGCGCTCCCCTCGGAGCTGGCGGCCAGGCTCTACGGCGAGGGCCTTGCGCCCTGGGTTCTGCCCTCCGGCCGCTACGCCATCGGCACGGACGGCTTTGCCGGACAGCTGTCCGGCGCGCGCCGGTACGAGGGCCCCTTTGACACGGAGTGGGCGTTCATGCGCCGCATTCTGATGGAGAACGGCGTGCCGGAGCGCGCGATTCTGCGCGAGGACGAGGCGACCTACACCTATCAGAACGCCATCTTCTCCCGCAGGCGCACGGACGCGATGAAGCTGACCGTCTCCCGCGGGATCATCTGCTGCATGCCGGTGCACGCGCGCCGCGCAAAGATGTATTACGAGACGCTCTTCCCGGAGGCGGAGCTGCTCGTCTGCCCGGCGGCGGGCGCAGCCGTCACGCGCGAAACCTGGCTGCAGAGCCCTGAGGGCATCGACGCGGTGCTCGGCGAGCTCTCCCGCTGCGGCGGCCAGTTTCACGAGATTCTGAGGGACTGGGTGCAAAACCGCAAAAAGCCTTGATTTTGGCGCATGCTTATCGTATAATGCCCCTGTCACATGCGATTCGTGAGGATGACAGGGCGTCGCGATGCGTGCGGCGACGAAGAAGATGCGTTAAGTGCCCATGTTTGGGAATACCATGGGACGAAGAAGGAGTGCTCCTTCGCGGTATCTCTTCGGCCCCGACTGTCTCTTTACCAAGGAATGAAGTACGTCATCTCTGCGAATCTTCCCCCGCCCGTCTGGGCCTGATTTGCGGAGGTGTTTTCTTATGCGTTCCGTTATTTCGTTTGTCCGTTCCCAGTATTCCGATTCCCTTCGTTCGCTCTCCCGCACGCGGACGGTCACCACAGCCGGCCTTCTGCTGGCCATCCAGATGGTGCTCTCCTCCTACGGCGTGATCGAGGTGAACGACAGCCTCAAGATTTCCCTGGCGCATCTGGCCGTCGCGCCCACGGCGATCCTCTTTGGCCCGGTGGTCGCGGGCCTTCAGGGCGCGCTCAGCGATGTGCTCGGCTTCCTGCTCAAGCCCTCCGGCCCGTATTTCCCGGGCTTCACGCTCTCCGCGGCGCTGCTGGGCGTGATCTACGGCATGCTGCTCTACAAGACCAGACAGGCGACCTGGCAGATCATCGCCGCGCGCGTGATCGTCTGCGTGGTGATCAACATCGGCCTGAACACGCTGTTCCTGACGATGCTCTACGGTCCCTCGCGCCTGGCGACGCTGCCCCTGCGCGTGATGAAAAACCTGATTCAGCTGCCCATCGACTGCCTGCTGCTGGGCGCGATGTGCCGCCTGGTGCGGCGCCTGCCCGCAAATAGCCGCTGACACACAAACCCCGCCGGAGAGACGCATCCTCTCCGGCGGGGTTTTGCCTTGTTCATGTATAGGAAATGGCGCAGAGCCTCGTACAGCGGGCACGGGCAGACATCCTTCGATCAAGCCATTCGGAAGTGGGAGCGCGCACGGC
The DNA here is from genome assembly GCA_051883735.1 of Candidatus Ventricola sp. Taxonomy (GTDB): domain Bacteria; phylum Bacillota; class Clostridia; order Christensenellales; family Aristaeellaceae; genus Ventricola. The sequence goes on from JBJEUH010000183.1 coordinate 39,455, forward strand.
GCGCTTACAGGTGCAGCACGCGGATGAGCAGCAGCCACGCCAGCCCGTAGTAGGAGACCACCGCGACGAGGTCGTTGATCGTCGTGATCAGCGGGCCGGACGCGACGGCGGGATCGACGTTCATCTTCTTGAACGCCAGCGGAACCGCCGTGCCGCAGACGCTGGAGAGCAGAATGGACAAAAGCAGCGCGACGCCGGTGCACAGCGACACGGAGAACGCCATCATGGCCGTCTGCCCCTTCAGCACGACGAGGTACAGCCCGATGCACACCACGGACAGCGTGCCCAGAATGAGGCCGTTCACCAGGCCGACGCGGGCCTCCTTGCCGATGAGGAACAGCTTCTGTCTGCCGCTGATCTGCTCGTCCATCAGCACGCGGATCGTGACCGCCAGCGACTGCGTGCCCACGTTGCCGGCCATATCGAGGATCAGCGACTGGAAGCTGACAATCAGGGTCAGATGCGCGACGACGTGCTCAAACATGCCCACGACGCTGGAAACCACCAGCCCCAGGCCCAGCAGAACCATCAGCCAGGGCAGGCGTTTCCCGATGCTCCTTTTCAGCGGCTCCTGCAGGTCCTCCTCCGCCGACAGGCCGGCCAGCCTCGCATAGTCCTCGCCCATCTCGTCATCGACGAGCCGGGTGATGTCCTGCGAGGTCAGCACGCCCTTGAGCCTGTTGTCCGCGTCCAGAACGGGAATGGAGTCCTCCGAATACTCCTTCATCCGCTCGATGCAGTCCTCGATCTGCTCGTTCGCGTAGACGTACGGATAGGACGACATGGTGATGCTCTCCAGCCGGGTGCCCTCGCGCGCGATGATCAGGTCCTTCAGGTCGATCGCGCCGACGAGCATCTCCTCGTCATCGACGACGTAGATCGTGGAGATGTTGTCGTTCTCCGCCGCCTGGTCGATCAGCTCGCGCATGGCCTCGCGCACGCTGACGCCATGGTGGATGGAAATGTAGTTGGTCGTCATCCGGCTGCCGATCTCGTCCTCGTCAAAGGAGCTCAGCAGGGTGATCTCCCGCCGCACGTCCTCGTCCATCAGCTCGATGAGGACGTTCCGCTCCGCCTTTTCCAGCTGCGCAAGATACTCCACCGCAGCGGCCGCCTCGACCCGGGAGAGGATCTCCACCCGCTTGCGGATGCTCAGCTCGCCCATGTATTCCTTCAGCAGGCCGGAGTACTCCAGCACGCTGGCCAGGGTATCCGTCTGAAGGATGCTGTACAGCCTGATGCGTTCGTCCTTCCTGAGCAGCTCCAGCGCTGCGGCAATGTCGTTTTCGTGGTATTGAAGCAGCCGCTCCTGCATTTTCCGGGGCGTCAGGTTGCTGCGCAGAATGTCTGCGATCTCCGTCCTGTAATCAGGGTGCTGCGTGATGACCGCGGTCTCGGCCATCGTGTTCTTCATTTCCGTCATTGTCTTTCGCCTCCTCGCACATGTTCCGGGGGAAAGACGGGCATAGCGGGCCCTTTTCAGGCGAAACGGGCATAAAAAACCCATTGTCGCCTCAAGGCAGCCCGACTACGCTCGTCCTGTGCCGATTGTAGTGCAGCTTGAAAACAGACAATGGCGTTCATATGGAATGGCGCAAAGAAACTAGAACCCGGCCACAAACGGCAGAGCTCCGCGCGGTTTCAGGCATCCTATGAATACGCCGTCTGCATTCCGACTACTACTACCGCCGTCCATGGTCTCACCTCACAATCAAAAACTTGCCTTGCGGCTTTTTCATTCTAGCACACTTTTCCGGCGAATTCAACCGTTTGAATCCGGGAAAAAGGCAGGCGACATCCGGTCGGAAATCGCCTGCCGAGCATGGATTACTTCACCACCGCGATTGCGTTCATCTGCGGCGGCAGGGACATCGTGGAGATGCCCGTGGTATACGCGGTGATCACGTCGCCCACGGCAAGCTCCGGCGCGCCCTCCGGCAGCGTGAGCACGACCTCGTCGCCGCCCTCGAGCCGCTCGACGGTGACGCGGCCCTCGCCGAGCTCCTTCACCGTGCCCTTGAGCTCATTGACGCCGATGCGCAGCGCGGTGACCTGCGCCGGCAGCGAGCGGGTCATCTTGCCGTCGTACGTCACAACCGCCACCTGGCCGACGGCAAGCTCCTCCACACCCTCCACGAGCGTGTCCTCAAGCAGATTCGCCTGAATCTGGCCCAGCTCGCCCGCGTCGAGCAGCGCGTACTCGTCCGTGATCTCCACGATCGTGCCGGTCAGCGTGACGAGCTCGATCTCTGGCTCCTCCTCCTCGCTCAGCGCTTCGGCCTCCACCTCCTCCTGGATCTCCGGCTCAGCCGTGGTTTCCTCGGTCACGATGATGGGCTCGGCGCTTTCCACCGCATCATTCCTGGTCAGCAGCAGCGCCGCCACAGCCACAGCCAGGACCAGCGCGGCCGCCAGCAGCACCCAGATCATCTTCTTTTTCATGTTCATATCCTCCCCTTGGGTTGATTCTTCTGTCCCGGCCTCTTTGCCGGGCAATAAACAGACGAAGCACGCATGGCATTTCTTCCCGAGCGCGCTCAAAAAGCGAAAGCTCCGGCAAACGCCGGAACCTTCTTCGCTCAGTTTTTCTTTTCCGCGATGGCGCGCGCGACGTGGATGCCGCTGGCGGACGCATGGGACAGGGAATGCGTGATGCCGCTGCCGTCGCCGATGATGTACAGGCCGTCGTAGCGGGTCTGCAGGCGCTCGTTGACGGCGACCTCCATGTTGTAGAACTTGACCTCCACGCCGTAGAGCAGCGTGTCGTCGTTCGCCGTGCCGGGCGCGACCTTGTCAAGCGCGTAGATCATCTCGATGATGCCGTCCAGAATGCGCTTGGGCAGCACCAGGCTCAGGTCGCCGGGGGTCGCGTTGAGCGTCGGCGTGAGGAAGGAATCGCGCATGCGGTCCGCGTTGGAGCGGCGGCCGCGGATCAGGTCGCCGAAGCGCTGCACGATGACGCCGCCGCCGAGCATGTTGCTCAGGCGCGCGATGCTCTCGCCGTAGCCGTTGGAGTCCTTGAACGGCTCGGAGAAGTGCTTGGCCACCAGCAGCGCAAAGTTGGTGTTCTCGGTCTGCCGGGCCGGGTCCTCGTAGCTGTGGCCGTTGACGGTGATGATGCCGTTGGTGTTCTCGTTGACGACCGCGCCCCTGGGGTTCATGCAGAAGGTGCGCACCAGATCGCCGTACTTTTCCGTGCGGTAGACGATCTTGCTCTCGTAGAGCTCGTCCGTCAGATGGGAGAAGACCTCCGCGGGCAGCTCCACGCGCACGCCGATGTCCACGCGATTGGACTTCGTCGGGATGTCCAGCTCCTTGCACACGCGCTCCATCCACTTGCTGCCGATGCGGCCCACGGAGATCACGCAGTCCCTGCAGGCATACGTCTGCTCCCCGGCGCGTACCTCGTAGCCGTCCCCGACCACATGCACGCTCTCCACCGGCGTATCGAAGAAGAAATCGACCTTCTCCCTGAGCTCGGCGTAGAGGTTTTCCAGCACCACATAGTTGATGTCCGTGCCCAGATGGCGCACCGACGCGTCGAGCAGATGCAGGTTGTTCTGGATGCAGAGCTTCTTGAACTTCGTGCCGGCGGTGGAGTACAGCTTCGTGTCCTCGCCGCCGTAGCGCACGTTGATCTCATCGACGTAGCGCATCAGCTCCAGCGCCTTGGCCTTGCCGATGTACTCATACAGCGTGCCGCCGAAGTCGTTGGTGATGTTGTACTTGCCGTCGGAAAACGCGCCCGCGCCGCCGAAGCCGCTCATGATCGAGCAGCTCTTGCAGCCGACGCACGTCTTGACCTTCTCGCCGTCGATCGGGCAATGGCGTTTGGAGAGCGGATGGCCCGCCTCAAACACGGCGATCCTCATGTCCGGCTTCAGCCTCGTCAGCTCGTAGGCCGAAAAGATGCCGCCGGGGCCCGCGCCGATGATGATGACGTCATACCTCATACTTTTCCTCCTTGAAAACAGACACAAAAAAAGTAAACGAAGGACTACGGGGATCGATGGCTCCTCCGATAGTCAACCGTTTACGTCAGCTGCACGACGATATGCTCAGGTATCCTCGGATCATTATATCACGCCGGTTGCTTTTTGGCAATCGTCCAGGCGGGAAATTTCCGCCCCGTTCCGCTTTCTTTTTTGAGGCCCGGCCATGCGGGCAGGCGGACGGCTGAGCGCAGCCGGCCGCCGCTCTTCCCATCCTGTCCGTTTTACCTTCTGCAGATCCGGATAAACTTCGCCATCAGCGGGATGTACGTCACAACGAGCACGACGCCAAAGATGACGAGCACCGGAAGCTTGCAGGTATCGGGCAGCAGGACGCCCACGATGATGCCGATGGAGAACAGGCAGAGCTTGAGAGCGGCCAGCGTCTTCCAGGTGGATTCTCTGCAATACTGATCGGCACGTTCAAACAGCTTCATAGGAACGCATCCTTCCGTTTTTATGGATTATACCATATATCCATATCCAGCGTCAATCTCCGCCCATGCCGCGCAGCCAAAAAGCGGCAGACCCCCGCGCCCTGCGGGGGTCTGCCCAAAGCCGCCGCGCCTGCGCTGCGGCATGCAATTAAATCGCCTTGGAAATCTGCTGGCCCTGCTTGGTATCCTTGAGGATATAGCCGAGCTTGGTGATCTCCTCGCGCAGGCGGTCGCTCTCCGCCCAGTTCTTGTTGGCGCGGGCCTCGGCGCGGGCAGCGAGCAGCTTCTCCACCTCGTCGTCCTTCGCGTCGGTCCTGCGGCGCAGGATGCCCAGCACGCCGGTGAGCTCCTCCAAGGCGTCCAGCACGGCCTGGGTCGCCGCCTTCGGGCTCTTCTCATCGAGCGCAGCGTTCGCCTCGCGCACCAGCTCAAAGATCTGGGCGATCGCGCCCGCGGTGTTCATGTCGTCGTCCATCGCCGCGTCGAAGCCCTCGCGCACGGCCTGAACCTTGGCCATGAGCTCGCTCTCCTTCGCGCCCATCTCGCCGTCCGCGGCGTTTTCAAGCAGGAAGCTGTAATGGTCGCGCGCGGTGTACAGGCGGTCCAGGGAGGCCTTCGCCTGCTCGATCATGTCGCGGGAGAAGTTGATCGGGCTGCGGTAGTGCGCGCTGAGCATGAACATGCGCACGGCCTCCAGGTCAAACTCCTTGGCGATGTCGCGCACCGTGAAGAAGTTGCCCAGGGACTTGCTCATCTTCTGGTTGTCGACGTTGATGAAGCCGTTGTGCATCCAGTAGCGCACGAACGGCTTGCCCGTCGCGCCCTCGCTCTGGGCGATCTCGTTCTCGTGGTGCGGGAAGACGAGGTCCTTGCCGCCGCAGTGGATGTCGATGGTCTCGCCCAGGTACTTCATGCTCATCGCGGAGCACTCGATGTGCCAGCCCGGACGGCCCATGCCCCACGGGGACGCCCACGCCGGCTCGCCCGGCTTCTGCGCCTTCCAGAGGGCGAAGTCCATCGGGTTGCGCTTGATATTGTCCACCTCGATGCGCGCGCCGCTCTCCAGATCGTCCATGCACTGGCCGCAGAGCTTGCCGTAGCCGGCAAAGCCCTTGGTGTTATAGTACACGTCGCCGTTCTCCACGGCGTAGGCCAGGCCCTTTTCCTCCAGCTTCTGAATGAGGGCGATGATCTCCGGGATGTGCTCGGTCGCCTTGGGGTTGACGGTGGCGCGCTCGATGCCCAGCGCGTCCGCGTCCTTGTAGTACTCGGCGATGAAGCGCTCGCCCAGCTCCTTGACGGTGATGCCCTCCTCGTTGGCGCGGCGGATCATCTTGTCGTCGATGTCGGTGAAGTTCTGCACGAA